>CBFGNU010000018.1:0-25725 GCA_965650195.1 uncultured Mucilaginibacter sp. | reverse complement strand
TATCGCGTATGTCTTTACCGGCCCAGGTCATCCAGAAAAACTTGTGTAAAAATATAAAAGTTAGGCCTTCTGCGCGATCTGTTCCATCTACTTTGGTGGCTAATTTAGCTGATGTTGTTTCAATGTACCAGTCACCATCGTTAGGGTAACTTACCTGCTGAACCGGCAAGCGCTTATTGATAAAGCCATATTCATTGGTGAATTGCTTAACGGGAGTTACAACTGTACGGGCGTATAATTTTTGTTTTCTGTCGACGGCATCCGCTGTTTTGTAATAGGTAGCTAAAAAGCGGGCAAATTCCGCATCACCATTTTGTAATTCTCCGCCGTTTTGTGCATCAATATATCGCACCTTCTTGTTATCAGTGAGTATTTGGTAATCGGTTTTATCGTTAAACTTAGCCAGGCCAATCCGCAAAATGGTGCTGTCAGCTATGGGCAATTCAAGGTTGGATAATTTCAATTCCTGTATATTTATCAGTTGCCGGTAGTCATTGCTTTCTCCCTTCAAATTATATAAGGAAATATAGATATGAAACGCCCCGCTTAAGGTAAACGTCAGCATTAACGCCGACATAATAAGCCCCAATTGCCTATGGTAACGGTGAATGATACGCCTATCTTCCGTTCCGTTATTTTTCTTTTTCTGTGTTACCTCTTTAAATTTCTTCCAAAACAAACCATAAACGGTTAAGCCGCTCAGCATGGCAAGAAATATAACGCTTACCACTACCATTAAAACTATCAACCTGAATTGCTCTCCACCAATGGCCACTAAAAATTGCCAGGTGTGCAATTGCTCAAACAACACCAGGAAGAACTTGCGTGTGTCGTTATTGAACGTTCCCATGCGGCTTTGCACGGTTTCTACGTATACATCCATTCCATCAGGGCGGGCAAAACTTACTTTCCAAACGGGTAGCAGGCGGTTTATAGGCTGGTAATAGCTGTCAAATCTAGTTTGCAACCGTATTTTCTTTATTGGCGATGTATTATCCTGCGTAAAATAACGGGCCAGGTACTCGGCATAAGCTTTGTCGCCATTAGGAAGGAAACTACCATCAGTAACCGAATAGTAATCATAAACATTGTTGCTACCCAGAATTTGATAATACGCGCCTTTGTTAAACTTTATCAAACTGAAATTTCTTACCTCGGTAATGTTATGCATCTCTAAAACCCGCTGCAGCGAAACTTGCGGCGCAATTTTATCCTGCGTAGCCGGAACAAACACCTCCTTAGCTATGGCCGGCCTTAACCAGTTTGACATTAAAGGATGCGATAGCCCGCTGATGGTCCACCCGATAATAGGTATCAATGCGGTTAGCCCCAGTATCCGGTGCCATTTATAAAAACGCTTTTTAGCTGCCTGGTTGTTGGCTGTATTTTTTGTCATGATCAGTTTTTTGAGAACGAATAGTTTAAACCCAGTGTATAAGTGCGCGGTGGCGCGGCAGTATAAGTGTCGCCGTATTGGTTGCTTACAACCGTTGTGGCATACAGCTTATTAGTTAAATTGAGTACGTTGAACCATATACCAAAGCCGTTTAACGCATTTTGTTTTGCTTCATAGCCTAAACGCAGGTTATAAATATTATAGCCGCTGTAGCTTTTGGTATTTGCCGGGTTGGTAAAGTATTTATCAATATGCTGCCATTCGCCAGCTATTCTGAAACCGGGTATAAACAATGGCTTGTAAGTAAGCTCGCTGTTGGCTATCCAAGCCGGTGCATTATTCATGCGGTTGCCGTTATACACGTTGATTGTGCTGGTGTTTGTGGCAAAATTGGTGCTTACCTCACTATAATCTAAATACGAGTGTTTAGCATTGGTACCACTAAACCTGAAACTCAATTGTGCGGATGGCGCATAAGTAACCGCATACTCGACACCACGGTGGCGCGTGGCACCTGCGTTTTGGTTTTGGGTGGTATTATCAGGCAGTAGTTGGTTGATGATCTCATTGCGCCCTTCCAAATCGTATAAGCTTACTTCCAGGTAAACTTTCTTGTTAAGCATTGCCAGCCATCCCCCCACTTCATAGTTATTAAATGTGGCCTGTTTAAGTGGTGTTAGCTGCCGTGCACTGTATAGGTCGCCTGTTTCAGGTGGTTGGAAACCTATGCTATAATTAGCATATAAACCTGTATTGCTACCAAAATTATAAGTAAGCCCGAGCTTAGGCGCTACAATATTAAAATCGTTAACCTCGTGCTGCTTGTATTTGGTGCCTGCTGTAAGGTTGTTGTTGAAGTTATAATGAACATGGTCATACCTTACACCCAAAACTATCCGCAGCGGCTCAACAGGGTTCATTTCGTATTGCGCATAGGCAGCGGTATTAAAAAGTTTTATCCGGTAATCATCTAAATATTTACCGCTGTTGGTAAAGCCGGTATAGTAATTACGGGCAACATCCTTTTGAATATCTAAAAACTGCGCGTAAAATGAGCTCGGGCTATTATCCAAATATCCACCCAAAATTAAACGCGAGTTAAGAAAGTTCATATTTACACGGTGTTGCGCTAACAAACCAAAACTTTGCAGCCGCTGATCATTAACCTGTCCGTTGGAGCTTAAATACGCGCCCGTATTATCCCGCACATCCGAGATATAATAGCTTGGCAACTGAGCAGTAGAATTGGCGCGGATAAAGGCAGTAATAAAGGCGCTGCTCTTTTCGCTCCAGTTATGCTCCAGTTTAAGCGATGCCCTGAAAGCTTTTACCCTGCGATAGGTAAACCGTTGGTTGGCACCATAACTGCGACTATAAAACTTAAAAGCATCCAAACTGCCCGGCGTTTGGGTATTAAGGTAGTTGTATGCCGATGCAAAGGTTAGTTTGGTGCGATCAGTAGCCGCATAGGTCATTTTTAAATTGAGGGAGGTTTTATCAAAATCAGAATAATCCTGCCAGCCATCTTTTTGCTTTACCAAATATCCGCCCACATACAAACCAAACTTTCCTTTAGTAAAACCACCGTCGGCATCAACCCGGCGATAGTTATAATTATCGCCCTGTATGGAAACATTTCCTGCATAACCAGCCGGCGGACTTTGCGTAATAAAATTGATAGCGCCCCCAATAGCGTTGCTTCCGTACAATGAGGATGCCGGGCCTTTTATCACTTCTATATCCTTTACACCCGACATGTTGATCTCGTACAGCGAGTTGTGGTTGAATATCCCTGTTGGGCGTATGGGCAAACCATCTTCCATATATAAATACAGCGCATTATAAGTGATGGGCTGCCTTATAGACATGGTGTGCTGCTCGTTACCCAGGTTCACCATATAAACGCCGGGTACCTTATTTAACAATTGGTACAGCGCTGTTGCTTTGGTGTCTTTTATTAAAGTTGAATTGATTTTGCTGATGGCGATAGGAGCGTCGCGGCGGTCTTGTCCCTCACGATTAGCCGAGACAACAACGGTTTGCAGATCGGTTGTTGAAGGTTCAAGCTCAACGCTGACCGGAGCACCGTCTACAACTATAACGGTGCGTGGGGTATAACCCACCATGGTCACCTTAATGGTTTTTAACGCCGATTGGAGCAGGCTAAACTCTCCGTGTATGTTGGTATGGGTAAGGCTTTTAGCGCCGTCGTTTATCGCTGCGCCGGCCAAGCCTTCGTGTGTTATGGCATCGGTAACCGTGCCTTTTATTTGACTGAATGCTGCCACTGTAAGCAGGTTCAGCAAAAACAATACATAGTATTTTTTCACCTAAGTGTTTGTTGTTAAGGGAGATCTTCTCCCTTGATTAGCATAAAATAGTGGAGTACTTAAGCGTACGATTTGATCAAACGGCAAAGCAAGGCAGTCCGTTGATTAAAAATGCACTAAGAGAAAGGAATTATTACGCTAATTGCGGAGGCTGGAACACGCCAAGCGGGGAAGATGTGGTCCCGGCCATTTTATAAGGTGTAGCTATGGTATTAACTACCTGCGAAAAGAACTTTACTGAGCTGGATGATTTTACAAAAACTTCCTGAAACAAGCTTTTTTGCGTTTGGCGCTCATTGCTTTTTTCTTTTTCCTGCACCTGTTTAACTTTTTTCATAAAGTAACAGTGCCCGTCGCAATGCAGCAGTGGTTTATCTCTGTTCTCGCAAAGTTGGGTTGCAATGTATTTTTTGTTCAGTTCAAAACCGGCATAAACAAACAAGCGCGAAAAATTGGCCGAAAGCAGCGCAACCAATAACACTATGGCAGTAACACGGTTTAACATTGCTGCAAAAGTAGCGTAGGACAGGGGTAAAAGCAAATAAAAAAAGGCCTGCAAGAAATTGCAGGCCTTCTCTTTTTAATTTAATGCTGTTATTGAGCGCGCACTAATTTAACGCGGGTTTTTTGGCCTTGGAACTCAGAAGTAATAACGGTTGAATCACCATAGAATTTACCGGTTTGCGGCATTTGTTGTCCTTGAATATCTAAGGCAAATGTGAAATCACTTCCTTTGATCTTGCCGTTTAAGATAGGAAGGTCGCCCTGATCAGTAGTGCAGGCGCCGGTTACAGTTTCGCCATCAACTTTAAAAGTATAAGTAAGCGGCAATTCAAAGTCGCCAAATTTTAATGTGCCTTTCCATTTTCCATTCAGGTCGGCAAATGCTGCAAATGCAACTGCAAAGCTGCAAACAAGCAGCGCAATGATTGATAGTCTTTTTTTCATAATAATTGGGTTTTCGGTTTTATTTTAAGGGATTTTTCGGTTTAATATTTATTGCGCACGGGTAAGTTTAATATTGGTTTTGTTGCCATTAAAATCTTGTGTTATAATGGTTGAATCGCCATAATATTTACCTGTGTTAGGTATTTTGGTTCCGTTAAAATCAAGTGAGAAAGAAAAATCGTTGCCCTTTATTTTTCCTTCAGCAATGGGGAATTCGCCCTGCCCTGTGCCTATAGTACCTGTCAGGTTTTCACCATCAACTTTAAAAGTGTAGGTCAGGTCAATTTGATTGTCGCCAAATTTTAATGTGCCTTTCCATTTTCCATTTAGGTCGGCAAATGCTGCAAGTGCAACAACAAAGCTGCAAACAAGTGCTGCAATAATTGAAATTCTTTTTTTCATAATTACTTTTGGTTTTCGGTTTAATGCTTTAATTGTCATTGGAGCTTATCCAACGACAAATCGATTTAAAACTCTGTTACTGGGCGCGGGTAAGTTTAACACGGTTTTTCTGACCCTGAAATTCAGAAATGACAATGGTAGAATCACCATAGTACGTACCTGTATGAGGTATTTTTTCTCCGTTAAAATCTAAAGAAAATGAAAAATCATTTCCCTTTATTTTACCCTCAGAAATCGGGTTTTCACCCTGGTCAGAGCCAATTGAGCCGGTTAGTTTTTCGCCATCCACTTTAAAAGTATAATTAAGCGGGATTTCCATGTCGCCAAATTTTAATGTGCCTTTCCATTTTCCGGATAGATCTGCAAATGCTGCAAAAGCAACAGTAACGCAGCAAACAAGTAGTGCTGCAATAGATAATTTTTTCTTCATAACTATTTTAGTTTTTTTCGGTGCATTAAATATAGAAATTCTTTTTAAAAGGCTTATGGTGTTTTATGATAATATATCGGGGCAAACACACCTTCGCTGGTGGTATAAAAGCCCCTGCCGTCGGCACCAAAAGCAATGGCTTCGCCTAATTTTTCTTCTTCGTAATGTGGGTTAAACGGTTTTCTTTGCATGGCCTGCCATACAGTTTCATTGTCGCGGCGTTCCCAGTAGTAGATCTCCTGGTAGCTTTTTAGTAAGATGTGTTTCCCGTCTTTTGATATATCGCCGGCAGTTATCCATTTTAAAGGTTTTATGCCGCTAAAAGTTAACGTGCATTTTTTGGTTAGCGTAACGGTGTCACCCGGTGCTGAATTTAAAGGGGCTGTATAAACACCCACCGCATCGCCACGTTTGGTTACTATGTAAAGCAGTTTCTCCAGCGGATCTATCATCAGTGTTTCGGCGTCCTTCGGACTGTCAGGATATTTCAAATAAATGGGCATTGCTTTTACTGTTTTGGTAGTTCCGTCAAGCAGCGCCTCTTTTTCTTCCATTCTGTAAATAGTAATGGCGGGCCTTTTAAAAGAATTGTCGCCCATATCACCTATATAAATGTAACTTTTCCCGGCTTTTGGTCCCGGCCCCACGGCCATGTCTTCGCAATCGTAAACGCCTGTCGGAAACAAGGGATTACCTTGGTAGGAAATAGTATTAAAAAGCTTTCCTTCGGCGTTTATAACAAAAAAGCGGCTACCATCGCCGCTGTCATTATGTACATAAAATAATTGGTCGTTAATACCTGATGCCGCCATGCCCGATGTTTCGCTCATAGCTTTATTCTGTAGCTGGCCCGTTATGGTGATCTTGCTAAGTAAATAGCGGTGACGGGCGAAAGCTCCAACAAATAAAAAGATGACTACTACAGCTATGTATTTAAGCTTTCTGCTTCTGCTTATCCGGGGGAACAACATAGCGAAAAAATAGCTTAAAAATTAAGACAGAATAATTTATTGGATCTGCATTTCAACGTCAGGTTTTGACACATCGGTCAAAGCCACTTTACCTCTTTCTTTACGCAGTATGCGGTTAAAAGCGATATCTCTTTGTCGAAAAGGAAGCGGAAGAATAACTTGGTCCACGATTTATGGTAGAACAGCGTATCATAATATGCCGGCGCTGTTTTCTTTATCTGCGGAAGCTTGTTCCATGGGATAGAAGGAAAATCATGGTGCTCGTTATGGAAGCCCACGTTAAAAGCTACCAGGTTAAGGCCGCCATAATAGCTGTAAGTTTCCTGCTCAACACTATGGGTTAAGTAATGCTCCTGTACCCAGCGTGCACCCAGCGGATGCAAACCTACCGAGAACGAAAAGCTTAACAGCAGGAACGCTAATGCGTGCCATCCCATAAAGTAATATATAACAGCTGTAAAAGCTACCTGCACCAATAAGTTGGTTACTATCCAAATATCAAATGTTTGTATTTCGCGTAAGCGCGATAAACGGAAAACCTGGAACAGTGGGTAGAAAAGCAGCCAAAGCGCTTTGCCTAAAAACGAGTTGTTTATCAGTTTTGCTTCCCATTTGTTGGGTAGATCGGCGTCCAGCTCATGCACACCCTGAAACGAGTGATGCTTTATATGGTATCGCTCAAATGATATGGAGCTTGGGAAAATTTGCGGCATATTGGCAAAAATACCGGCCCAACGATTAGCAGATCTGCTTTTAAATAGTAGTTGATGAGCACATTCGTGTATCATTACAAAAAGGGCGTGATCTGCAAAGGCACCTAAAAAATAAGCTGCGCCAAATACCAGCCACCATGATTGATCGCGAAGCAACCAAGCCAAAACTAACTGAAAGGATACCAAGCCAATTATAGCCCAAATTGTGTTGGGATTTTTGCCTATCAGGTTCCTCAGATCAGGAAATTCCTTTAAAATTTGCTTAGTGCGTTTACGGTGTGGTTCAGAAACTTCTGAGTAAACAAAATCAGTTTTTTTAGCCATTTTTTATAAGAGAAATATTCAAATTCAGGTTCGCCTATCCTATACAAACTCCAATTTCCAATAATAATTATAAAATTTTACATAAAAGTTATAAAATTTTAATTTGTGATAAACGTCATAAAATGGCTACTTAGAAGCTGTGAGGTAAGGATTTTTTGATGTTAATTATCAGGATTCGGAATAAAAATGAGCCGATATGAACCAATAAGAACTAATAATGAGCCAATAAGGAATCTATCATTCTATGTGGTGCGGTGACAACACCGACCACAGGCTGGATTTTACATAAAAGTTATAAAATTTTTATTTGTGATAATTAAGGTAATTTCTCCTCTTTTGTCTATAAACAATTATAAAATAAATCATGTGGTGGATATACGCTTTACTATCGGCACTTTTTGCAGCCCTGACAGCATTGTTTGCAAAGGTGGGGATCAAGGGAATAGACTCAGATTTGGCTACTGCTATTCGAACTGTTGTTATAGTGGTTTTGGCTTGGACAATAGTTGCTCTTAAAGGAACAGGCAACGCAATTACCTCGCTAAGCCGCCAGAATTGGATATTCCTTATTCTATCGGGAATTACAACAGGATTATCATGGCTTTGTTATTTTAAGGCTTTGCAATTAGGAAAGGTTTCTCAGGTCGCACCCGTTGATAAATTGAGCGTTGCGCTGGCTATTATATTAGCGGCATTGTTTTTAGGCGAACAAATAACTTTAAAAACCGGCATTGCAACTGCGCTTATTGTTAGCGGCACCTTAGTGCTGATATTTTAGTTTTTGGAGCGTTATAGAATAATTTAAGCCCATTGCTGTAAATTTGCATCAATTGTGCTAAAAAAATCAACCGAACATAGAACGCCTCGGCAACTGCGCCTGGCAAATGCCGTTTTCTTTTTCCTATCCGGCCTTGGTTTTGCCACCTGGGCATCGCGTATTCCTGATATTCAAAAACAATTTAATTTAAACGAAGCTGAGTTAGGCGGCATTTTGTTGGCTACACCAGTTGGCTTAATGCTCACCGTACCGGTAACCGGTAAAATGCTAAGCAAATTTAGCAGTCGCACAGTTATGTTGGTTGGTGGGGTATTATTTGCTATTGATCTGGGCCTGCTTGGGTTTTGCAATACAGTGTGGCAATTGGTGGTGGTATTGTTCTTTTTGGGTGCCACCCGCAATTTGTTCAATATATCTACCAACGCGCAGGCAGTAGCTGTGCAGTCGTTGTATGATCGTTCCATAATGGCCAATTTTCACGGCATATGGAGCCTTGCGGGTTTTGCCGGCGCTGCTATTGGATATTTCGCGGTGCATTATGGTATAAGCACCTTCTACCATTTACCGGCAGTAAGTATTTTACTTATAATTTGCTCATTCTGGTTCATTTCGGGCACTATATATCAGCCGCCCATAGTGCAGCCCAAGCGAAAACTGTTCTCACTTCCCGAAAAATCGTTGATCATCTTCGCGCTCATCTGTTTTTGCTGTATGGCCTGCGAAAATACTATGTACGACTGGAGCGGAGTGTATTTCGAAAAGGTTATACATGTATCAAAAGGCAACGCTACCGAGGGGTTTGTTGTTTATATGATAGCCATGACGCTTGGCCGTTTTGTTGGCGACGCGATTGTTAACCGCTTTGGTATTAAGAATGTGCTTCGCGGCAGCGGGGTGTTAATATTTATTGGCTTGCTGTTATCGGTAATATTTCCAAATCAACTGATAGCGGCGCTGGGTTTTATCATGGTAGGTTTCGGCGTATCGTGCGTAGTGCCAATGGTTTTTCAAATGGCCGGGCGTTCAAAAACAATGAGTAGCGGTACCGCTCTGGCATCCATATCATCTATTGGCTATTTGGGTTTTCTGCTGGTCCCGCCATTTGTGGGTTTTGTTGCCGAAGCACTTAGCCTGCGCGCATCATTTGGTTTGATCTCTTTGTTGGGTTTGATGATCTTGTTTTTGGTTTATCGTATTGATGAGGAGCACAAATGATTGCGTCCTGAGGGCGTTTTCGCGTTTCACGTTTCAATCAAAAAACTACTATTTGACAATTAGTTGATAATAAGTGGTTTGTGTAATATTTGAAGCTAAACTTACTGACGAATAAGTAGTTTCATTCTGTTTCATGCGAAATTGCAAAGGTCTTATATTAAAGAGATTACGAATAAAAGCGTTTCATCCGTTTCACCTGTGTTTCATATTTTTGTGAAACACCTGTTGTTACTTGCTAATGAGGTAGACCTTATCTAACACGGTATTCCGTTCTGCTGCATTAACAAAGGCTGGCAGTATCCGCTCCTGCGGATAGTTGGGGAAAAGACCTAATATTTCGAAGGGAATATTTTGCTGCCGTAGATAGTCAACCGATTGCTGGTTAGCGTAGCAGATGGCGTTTGCGGGCAACGATCCTTTTAAGCTTTCCAGGGGCATATAGCCCACCGGCCTGTTGCACTCAAACTGGAAGACGTTGTTTTGTTGTTTGAGGGAGTATATTTTGTAACTTTTAAACTTGGGCTGGTTTACATATTTCGCCGCGGCTATTTGTCCGTTAAAATAGCCAAGTATAGGATAAACGGTATTGTTTATATAAAAGTTGGCAAAGAGCGCGGCTGTGACAGCGATAAAAAAAGTAGTCTTTACCGCGTTTTTAACCCTATTTGTTATATAAGATATCAAGGCAAAATACAGCACACAAACAACGGTCAAAAACACATAGCTGCTGATGTTTAAAAAGTAGTTGATAGCGAATACTCCTAGGGTGAAAGCCGCGATGTATAACCACCACGATATAATCCTTATGCGGCTGCCCCAAACATTTAGGCGTTCAAAGCAGTAAGGCGCGGTAATTAAGGCAAACAGCGGAAACAGGATATTTGTATAAAACGGCAATTGAAATCGCGACAGCGAAAACAACAGCAACAAAAGCAGGCCACCGCCAAGGGTGTAATACTCGGCTTGTTTTTCCCCTTTTATAATCCCGCATATGCGGCTATACAAAGCGAAGTAAAATAACAAACACCAGGGAGCAAACGCCCAAAGCAGGGTATGTACATAGAAGAATACATCGCCTGATTTTTGCTGACTGATGGGCCCGCTGTTTACAAAGCGCCCAAACTGGCTGTCCCACAAAAACCATTTTATGCCGGATACGCCTTGCCTGCCAAAAACAGTTTTCCCGGGATGAAGATCAAATTGTATATATAAAGCATACAGCTCCGGCAGGGTAAAAAGCAAGGTAAGCAAGAACAAGCCTATCCATTTTATAGAAAACACCTCTGCAAACCTTTTCTGAAAAATGAGTTGCCCCAGCAAACTGCCATAAATAACCACCAGAACAAATATCCCTTTGGTCATAACCGCACAGGCAGTTAGCAGTGCGGCAAGTAGCAGGTCCTTATAATTAAAGCGGTCGTTAAGTCCGGTTATGTGGTAAATGGCCCCGGTTATAAGGCCCATTAAGTACGGCTCAGCGCGCACGTCTGTATTGCTCATTATAACGTACTGCGATGCAAGCACAATCAGCACAGCCACAAACGCAATCTCCTGTGTATAGAATTTTTTGCCTAAAAGGTAAGTGTACCACAGTCCCAAGGTAAAAAACAGCAGAGCAGGCAGGCGGTACGCCCAGGCGCTTATACCAAACAGTTTAAAACTGGCAGCCGCCATCCAAAACGGAAAATGGGGTTTATCCAGCCAATCCTGTCCGTAACTATATAACGATAGCCAATCATGTCTGTACAGCATGTTTTTAGCGATGGCGGCATACAGGCCGGGGTCATCAGTAAAAAAAGCGAGGTTAATGCCGCTAACATTAACGACAAAGGCAAGCATTATAAAAAGCACGTAAAACAGCTTTTCCTGTTTTTTCATGCTTCAAATTAAAGTATAATAATGGTCTATTGCTATGCCATCGCAAAATAAACAAGAAACAAAAAACCCCTGCCTCACGGCAAGGGCCAACTCACAACAATTGTTTAACCTTAGGGTATGGTTAACCTTACGGTCAATTCCTAACTGCAATGCAAGTCAGAAACATAAACAAAGCACCGTAATATTTAGTTTTTAAAATTTAACATATTTTTAAAAAATCGGCGTTTACTAACTAATCAGTTATATTAGCAGCACCAAGTTTTTAATTTATATTTGTTACAATCAATATTAAGCTTAAGAAGAAACCATGAAAAAAGTATTCCAATTTACAGCAGCTGCTTGTTTTGCATTTGCTTTATTTTTAATGTCATCATCCGCGTTTGCACAAGGCGGCAGGCCCCAAGCAAGTCCGCGCGACAGTGTTAGCGCTAAAGTAGGCGGTGCTACCATCAGCATTAATTATGGCAGCCCCTCAGTAAATGGACGTAAAATATTTGGCGGTTTAGAGCCTTATGGTAAACTATGGCGCGCCGGAGCTAACCAGGCCACCGTATTTACTACTGATAAGGACATAATGATAGAAGGCAAAAAGCTGCCGGCCGGCAAATACACCTTTTTCGCTATGCCGGGCGAAAGCGAGTGGAAAATAGTATTTAACTCGCAGGTAGGCCAATGGGGTATTAAGCAAGGTGGCGTGGCTAATGCAGACCCTGCGAAGAATGTGCTAGAGGCTACAGTTAAAGCTAAAACAGCAACTGCTACTGACCGTTTACAGAGATGGTACGCCGTTGAGAGTTTAAAGTATGTTATCAACCCTACAGGTTTTTCTTTGATATGGGAAAATACTGAAGTACCTGTAAGCATAAAATAACTACAATTAAATTTGTGAGAAAGCGTCCCGAGTTATCGGGACGCTTTTTTTGTGCCCATTGGATACACAAACCTATATTTGTGCTAATGCCACGTAAGCTAAACCCATTTGTAAAGCGACTTATTGCCATTGCCGGTCTGGCTTTGGTTATTTGCCTGCTTAATGTGCTTACTAATTACCCGGCTGTAGTTGAGCGCTATTACTCTCGGGGTTTTTATGTGGGCGTTTGCTATGTGCTGCATCCCGTTTTAAATATTCTTCCCTTAAGCTTTGGCGATGTGCTTTACTCGGCTGTTATTTTATATCTAATTTATTTGGTTGGCCGCCTCATTTACCTGCTGTTTAAAGGCAGGTTTAAGGTAATAGGCAGGGCTTTGTTAGGATTGATCATTGGCATACAGGCTGCCTATGTTATATTCTATTTGTTTTGGGGGATGAACTACTATCGCCCCTCGGCAGCGGAACGCCTTAACCTGCGCGATACAGCATTCACCGCCGCCGACCTGGAAGCCGTTACCTGCGCAATTATTGATAGCGCCAACGTCACCCGCATGCGATTAAAGCACGAAGACACGCTGCAAACCAACCAACAAATTTACGGCAATGCCCTGTCGGCTATAAAAAAGCTTTCTGCCGATTCAGCTAACTTCCGAACTTACTATCCCGGGATAAAATCGTCTCTGCTTACGCCTGTTATTAACTATCTCACAACGTCAGGCTATTATAACCCTTTTACCGGCGAAGCGCAGATAAACTACCAGATGCCGGTTTTTGCGCGCCCGGTTGTGGCTTGCCATGAGCTTTCTCATCAAACGGGATTTGGCGCCGAGGATGAGGCCAATTTTGCCGGCTTTTTGGCGGGTATAAACTCGCGCGACCGGCTGCTACGTTACTCTGCATACCAGTTAGCGTTGGGGGAGTGCATGCAGTCTATGCGCCGCCGCGATACCCTGATCAGTAACGAACTGAAAACCCACATTTCCCAAAAGGTTAGGGGCGATTTTATAGCCGAACGCTACTATTGGTTCTCCTTTCGCGGTAAAGCGGGACTGCTTAGCGGCATGCTTTATAACGACTTTTTAAAGGCCAATAACCAGCCCATGGGTATGGATACCTATAACCAAATGGTGCTGTTGCTGGTAAACTGGTATAAGCGGTAAATACTGATTGCTGTTGCAGAAATATATACAACACTTTGCAACACTTGCAACACTGTTTTTTGTAAGTGTTTGGTGATTAAAACTTTGCAAATATTATAAGTCTAAACATGCAACACTTTGCAACAGACTTATTCGTTATGAATTTTAGCTGTAAAAGCATTGTAAGACTTTGATTATAAAGGTATTCAATATCAGGAAATTTTACACTTTGCTTGCAACAGCTATGCCGCAGCAGTTATCGACCTTTGAAAGCTGTGTGATTTTCAGTATACTTACATTAAAACCAGAACATCTATTCGCATCAGGTACTGATCCGATCGCAATAATTCAACATGTTACACCACACAGGCAAATATCGCACCTACGCGCACAATCTGCGGTTGGCAGCGCTTTTGTGCCTAACAGCTGGCTTTGTTAATGGTGCCGGTTTTTTATCATTTTATGTGCTTACTACCAATGTAACGGGCCACGTAGCGCTCTTTGCCGAGAAGCTGGCGGCAGGCGATTTTACAGACGCACGCACCGTGGGCATGTGGATGATCCTGTTTTTGGCGGGTGCATTTGTATCCAGTTTTATTATCCGCAGGGTGGGTAAGGAGCAACGCTTCGCCTACACCATATCTATATGTATAGAGATAGCCATATTGTTATTTGTGGCTATTTATGGCACCAATATGCGTCCATCGGTAGTAAACACGCGTTTGCTGGCCGGTAGCTTATTGTTCGCTATGGGGCTGCAAAATGCCATGGTTTCTATGGTTTCGGGCTCGGTGGTGCGCACCACGCATTTAACCGGGATATTTACCGATCTGGGCATTGACCTATCGGCAATAATACAAAGCAACGCCGCTGAGGACATGAGTCCATTGCGCCAGCGCATATCCTTGCGCCTGGTCATTATATTTTTCTTTTTCTTCGGATGCGTATCAGCAGCTTATCTGTATCGTTATTTTGGCTTGAATGAGTTTTTTATTCCCGCGGCCATCCTCGCTTTTGTTATGTTTTATGATATTTTCCGGACCAAGATCCATAAAACATTTTTGCGCCTTAAGCGCAAGGAAAAAGCTGATTGACATTAAGCAAAGCGTAATAAAATGATATGATTTATTAGGATATGACCTTGCGCTCGTCTGCGACGAGTGCTTAATGTGGGACAGCGATTGAATCGCGTTGCAAACGCTTTGAAGTGTTACGCACTCGTTGCAAACGAGCGCGAGTAGCATGGCATAACAAAACGATGTCGCATCAATTTGCCCTATAGTCGCAACATTATAACCCATTGTATACTTTACTTTTACACGTGCAGTCTAAGCGGTATACTTGTATGTGTTTTAATCTCAAATGAGTTTACAGCGCGATCAATTTTTCAGGGAATCATACTTAGCTAAATAAAATTTTGAAACAAAAGGCATCTTTTAAATTCTTAGTAACACTCTTGCTTCTGCTTCCAACGGTGTTGCGGGCGCAGGTTGTAAGCGGCAGAATTACCGATGCCGTTACAGGCAAGCCCTTAGACAAGGTGAGTGTTTATTTTGACGGCACTTTTCAGGGCACGGTATCTGATAGTGCCGGGAATTTCGCTTTAAATAACACCATAAAAACCAAGTCTCCGCTTGTTGTCAGTTCCATGGGCTACGAATCGCAAAAGATAAGTAACTACACGGATGCAAGTTTAAACATCGCCTTAAAACATAAAGTAATTGAACTGGCAGAGGTAACCATTGGCGGCGATGAGATAAGCAGGGAAAAGGCCATGAAGGTATTTTTGAAGGAGTTTATTGGCGAGGATAGCAAAGATTGCGTGATAGATAATCAGGATGAAATTTATTTCCGCTATAATAAAAAGAGGGACCTGCTAACCGCCGATACCGAAAAGCCATTAATTATTACTAACAAGCTACTGGGTTATAAGATCACTTATTTCTTAACCTCTTTTAGTCGCACCCCTTCACAAACAAAATACAAAGGGAATTATTTTTTTACGGAAGATGTAGCGGGCCTTAAACCGGCTAAAGTAAAGGCCGTTATGAAGGCGAGGGACGAAGCGTATTTTGGATCAAGAATGCACTTTATCCGTTCATTATGGGCAGATCAGGTACAGGAAAATAATTTTTTAATGTACAAAACGCCGGCCGGGGCCGCGAGTTCTAACAAGGAAGTTAACCTTGATCCTGCAAACATGCTTGGCTATAATAGTATTGTTCAGGTTTCTGACGGGCAAAAATTTGTCATGCTTAAAAAAGAGGCAGACAAGGACGAGAATAAGTTTGATAGAAATGAGGTTTTTATCACCTATAAAAAGGGAAACGAATCTTTTTTGCAACAGGAAGATGGCTACGCGGGAGTAAGTATTGATAAAAATGGGTATTACGACGAAGGCTTAGAATGGAAAGGAAATATCAGCGTTTACCGTATTAACATGTTATTGCCTTTTGAGTTTATGCCGTCGCAGAAGTAAATGTAAGAACTTGCCCTCGTCTGCGCCGAGCACGAATAGCGTAACAAAGCAACTATTGTTATGTCTTAAAGTAAACAGAACGTTTATGAAGATATTTTACAAAAATAGCACCCTTGTTTTGCTTACTATAATTTTAATGGGTACCCACGCATTTGGCCAAAATAACAAGGCGCTTTCAATAAATAAATATTTAAACGAAACATTTCAATCAGGGTCTTTCAATGGTAATATATTGGTAGTAGACCATGGAAAACTCATTGTAAAAGCGGCTTTTGGCTATGCAGATGCAGCAAAAAAAACTCCGCTTAAAACACAATACCGTTTTCATATTGGGTCAATTGCGAAAGAGTTTGACGCGGTAGGATTAATGATGCTTAAGGAACAAGGTAGGCTAAACCTGGATGATAAGGTAGCAAAGTTTTTTCCTGATCTGCCTGCATGGGCGGAAAAAGTAAGCATAAAAAACTTATTACAATATACCAGCGGTCTGCCAGAGGTGAAATGGAAAACTGTTCATACCGATGCTGATAATTGGAAAGACCTTCAGTCCTTACAACAATTAGACTTTGAACCCGGCAGCAAATACGCTTATAACAACAACAATACTTTTTTACGCAGACGACTAATTGAAAAGGTTACAGGTATGCCTTTTACCCAATTTGTACAGCAAACTTTACTAAAAAAAGCAGGTATCAGCAATGGTATTGTAGACCCAACCGACAGTGAACCGTTAATGGCCAAATCATTTAATGAAAGTTTTGTACAGGATGGCCTTGCAGTTCCAATATCGGGATGGACGGCGCTGAATTTAGACGATTTTTACAAATGGTCGGAATGTATAGTTAACTTTCGCCTTATAGATCCAACTTCTACACGTCAAATCCTCATTCCCTTTGCGCCCGATAATCAATCAGGCCTGGGGGGCGGCACTATGGAGGGAGATAAAATAACGACCCACGTACACGATGGCACCGCAATGCACTATCAGGCGTTGCTCACAACAAACACAGGCAAAGGCAGAACCATCATTATCTTAACTAACCAACGGAATGGTAACCTGTATGATATTGCAAAAGCTGTAGATGCAATTTTAGATAGCAAGCCCTAACAACCAGTAAACCTTGCGCTCGTTTGTAACGAGTGCTTAATGTGGGGTTGCGATTGTATCGCGTTGCAAACGCTGTTAAGTGTTACGCACTCGTTGTAAACGAGCGCGAGCAGGCCCTCCTATGCGACTGATCAATTTATTTTTTTATTGTAATCCAGTGCGGTTTTCTGAATATCAGTTCTTGAGGAATCAATTTTAAAAGCGAGGTTTAAAACTCCAACAGAAAATTTTTTATAATTTAAACCTTCCTCTTTTTTACCTTCTTTTTCATAGCCTTCTCCATAAGCAAAAGCAAGTTTACCAACGTCATGCAAATCTTCCACAGTAATGTCTTTAATTTCTTTGGATTTATCTAATTCAAAAGCCTTAAGCAGATCTTTTTCACCTTCTTTAACCATACCCAGGTTTATTTCACTTAAACCCAATTCCCTGTAATTTGCGGCAGATGATTTATCTATTGTGTTAGCTTTTTTAAACCAATTAATAGCTTCCCTGTAATTTCTATTCAGGTAAAGACTATGGGCTAAAGCACTACGCACAACCTTGTGATTGGAATCTGTTTTTAATGTTTCCTCAAACTTTTTTATTGCCTCATTATTCAGCTCATTTGCTTTTTCCTGATTCCCTTTTTCCGATTCTTCATATGCTTCTAACGACAAGGAAGCACCTTCGTTAAAGATTTTAAAGGCTTTTTCTTCTTTGCTCTGTTGACAGGAAAGCAGAAATATTAAAAGCAGAGCAGCTATAAGGTGTTTTTTTGAAAGGGGGGCGGTTAACATGGTACATTAGTTTATCTAAAAATAACTAATTTATTTCCGAAATTCGCCCACATGCTGCAAATACAGGAAAACGTATCCCTAAAAAACTTTAACACTTTTGGCGTTGATGTTAATGCCCGCTTTTTTGTGGAGATCAACCATGAGGACGACCTGGTGGAGTTGTTTATGGATCCGCAATGGCAGCACACCCGGCGTTTGGTAATGGGCGGCGGCAGCAATATGCTGCTGATAAACGATTTTGATGGTTTGGTTATCCGATTGAACATCCGCGGTATCGAACATCGCATTAACCATAACGAGGTATTTGTTGAAGCAGGCGCAGGCGAGGTTTGGAACGATCTGGTAAATTATGCAGTGAAACACGACTTTGCCGGTTTAGAAAACCTGAGTTTGATACCCGGCTCGGTTGGCGCATCGCCCATACAAAACATAGGCGCTTATGGTGTTGAGTTGAAGGATGTTTTTGAAAGCTGCAAAGCCTTTGAGATAGCCACAGGCAAATTTAAAACCTTTACCAAAGCCGATTGCAAATTTGGCTACCGCGAAAGCGTTTTTAAAGACGAACTGAAGGAGCAATTCATTATTACTTCCGTTAAGTTTCATCTGTCCCTTATACCTAATCTTAATTTAAAATACGGTGCCATTGAGCAGGAGTTGGCGTACAGGGGCATAACCCAACCTAATATTAAGGATGTATCGCAGGTGGTGTCGCACATCCGCGTAGCTAAATTGCCCGATCCTTCTACCATAGGTAATGCGGGCAGTTTCTTTAAAAACCCTGTTATTACTGCAGATGAGTTTGCACCCATCTTAATAAATCGCCCTGATGTAGTGCATTATCCTGCAGGCGAAGGGCTGGTTAAACTGGCCGCCGGATGGCTGATAGAGCAATGCGGCTGGAAGGGAAAAGTGGTTGGCAATACCGGTACATGGAAAAACCAGGCGCTGGTGCTGGTTAACCACGGTGGCGCTACGGGGCAGGAGGTGTACAATTTTTCGTCGCAAATCATAGACAGTGTGTACACTAAATTTGGCGTTGCCCTACAACGCGAAGTGAATATTATTAAATAAGATAAAAACTTTTTTCCTTGTTAATATTTGCATTGTATCAACTGATATTGAGTTAGTTTTGTGCAAAAAATAATCATACATATATGTCTGTAAATCAAACATATACATTATTTTTTGTGTGGATAATACACAACTAAATTCCTGTCATTGTTAAGTCATTGCCGCTAATGTTTAAAAGCAGATGAAATCGTATTGTGGTATCAACTTTGTCTTAAATGCAATACAAAACATTAGCAAAATGACAAAAATTGAGTTTAACACCCTGGTATTACGTCAAGCAAGTTCATTAAGGTCATACGCCTTACACTTTACACACGACGCAGACGACGCGAACGATTTAGTGCAAGACACTATTTTAAAAGCCATTACTTATTATAATAAGTTTAAAGAAGGCACTAATTTGAAAGGTTGGTTGTATACCATCATGAAAAACACTTTCATTAACAATTATCGCCGTTTTGTTAAAATGAGCACTTTTGTTACCAAGAGTGACGAGATCTCATCGCCTAACCTGGTATTCAGCTCTACTAAAAATCAGGGCGAGGCTAAATTTGTGATGGACGACATCAAGAGAGCTTTAGACAGGCTACCTGCTGATTACTATGTGCCGTTCACTATGTATTTTGAAGGACATAAATACCATGAGATAGCAGATCATTTAGCGATTCCGATTGGTACTGTTAAAACCCGCATTCACGTAGCACGTAAGCTATTGAAGAAAAACTTAAAAGCGTATGATAACGGTGTTAAAAAACCGGTTTACGCAGAAATGTAAAACTATATTAAACTCAACATATATAATGGAAAAACCCCGCTGCCGAATAGGTTAGCGGGGTTTTTTAATGGTGCCCGTTCATTATCTCATAACACAACTTTTCCTTTTTTCAGTTTCAAAACCTTATCGACACTGTTCGGTATTTCGTGCTGGTAATGGGTAACGTAGATCAGTGTAACATTGCTTAAGCTGCAAATGGTATCAACAAGCGTTTTAAAATGCTGTACCTGGTGCGCGTCCATTCCCTGGCAGGGTTCATCAAAAATTAATAGCGGCGGGTTTTTAATGAGTGCGCGGGCAAGCAAGCAAAGCCGCTGCGCACTTGCGGGAATGTTTTTTAATAACACGCGTGCGTATTTATCAATCTCCAATGCTTTCATCCAGCGTAAGGCAATTTCCGCGCGTTTTGGGTTGCTTTGTCTGAACAAGCCGAGTGTATCATAATAACCTGACTCAATTACCTGCAGGCAGCTGTTATCAGTTGGAAAATACTGATGCAGTTCGGGCGAGACAAAGCCGGTTTTCTTTTTGATGTCCCAAATGCTTTCGCCGCTCCCGCGTTTTCTGTCAAACAACACAATATCATTGGCGTAGGCCTGGGGGTTATCGCCGTTAACTAAGCTCAGTAAAGTTGATTTACCCGCTCCGTTGTGGCCTAATAGCGCCCATTTGTCGCCGGGTTTTACATGCCAGTTTACTTTGTCTAAAATTACATTGTCGCCGTACTTTATGGTCACGTTCTTCATGCTGATTATTTGCCTGAAGGTTTCTGCAGCGTTTAAATTTAAAAGCGATTTTATCTCCGCTTTATTTACGCCGGTATCCGGCGGCAGGGCAGCCAGGTGGGTTTTAAACTGATCTTTTGGTCCATACCAATTAATGTCGCCATGTTTTAATAGGGCTACGTTTGTAATAATATCCGGTAGTTCATCGGGTGAGGTAGCCATTAAAATGGTAATACCTGAGGCGGCAATTTCGCCAATAATGTTATTAAACTCCCGTCGGGTTTCAACATCCAACCCTGTAAGTGGGCTATCCAGCAAGAGCAGCACAGGGTTTCTCATCAGCGCGGCTGCAATACGTAAGCGTTTGCCCTCACCGTTGGATAGTTTGATGAGCTGTTTTTCTTTAAGCTCCCCTAGCTTTAATGCAGAAACTATCTTGTCATAATTCCAATAGCTATTGCCGCCGGTTAAGGGCTTGATAGTATCCAGATACGCGGCAACGGTGAGCGCATCTTCTGAGTCGGAGGAGTTATAGCGCTGCTGGTAATAAAATTCGGTAGTGTTAGATAGATTTCTGAAATGATGCCGGGGTTCAACCAAAGCTATCATTTTGTGATGAGTGATATAGCCTTTTTGGTCAGGATGTTGGCGGATGTATTCTTCAAAGAAATGATAGTGTATATTTCCGCCGGCGGCGTTTAAATTACCCGCTATGGTTTGCAGCAGTGCGCTTTTACCCGATCCACTTTCGCCCACAATGGCCCAATGCTCACCTTTATTGATGCTGAAATTCAGATCGGCAAATACCGTGTTGTTAAACAGTTTTACGGTAGCATGGGCTATAGAAAATAGTGGCTGCATTTGGGCGGTAAAAATAGTTATATATCGTTTATAAGCTAATAATAAAACAAAGTGTAGCTATAAAACTACATTTTAAAGGCCCGGGAATTGCTTTTTATGCGGGGGTAAAAAAAGGCGCAATTATTGAAATAGACCTACTAAAATGTAAACCTATGAAAAAGCTCACCCTACCTTTTTTTATTTTACTCGTAACCATGTTAAGCAGTTGCGAGGTAATTGGCGGAATTTTTAAAGCCGGCGCAGTTACCGGGATAGTAGCCGTAGTGGTTATCCTGGTTCTAATTTTATGGCTTATGTCGAAATTTCGATCGAAATAATTTATTTACAAATGTGAAAATAAATGTTTTTTAAATTAAAACAGTTTGCGTTTACTCAGGTTATTTAATAAACATCTAATATCATGGAAAACACAAAGGAAACAGTTGGAATTTTGAATGATCTGATAGAGATCAATAACGACCGGGTAAAGGGTTTTGAGAAAGCCTTAAAAGATGTAGAGGGCGACGAAGAACTAAGGGCAACCTTTACTGAAAAAATTGGCGAAAGCCACCATCTTAAAATGCAATTGGCTAAAGAAGTTGAAGCTTTGGGTCAGGATGCCGAAACCGGCACCAGCGTAAGCGGTACCATACACCGCAACTGGCTGGATCTGCGGGCTAAGTTTACCGGCCACAGCGAACATACCATTTTAGAAGATTGCGAATTTGGTGAAGACGCCATTTTGAAAGCTTACAGAAGCGCCCTGGCCGAAGAACATTTGCCGGCTTATGTAAGGGATCTGTTAAATGATCAACTGGTAGTTTTACAAGCTTCGCATGATGAGATCAAAGCATTACGCGATAGCACGGTTCATTAATCGGTTTAAAACAAAAAAGGCCTCCGAGTTATCGGAGGCCTTTTTTGTTTAGCTAAAAATGGATTACATTTTAGTAGTTGTGTCTTTAGCAGCTGTGTCAGCAGTAGTGTCAGCAGCAGTAGTATCAACTACTGTAGTGTCAACAGCTGGAGAATCAACAACAGCTTCTTCTTTACCTTTACAAGCTGCGAATGAAGTTGCGATAGCTAATGCTACGAAAGCGATTTTTAAGTTTTTCATTTTTTTAAAATTTTAAAAGTGACTATATAGTTTTGCTGTTAATACAACAAAAAGCAAAAGGTAACCCATGTATTTTAAAAAAATAGGTTACCTTTTGTAAAATAGCTAATAATCAGCCACTAAATTTAAAAATTACATTTTTGCAGCGGTGTCAGTATGAACTGTATCAGTTACAGTAGAATCAACTTTGATAGTAGAATCAACCTTCACAGTTGAATCAACTACAGTTGTGTCAACTCCTTTGTCACCATCACCTTTACAGGCAGAAACCGTTGTTGCTAAAGCTAAGGCTACGAAAGCCAGTTTAAATAAATTTTTCATAATAGAAATGTTTTTAAGTTATATGTAACTGTTAATACCTTCAATTAAAAAAGGTAACCCCATTTTTCTTTAAATAATATATTTCGACGAAATCAGCATTAAAAACTTTCTGTTGGCGTTGAGCATAGCACATTGTAATAATATTTATACTTTTATTTTTTTATCACCCGCGTTGGGTTACAATTTTATATAAAAGGTATTAAGTAGTGAATAAAGAGCTAAAAGATTCAACGCCAACAGACAGCGAAGTTATTCTTGGTATACTCAACAACTCAGAAACAGCATTAAAAAAGCTGTATGTTGCGTATTTCCCGATGATATTGCAGCTGATAATAAACAACAGCGGCGATGAGGATGATGCAAAGGATATTTATCAGGAGGCTATAATTGTTCTTTATAATAAGGTTAAGGCAGGTGATTTTGAGTTAAGCAGTAAGCTAAAAACTTACATTTATTCTGTTTGCAGGCGTTTGTGGCTAAAACGACTTAACCAGATAAACCGGTACGGTGGCGATATCAAAGATTTCCAGGAATTTCTTCCGGTTGAGGAGGATGATCTTGAAAAACATGAGGATCGCGACCTTCAGTTTAAAAAAATGGAAAGCGCCTTACAATTGTTGGGCGAACCCTGCAAAACCATTATGGAAGATTTTTATATACATAACAGATCAATGCAGGAGATCTGTGAACGTTTTGGCTATACCAATGCCGATAATGCCAAAACACAAAAATATAAATGCCTGCAAAGGCTGAAAAAATTGTTTTTTCAGCAGATATAAAACGGAGGGTAAATCAAGATGAGTGAGCGTCAGGTTTTAGAGAATATTGAGCGATACCATAGCGGCCAGATGACCGCGGCGGAACGTAAAGAATTTGAAGCGATGCGTAAAGCTGATGCCGGATTTGATGCGAAAGTTGTGGAACATCAGCTTTTTGCCGGCTTACTTAAACAATACAGCGAACGGGTGGAGTTAGAAAACCGCCTGAACACCATCCACCAGGAAATTGACGTACACGATCTGAAGGAAAGCCTTATGGCTCATCCATTATGGGTTGTGCGCCTATGGCGTAACCATCATTCAAAAATATCGGTGGCGGCTTCGGTAACCATTTTAGCAGTTTTATCTATTTTGTGGGGTGCCGGTAAGTTTGATAATCACGACAATTTGCAGGCGCTAAAAAGCAAAGTTGCCCAATTAGACAGATCAAATGCTACACTTAGCAAGTCTATCAATGCAATAAAATCGCAACAGGAAAAAACTGACGATCGTTACAGCGGTACCGGTACCGGTTTCGCTGTAACATCCGACGGTATTATTGCTACCAACTATCACGTAATTGAGAACGCCGATTCGGTTTATGTGCAAAATGAAGAAGGGAAGTCATTCAAAGCTAATGTTTTATATACTGAGCCTCAACATGATCTGGCAATCCTTAAAATAGCAGATAAATCATTTTCCGGTTTAGGCACAATTCCGTATGCCATCAAGCGTTCAGAAAGTGCTCTTGGCGAGCGATTGTTTACTTACGGTTATCCTGATCGTACAGCAACATTCCACACAGGTTATTTAGAAGCTAAAACCGGTTACCGCCGCGATACTTTACATTACCAGATAGATATTAACATTTTGCCCGGCAATAGTGGTAGCCCGCTTTTGGATGCCAGGGGCAATTTAGTTGGTATTACTGATGCAAAAGAAGCTCAAACAGAGGGGGCGCATTATGCCATCAAATCAAAATATTTGTTGGACGCTATAAAGAACATTCCTGAAGATTCGCTGACCCAAAAAGTAACGCTTACCAAAAAGAGTTCTCTGTCTGGTTTGAACGAGGCTGATAAAATAGAAAAGGTTAAAAATTTTACTTTTATGGTTAAAACATACGGTAACTAATAAAACACCGACATTTTATAAACAAAAAGAGACGCCTAAAGCGTCTCTTTTTATTAGCGGTCAACTTCGCCTAATACAAAATCAATTGATCCTACTATAGCTATCAGATCGGCTATCATAACGCCTTTAGCCAACTCAGGCAGTACAGACAGGTTATTAAAGCCGGGCCCACGAGCTTTTGCGCGGAAAGGTACTTCGGTGTCTGTCATCCGTATGGAACCGTCCTTACTTAGTTCTTTATTTTGCTTGTGGATAAAGTAAAAGCCCAGTTCACCCCTTGGTCCTTCGCAGCGTACATAGTAATCCTGTGGCTTTGGTGTGAGTTTACGTGGGAGTTTGGCGCGCGGATCAAAGTCGGGTGTGCGTTTTAATTCTTTTTGCAGGCGATCAAGGCATTGTTCAATAATTTTAAGCGACTGCTCTATCTCGTCAATACGAACCTTGTAGCGGTCCCAGCAATCGCCTTTGCTGCCCATTTCTCCCTTACCTACCGGGATATCAAAATCAAGTTCGGGGTAAGCAGAGTAACCATCTATGCGGCGCAGATCATATTTTAAGCCGGATGCCCGCACAATTGGGCCCGAGCAGCCGTAATTAATAGCCACATCAAGCGGTAGCACGCCAATATTAGCGGTGCGACTTATAAAGATCTGGTTATTGGTAAGCAATTGATTAAGTTCAACCATTTTAGGCTTAAAGTAGTTTACAAACTCGCGGCAGCGCTCCTCAAACCCTACAGGCAGATCGTAAAATAAACCACCTACCCAAATGTAGTTATACAACAAGCGCGAGCCGGATGCCCACTCTAACATCCCCATTATATGTTCGCGGTCGCGGAAACACCATAAAAATGGTGTAAAAGCACCAATATCAATACCATAAGTTCCGACAGCAATTAAGTGGGAGGCGATGCGATTAAGCTCGCAAACCAACACGCGGATATATTCAACACGTTTAGGGATATCTTTATCAATGCCCAACATACGCTCAACGCCCATTACCCAAGCGTGGCTATTATTCATTGATGCCAGGTAGTCCATCCTGTCGGTAAACGGAATGGTTTGCTGATAGGTAAGCCGCTCTGCATGTTTCTCAAAACAGCGGTGCAGGTAACCCATGTGTGGGATCACCTCTTTCACAATCTCGCCGTCGGTAATCACCTCCAACCGCAAAACCCCATGCGTAGCCGGATGCTGCGGCCCTATGTTCAGCACCATGTCTTC
>CBFGNU010000017.1:0-25875 GCA_965650195.1 uncultured Mucilaginibacter sp. | reverse complement strand
AGTCATAACGCTAAGTTAGGATTTTTGCCCAAACTCATACGTTCGTTTTTTTGTAATCTATTGCTATTATGATTTCTGTTAGTTAAGTTTGAGTTACCTAAAACCTTAGTACAGACCTAATGCCAAAACCTATGACAAAACGCACTATCAGCTATTTTATCTGTTTGTTTTGGTTAAGCATATGCTTTTTGTGCGAGGGCGTGCATGCACAGCAAAATCTGAAGTTGAAAAGTTACGCCACTGCCCTAACCAACATCCGCGAGCTAAAGCCGATTGAAAAACTGTACCTGCAAACTGATAAACCATACTATGGTGTTGGCGATACCCTGCGCTTTAAAGGGTACCTATTGAATGCTGATTACCTTACACCATCCCTTCGCACAGGTTTGCTTTATGTTGAACTGGACAACGAGCAGGGCAAAAGCGCCAAACGGATAATGGTGCCCGTAACAAGCGGACTTGCCTGGGGTGATATCGCCTTGGATAGTGCGGAGGTGCCCAACGGCACTTATACGCTGCGTGCCTATACCAACTGGATGCGCAACTTTGGCGAAGATTATATTTTTAAGAAAACCATCACGGTATCGAAAAGCGCCGATAACCCTTTACTGGTTAAAGCCAATTTTAAACAGGTTGGTAATAAAGTGGAAGGAGAACTACTATTCAGCTTGCTTGATGGGCGGATACAGGCTTTCAGAGATGTGGAACTGAAAGTGATGAATGGCAGGCGGAACTTATCAAAAGACAAGATTATAACAAGCGCGGACGGATCGGTAAAAGTGAATTTTACTATACCCGAGGGAGAAAAGGCATTAAGCATTCAAGCCACAACCGCTGGTAGTGGTTTACTTAACATCCCTGTACTTATCAACCGTAAAGAAAATACGGATGTGCAGTTTATGCCCGAAGGGGGACAGTTGGTTGCAGGATTGACGACAAGGGTTGCTTTTAAGGCCATTGGCGAGGATGGCAAAGGTGTTACCGTTAACGGCAAAATACTGGACAGTAAAGGAAGACAAGTAGTGGTTTTCTCTTCTGCTCACGCAGGCATGGGTAGTTTTGAGTTTATGCCTGCTGCGGGTGAAACCTATTCAGCAAAAGTGGATGGTATTATTAAAACTTACAATTTGGCTGGTGTTAAATTAAGTGGGACTACTTTAGCGGTTAAGCAAGCCGGTAAAGATTCTTTGCGGATAGCTATTTCTGCTACTGGTGATGCGAATAACAGTTACTTTCTGATAGGTCAGGCAAGGGGGGTGGTATGTTATGCGCAGGCTGTTAGCGGGCCGTCTGTAACAGTGTCGGTAGCTAAAAGCCTGTTCCCAACCGGCATTGTGCGTTTTAGTCTGATCAACAGCAATAACCAGCCTGTTAACGAGCGCATTGTATTTGTTAACCAGCATGATGACATGCGTATCTCTATTGAGCCGCAAAAAACTTTGTATGGCATTCGTGACAACATCGCGTTAGCAATAAAAGTGACAGACAAGGATGGCAAGCCAGTAGAAGGCAATTTCTCTTTAGCTGTTACAGATAACAGCCAGGTTAAACCCGATAGTTTGGGCAGTAATATCCTGATTAACTTATTGTTTACATCTGATCTGAAAGGCAACATTGAAGAGCCGGGATATTATTTTACTGCAAATAAAGAAACCGAGCTCGACAATTTGCTGCTTACCCAGGGCTGGGTAGGGCATGATTGGCAGGAGGTTTTCCATCCCAAGCTGCCTTATGCTTACCAGCCACAAAAGGAGTTTGTTGTAACCGGAAGGGTGAGTACTGCTCTGGGCAGCCCTATTGAAAAATCAAACGTGGTACTCTTCGCCAATAACCCTTTGGTTATTACAGACACGCTTACGGATAACACCGGTCGTTTTGCATTTAAGAACTTGTTTCCGGTTGATACAGCCATATTTAAACTACAGGCGCGTAATAAAAGGGGCAAAGAAATGAATGTAAGGATTGAAATGGACGAGCTTAAGCTGCCCCTATTTAATCCCAACCCGCTGACTACACCTTGGTACCTGAATATCGATACCACCTTATTGAATAATTCAAAAAACCGTATTGCCGAAGCTAAAGCTTTATCCTATTTCAGAGGGGAAGGCAATGTACTTGGCGAAGCTACTATCAACGCCAAAAAAGTGGTAAAGGACTCTAAAAATCTGAACGGCCCAGGCGAAGCTGACCAGATAATTGATGAAGAGGAGCTGAAAAAATCAGATAAGAAAACGCTTATTGATCTGCTATATGAGAAAGTGCAGGGATTTACTCTGCAGGGGTTTACACCACCAAGGCGAGTTTATCCCTTGTCTTTACAACTTGAGGACAATATCAAGAGAGATCTATCCCTTCTTACTTCTCGCGAAAGGCAAGAGATAGCTAACATGATAAGGCAAAACCGACATAAACCCTGGAGGTATGGCTACGCGCTGCGCAATCAGGAAGTGCATTTTGTAATTGACGGAATTGATGTTGACAATTTTTACAACGATATGATGGAAGTGCCTCCTAACGACACCAAACGTCATTATTTCATAAAACCGTTATTAGAATATTTTACTACAGAGGATATCACCGGTATAGAAATAATGCTGAACGGCAAGTATACCGCTGCATATAATGCTGATTTTGAAACGTATAAAGAGAGAGTTGTTGCAGGCAGATCAAACTCTTTTGCTTATATAGAAATAACTACCCGCGCTAAAAAAGGCCCGTTTATGCAGGTAACGCCGGGCACGTACTTGTATAAAACATTGCCGTTCAGTTTAGCTAAACAATTTTACAACCCTAAATACACAGTTAAAAATAAAACTACCGGTTTGGGTACAGACCTGCGCTCCACTATTTTCTGGGAACCCAATGTAATTACCGACAAAGAGGGCAAAGCAACCGTATCCTTTTATAGCGCTGATAAAGCAGCCAACTATACTGTACTAACAGAAGGCACAGATATAAGCGGGCAATTAGGTTTCGGCATACAAAAAATAACGGTCAAATAATAAAGCCACCTAAAGGTGGCTTTACATTGTACTTTAACCTTTACCTATCGCTCTTGCTATCAACCGCAGGTCGTTTATCAGCATTAGCCAGATCCCATGTTGTAAAATAAACCAATTGCGCGCGTTTGGCCAATAATGGGAAGTTGATCTTGCCCACTTCGTCGCCCAATCCATGATAATCTTTATGTACGCCGTTAAAATAGAATATGATTGGAACGTTGTGCTTAGCGAAATTATAATGATCTGAACGGTAGTAGAATCTGTTAGGGTCATTCGGATCATCGTACTTGTAGTCTAAATTTAATTTAGTGTAGGTGTTGTTAGCCTTCTCTCCAGCTTTATGCAGTTCAGAACTTAACATAGACGAACCTATAACGTAAACGGTATTGGCAGAGTCGGCTTTACCAACGTATTCTTCGCCTACCCGCCCTATCATATCAATATTCAGGTCGGCAATTGTGTTGGCCATTGGCACAACGGGGTGCTCTCCGTAATATTCAGATCCAAGCAGTCCTTTCTCTTCACCCACATTACCTAAAAACAAAATGCTCCTGCGTGGACCTTTACCTGCCTTTTTTGCCTGTGAAAATGCCCTCGCTATTTCCAACATCGCCGTTGTGCCCGATCCATCATCATCTGCGCCGTTGTAAATTCGGTCGCCCTTTGTGCCTTCGGGCAACATGCCTATGTGGTCATAGTGTGCAGATACCACCAAATACTCTTTTTTAAGTTTAGGATCGCGGCCCGGTAAAATGCCGACTACGTCAACTGCTTTTACCGGCTTTTCTGTACCGGCATACGTTGTAGAAAAATCAGTTTTTACAACTTGTGTTTGTGGTGTTCCACTTTGATCTATCTCTGATTTAAGCTGGGTTATTGTTTTTCCTGTCGGCTTAAGCAAATCATTGGCAATTACCGGGGTTATGGTATAAACAGGAGCGCTAATAGTTTCGTTTTTAAGCGTCATTCTTGCTCCGTTAGATCGCCTTACGGCACCACCTGCCGGGTTTACTGCTAAAATTATTGCAGGTTTTTTACTTTGGATAAATTGAATACGACGACTGCGGTCAGTGCTCCAGTTTGACGTTTTGTCGGTACCTGTTACTTTGAATATGCCGTTATTAACCGGCTCACCGGCATTGATATACAGCACCACTTTGCCTGTTATGTCCGTATTTTTCAGATCATCGTAGGTATCGGCACCTATTCCATATCCTATAAAAACAAAATCTGCGGCGGCTACCGTTTTAACGCCGGTATTTCCGGTAGCCGAAAAATCAGTGCCAATGGTGTAGCTTTTGCCATTTACGGTTAAAGCACTCACTGTAAAAGAGGGTTCAACTATCGGAACATCAAGAAAATAGGACCCTTTTACACCCGGCAGCAAGCCCAATGCTTTAAATTCGTTGGCTATATATTTGGCGGCTTTTTCCGCGCCCGGTTTACCAGTTTCGCGGCCTTCGAACTCATCGGACGCCAGGATACTCAAGTGTTTCTTTGCCAATTCGGCGCTTACAATTTTTGAATACTTAACAGCATTTGGGTTTTTCTGCGCGCATGCGCTAATAACGAACCCCGAAAGGGTAAGCAGTATGAGGGTTTTTTTCATAAGATCAGTTAATTAACGCTAAGGTAGATTTTTTGTTATAAAAAAAAATGGACGTTAGTTCAGAAGTAGTATTCAGAACTAAGATTTCATCAACTCTTCGTTTTTCTTCGCGCGACGTTTGTCAACTCCGGCGGCCACCCATATCCCTATTTCATAAAGAAAAAGCAACGGAACAGCTACCACACTCATAGTGATCATATCCGGTGTTGGTGTAATAATAGCCGCTATTATTAAAATAATGAGGATGGCATAACGGCGTGTTTTGCGCATTAATTTGGCGTTTAATATACCCAAACTTGCCAGCAGGTAAATTAATATAGGCAACTCAAATACTAAACCCGAGCCCATGGTTAACGTAGTTAGTGTAGACATATAAGAATCCACACGTATCATATCCTGAATATCGTCGCTTACTTCAAACCCGATCAAAAACCGAATTGACATCGGGGCTACGATGTAATACCCAAACAATACACCCAGTAAAAACAATCCCGACGCATAAGCAACAAATCCTGAAGCTGCTTTTCTTTCTTTTTCATGTAATGCCGGCTTTATAAACCTCCATACTTCATACAAAAAATATGGAATGGCAAATACAAGCCCTGCCACTATACACGTGTTCATTACCAGGTTAAATTTGGCACCCACCTCGGTAACTACCATCTTGTCATTAAAACCTTCAAAACACCAGCCATCCATGTGCAAGGCAGTTCCGATCTTACATAATATGCCGTATGTCCAAAAGTCTTTGTTCCTGGGACCAAAAATGATTGTATTGAGCAGAAAATGCCAATTATAAGCCGCTAGCGACGTAAATATCACTAAAGCAATAACAGCCCTTATTAAATGCCAGCGCAAAGCCTCCAGGTGCTCGAAAAACGACATTTCCGATTCCAGGTTCTTACCTTTGTTCTTTATAGCACTAAATAGTTTGTTAGCCATTATATCTGTCAATATTACGCATAAACGTATATATTGCTGCCTGTAGTTTTACTTTGTTCGGTAATAATCCCTTTACTTAGTATTCAAAGGTTTCCATAAACTTGGTTGTAAAGTTACCCGCACGGAAGTTGGGGTCTTGCAACAACTTTAAATGGAACGGGATAGTAGTTTTTACGCCCTCAATAACAAACTCGCTTAAAGCGCGCTCCATTGTGCTGAGTGCTTCGTCGCGGGTTTGCGCCACGCAAATAACCTTGGCTATCATGGAGTCATAGTTAGGCGGAATAACATAACCGCTGTACACGTGCGTGTCTATTCTAACACCATGCCCACCCGGTGAATGGAAGTTGGTTATTTTACCCGGTGAAGGGCGGAAATTATTATAAGGATCTTCGGCGTTGATACGGCACTCTATAGCATGCATAGTTGGCTCGTAGTTTTTGCCTGAGATAGGTATACCCGATGCAACTTTAATTTGCTCTTTTATCAAGTCGAAGTTGATCACTTCCTCTGTTACCGGATGCTCTACTTGTATACGGGTGTTCATCTCCATAAAGTAGAAGTTACGGTCTTTATCAACCAAAAACTCTACCGTACCTGCACCTTCGTATTTAACAGCTTTTGCACCCTTAATAGCAGCTTCACCCATTTTACGACGAAGCTTATCTGTCATAAACGGAGACGGCGCTTCTTCAACCAGCTTTTGATGACGACGCTGTATAGAGCAATCGCGTTCTGATAAATGGCAAACTTTGCCGTACTGGTCGCCTACAATTTGTATTTCGATGTGGCGCGGATCCTGAACATATTTTTCAAGATACATACCATCGTTACCAAATGCTGCACCTGATTCCGCACGTGCCGAATCCCAGGCTGCTTCAAACTCTTCATCTTTCCAAACTACACGCATACCACGGCCACCACCACCGGCAGTAGCTTTCAGTATTACCGGGTAACCAATTTTTTTAGAGATGGCTATGCCTTGTTTAACATCAGTTAGCAAACCTTCTGATCCTGGAATAGTTGGTACCCCTGCTTTTTTCATGGTTTCTTTAGCCGAAGCTTTATCGCCCATGGCATTTATCTGATCGGCAGTAGCACCTATAAATTTTATTCCGTAATCAGCACAGATGGCCGAGAACTTAGCGTTTTCTGATAAGAAACCATAGCCCGGATGTATTGCATCGGCGTTGGTTAATTCAGCTGCTGATATAAGATTCGGAATGCTTAGATAAGAATCTTTACTTGGCGGTGGACCGATACAAACAGCCTCGTCGGCAAAGCGAACGTGAAGACTGTCACGGTCAGCAGTAGAATATACAGCTACGGTTTTAATACCCATTTCCTTACAGGTGCGGATAATTCGCAGGGCAATTTCGCCACGGTTAGCTATAAGTATTTTTTTAAACATGATAGTTAATGTGCAAATGTGCAGATATGCAAATGTGCAGATGTTTTTAGATGCGCTAAGTATTTGCACATCCACTCATCTGCACATTTGCACATCATTAAATAGGTTCTACCAAAAACAAAGGTTGGTCGTACTCAACCGGTGAAGCATTATCAACCAGTATTTTTACTATACGACCTGAAACCTCTGATTCAATTTCATTAAACAACTTCATTGCCTCAATAATGCAAACTACGGTTCCGGCTTTTATTTCGTCGCCAACGTTAACAAATAAAGGTTTGTCGGGCGATGCAGAACGATAGAACGTGCCTATCATTGGCGATTTTATGGTGATATAGTGGGAAGTATCTTCAACCGGGGCTGCTGCAGGGGCTGCCGCCTGCGGTAACACAGCCGGTGCTGCTACCGGAGCTTGTTGTAGCTGTGGAACAGTGGCATTAACTATAGTTTGAGCCTGATTGGTTTTAATAGTGATCTTAAAGTCTTGCTGTTCTATAGCAACTTCGTTAACGCCCGATTTTGCAACAAAGCGTATAAGCTCTTGTATTTGTTTAATATCCATATTTTCAATTAATAGGTTTTGGATAGCTGGTTATATTATATGCAAATGTGCCGATGTGCAAATATGCAGATGAAATGTCTAATTTAAGTTATTGGTTATTAACAACCTTTGTTTTATAAAGTTCTTGTAAAAAATATTTGCACATCAAATTAATATGCCCATTTTAAATAAAGCGAACCCCAGGTAAAACCACCGCCAAAGGCAGCCATTATAATATTATCGCCTTTTTTAAACTTGTCTTCCCACTCCCAAAGGCAAAGCGGTATAGTGGCATTGGTTGTATTGCCGTAACGCTCAATATTTATTATCACTTTATCCTCGCCAATATTCATACGCGACGCCGTGGCATCAATAATGCGTTTATTGGCCTGATGTGGTACCAACCAGGCAACATCATCGCCGGTAAGGTTATTGCGTTCCATTATTTCTGCGGAAACATCGGCCATATTGGTTACCGCAAATTTGAATACAGATTTACCTTCCTGGTAAGCAAAGTGTTCGCGGGCATCAATGGTTTCGTGGCTTGCCGGCTTTAGTGAGCCTCCCGCCTTCATGTGCAGAAAGGGGATACCGGCTCCATCACTTTTCATAATAGAGTCTATAACACCTAAACCTTCGTAATTTGGTTCAAGCAGGGCAGCGCCACAGCCATCGCCAAAAATAATACAGGTAGCACGATCCTGGTAGTCAACAATCGACGACATTTTATCAGCGCCTACAACCAATACCTTTTTGTGCTTGCCGGTTTCAATAAATTGCGCCCCGGTAGCTAAACCAAAAACAAAACCTGAGCAGGCAGCCTGCATATCAAAGCCCCATGCGTTCACCGCACCAATCTTATGTGCAAATAAATTGGCAGTTGCCGGGAAAGGCATATCAGGAGTAGTGGTGCAAAAAATTATCAGGTCAATTTCATCAGCCCCAATACCGCGTTTTTTAAGCAAGGCATTAACAGCGGGAACAGCCAGATCAGAGGTGCCTAAGCCTTCTCCCTTTAAAATACGGCGTTCTTTAATGCCGGTTCGGGTTGTTATCCACTCATCGTTGGTATCAACCATTTGGGACAATTCCTCGTTAGTGAGTACATAATCAGGCGCGTAGCCGTGCACAGCCGTAATTGCTGCAGTAATTTTACTCATAATATATTTTTATTGGAAAGCTCCGGCAATTTTGTTTACCAGTTCACTTTCAACCATATCTTTTGATAACAGGATCATGTTTTTTATTGCCTCGTCATTTGAAATGCCATGGCCCACAACTACCGGCGCATTCACGCCCAAAATAGGGCTGCCCCCATATTGTTCGTAATTGAACCGGTCAAAAAAATCGTCCTTAATTCCTTTTTTGCGTGATATGCCGTAAAACGATTCGGCCAGTTTTAAAATAATGTTGCCCGTAAAGCCATCGCAAACATACACATCAGCATGGTCACTAAACAAATCGCGACCTTCGGCATTACCAACAAAGTTAAACAGGGATGTTTGCTTCATTAACGGATAAGTAGCCTGGCAAAGCAAATTGCCCTTTTCCTCTTCCTCGCCAATATTCATCAGCGCAACCCGTGGGTTAGCTATTTTATAAACATTTTGTGCCATAAGGCTGCCCAAAACACCAAACTGCACCAATACATCGGGCTTGCAATCAGCGTTGGCACCTACATCCAACAAAATACCCAAACCGTTTTTCAGTTTGGGTACAATAGTAGTTATAGCGGGCCTGATAACGCCGGGAACTGCCTTGACGCTAAACATAGCGCCTACCAGCATTGCTCCTGTATTGCCTGCCGACGAAAATGCTTGTATAGCGCCTTGCTTAAGCAAGTTAAAGCCAACGCTTATGCTTGAATCAGCCTTTTGAACAATAGCTTTTGTAGGATGTTCGCCCATACCGATCACTTCGGTAGTATGGACAAATTCAAAATTATCCGGACTTACTTCATTCTCGGCCAGGATGCTTAATGCAGCTTCCTTGTCGCCAATAAGTACCAACGTATGACCAGTTAAGACCTTATATGCTTTGATCGCTCCTAAAACCGCAGCCTTTGGAGCGTAATCACCGCCCATAATATCTAATCCAATTTTCATACGCGGAAAACGGAAATTAAGCTACTGCAGTTTTTTCTATCAGCAATTTGCCGTTGTAGTATACGTTACCATCAACAGTGTAAGCTCTGTGCGATAAATGCACCGCGCCTGTTGTTTTGCAAGTAGTTAATGTTGGAGCGACAGCTTTATCATGAGTTCTACGCTTGTCTCTTCTTGATTTGGATATTTTACGTTTTGGATGTGGCATAACTTCCTGTTATTTATTTTAATTTTTTGAGTGCCTCCCACCGTGGGTCCGGATTCTCATTTTGTTCATTACCTGCCGATAAGTTATTTAGCTTATCAAGCATATCTTTATCACAATACGGGGTGTTACCCTCGTCGTTACAAACCGTTACAAACGGCACAGCAACATTTATGTACTCATAGATCAGGCCCGCAAGCGCAATCTCATGTTCGTTTTTTCCTAAAGTGATGATGTCTTCATCATCTCCTAACTCTTCAACGCTAAACTTAGCTATCTGCTGTTCGTTTAGATCAATAGCCTGCGGATATTGTGACAGGCACTTATCACACGTTGCCCCAACTGTTCCTGCAATGTGGAAATTCAGGATCAGCATAGTTTCCTGCTTTTCCAAGTCGACCTCACATTTCAGATCGGTTGTCTTTACCAGCGAATACTCAAATTCGCTAAAAAACGCGTCATCAACAGCATACTCAAACTTATGCTTTCCTAAAGCCAGACCGGTATACGGGATGGAATATTTTTTAAGCGATTTCAATGAGCAACAATTAGCCTGCAAATGTAGATAAAAATAATAATACAGAAAAACGTTTTTTTAAAATGCTCCCCAACGGAAAACAGGCCCAAATTCAGCATGCCCGTGTAATTACCAAATGCCGTTCAAATTTGCCAGCGGCCATACAATTTGTTCAATAAATGGGTTGGGGAATAAAAAATATATAGGCGCTATCAGCCAAAACAATACCCACAATTTTGCTGCAACCTTATTTTTTAAAAGGACGATATTTTGCTTTTCCATTTCCTTCTCCGCCGCAACCGCCAATCCCTGAATAATAAAATATACCGTCGGCATGCCAAAACCTGCATTTACCGGTAAGGTAATGGCAACCTCGTGCAACAAGCCGGACAGCAAAAATGAAAGAAGTATGGCGGTTGTATTTCCTATCTTTGTTTTTAACGGCCGTAAAACAGCTATTGAGAGCATTTCGATAAAAGCCAGATTCCAGCGCCTTCCCCAAAATTCGGTCAGGCTGTTTGATTTGGCGGGCTGCCTGAACAGCAAATAGGTATCAGCACCAAAAAATCGCCATATACCGGCAGAAATACTCAATATGCCAAAGTGTAAAATTAAACTAAACCCCACCAGCAACACACCGCTGGCAACAATAAACAACGCTTGCTTGCCAACGTTTAGCTTTGCTGTAAAGTGAGCCAATGCCACTAATGACAGGCCGATCAATATGCGAATGAGCCCATTTTTTATTAACTGCCAACTGCCGGGCATACTTTTTCTGAGCAACCGTTCAAAGGTTTGTGCACGCATGCCTACCCATCCCGTTGAAAACGCCACCCATTGAAGAAAACTTAGCTTAAATGTTGTGTTTTTGTAGCTGATTGCCGTAACGATAGTTTTCATTGCGTTAAGCGCTATTGCAATTATGGCAAGCATTTTTAAGATAGGGGTTGCTTTAAAAAATAATACCTCCGTCAGCATTAAAAAAAACAACAGGCTTGGCCACGCCAAAAAGGTAAGTCTATTCTTTATCAGCAAGTATCCCAAAACGATCTGCACCGCAACAACCAGTAAAAGCGTTTGCAGATAAACGCTCATGGCCGGTTCAGGTTATATATAAATGCAAAAGTGTAAACGGCGCTCAATGTAATAAAGACAAATACCAGCAGGGCCTCGCCGATTGTGTACAACTTACCTTTTGGGAAAGCATGCCGATCAAGATAAAAGAACTGGATGCTTAACCGTGATATCCAGTAGACGGCTATGAAACCGGTAACCATGGTGGCGAGGTCAGACCCATCAGAAAGATCGTGACTAGCAAAAACTGAAATTAACCCGAAACTGATATTTATAACGAGGATATAAACCGCATACGTCCAGAACATCTGTTTTATTAATACAGATGGCTTAAGTAATTCGGCACGCCAGTTGAGCAATTTGGGTATTAAGATACTGCCCAGCGCTAATGTTATTTGAGCTATTCCAGCCAATTGGATAAGGGGCCGTACGTTAATTGTGTTCATTATCTCTGTTTCCATAAACAAAAATAACAATAATATTAAACTTTCAGAAATTATTGAAAGTTTAATATTCGATTATATTTTTAAATGAATTTTTACCTTTGAAAGCAGCGCGGTCACCCACACTATCAGAAAGGCGAAGACAATTCCTCTGACCACACCTCCTGCACCGTCTTTTACCAGGTCGGGGTAATCAAGGTCTGTAGTTTCAAACCAGGAATAAAATATGTCGGGCAGCATAAAACAGGTAAGTGTGGCAATGCCTGCCGCCTCAATTGGTTTTACCCAGTTGTATTTTTGTTTTATATCGACAATAAAAACAAATAGCAAATAACACCATACGCAAAAGGCTGTACTGGTTGAAACCCATGCCGGCGTTTCAAATGCTTTTGATATGCCCCCGGTACTATCGCGCACCATAAGGCCAAACAATCCTAGCAAGAGAGATGTGCCTGCAACGGTAAAACAAAACACAGACACCTTGTTACCTGTTAACGCATACTTATAAAACACGGCCACAACAACCCCCGCCATGGTAAACGCCTGCATGGCCCCGTTGCCAGCAATCCATATATATGGAAAAAATGGGTTCAAAAAATCGGTAAAGCCAAGGTGTGAAAAAACATTAAACAGTACAAAAAATGCCCATGCAGTAACCTGAATCCAAAGCCTTCCATTTGAAAAGTAAAAAACTAACGCGCTATAAAGATAGGCCCAACCTATTAACCCTAAAATGCCCCACCAGGTAAAATGCAACCACGGCTGTCCCGGATCTTCGCTTTTGTATACTGCTGCCAAAAACATCAATAACAAAACCCCTACGCCCCGCAGGGCATATTTTACCCACGCGTGTTTTAGCCAACTATAATCAAGAAAAATAAAAAACATGCTGAATATGGCCAGATACTGCCAGGTACCGCGTTGTATTAATGTGTTTTTTACATCATAAGTCTCCAGATTAGTGAAAAGAAACCCCCAAAAGATGAGCACAGCCGAGCGCTTTATTATGTGCAGTGGTAAATTGCGGCTTTGCGCTAAGCGGCTTTGAAGTGCGAAGGGTATGGATAGACCAACAATAAACAAAAATGCAGGGAAGATAATGTCTGCCAACCCAACACCGTCAACATCTTCGGCAACGTGATGGATCCATGGTGGTGTATTTGGGATATCCTCAATATCGTTCACAAAGATCATTAAAAACATGATAACCGCTCTGAATGCGTCAATGGAACGTACGCGCGGTAAGGCCTTTATCATCGGTTTTTAAGGTTTCCGAAAACGCTAATTGTTAAGCATCATCAGTGATGGAAAATTAACATAAAAACCGCAAATAAAAGTTAACCTGCTATATTTTCAGCCGGATATTTATCCGTTGCAGCAGTCCCGTGAACCATATCATGGCTAAAGCAAATAGAATACATTTAATTAGCCCCCCTGTACCTTGACTTAATGCTTCGGGGTATTCAATATCCGCCATTTCATAAATCGGATAAAAGAGACCCGGCACTATATAGGCAGTAAAAGTGGCAACTCCCGCAGGTTCAATAGGTTTAACCCAATTGTATTTTTTTTTAAAATCAACAATAAATATAAAAGCCGCATATACCACCAAGCTTATCGCCGTACATATTAAGACCCACGCCGGGGTATCGCGTATTTTTGATATTCCGCCGCTTACAAACCTTACAATAAAGCCCAGGTTGAATAATATCACAGCCATTAATAGCATGCCTATCCAAAGCAATTTGAGCTCATTACGCTCGGCGAGGCGCATGTACAGTACGGCTACAAATACGCCTGCCATTGTAAATGCCTGCATAGCACCGTTACCGGCTATCCAAACATAATTTTGCAAGGGGCTTAAAAACTCAAACCAGCCAAAGTGAAAATCGATGTTAAAGAACATAAAGAATAGCCAGGCTGCGGCCTGGATCCATAGTTCTCCTCCCGAATAATAGTAAATAAGCGCGCAGACGAGGTAGGCCCAACCTATTAACCCTAATATTCCCCACCATGAAAAATGCAGCCAGGGATGGGCAGGGTCGGTGCTTTTATAAGCCCATGATAGGATAATCAATAGTAGCAGCCCTATTCCCCGCAGGGTAAACCTGCGCCATGCGGGTTTCGTTTCATCATAATCTAAAAAAATAAAAAATATACTTAACGTGCCCATGCTTTCCCACACAGGGCGAGGTAATAGCGCGGCTTCTTCGTTATAGGTTTCTACGTTGGTAAAGAAAACCCCTATAAATATCATGGCTGCCGAACGGGTGATAATGCGCCAAGGAATACGGTAATAACCTTGCTTTAATCTGTTTTGAAAAGCAAATGGGATAGAAAGCCCAACTATAAACAAAAAAGCAGGGAAGATGGTATCGGCAAGCCCAAGGGCATCAGCGCTTTCATGGGCGTGTTGTATCCATTGTGGGGTATTGGGCATTCCGTCGATATCATTCACAAATATCATCAGGAACATGGTAACCGCACGAAATGCATCGATTGACCGAACCCGGTGCAACGTTGTATTCATAAGCGTAAATAATGTTTTTCAGGGGAAAATGTTTTATTGAAACGCCGTTTTTAAAAAAATCATATAAAAAAGTTCTGACACCACGGCAAAAACACTCGAAATGGTAGAGGCGAAAGGACAAGGAAGGCCTAAACCAAAATGTTAACCACACATTTCAGGTTAATAACCGCGAGGTATTGTTAAGCAGAAAAGTAGTTTATTACGTATCCCACTACCTCTTTAAAATACAATTCCCAATGGGATAGGATATCGGCTTGCGGAAAAAGGTCGGTAAACTTTAATTGGCTGTTATTAGTGAGATAACTAGATGAGTAGGGCACCACATCCATACCTCTTTTTTTGAATATCATTACCGCTCTGCGCATATGAAAGGCTGATGTAACCAGTAAATACGGCGGCTTTAAGTTATTGACTTCTAATATCTTTTTTGAGAATTCGGCGTTTTCTATGGTATTTCGCGAGTTGCTTTCTGTAAGGATCAGGCTGTCAGCAATTCTTAATTTTTTTAATTCACCTCTTGCCCAGGTCGCCTCCCGAAATGTCTCGGATAACAAACTGCCGTTTCCTCCGGCTATTAATATCCGCTTTGCTTTACCTGTGGTTATCATTTGGGCTCCGTTGATAAATCTGTCGGCCAACCCATTGAATCGGCCTCCACCCTGTCCATCTGATCCGGAAAATCCGCCTAAAACTATTACGCAGGAATATTTGGTTGTATTGGTTTTGGTTACTTCAGATCTAATGTCCCACAAACGCGTAAATCCCTTCAATAACAAGGGGGTTGTAAAAAGGTACAACAAACTTAACCCGGCAATAATATAACGGCGTCGTTTAGCTTTATCGCGCTTAAAAACGGCAATAGTGAACAACACTAACACCCAGTTTAGCGGCACCAGTAAAAAAAACAGAATTTTTGAGAGGATGAAGTACATTTTCAGACCGTCTGGCTATAAATATAAAATTATTACACTGAAGTACTTGATGTATTAAAAACGTAAATATATCATATATTTGTTGCAACACGATTATCCCTTACCCCCCGAAGGTATTTCTGCAAATACAATGCTTTGTGTATTAATATTGATTGCATCCTTTAAATGAATTTACAGGATTATATAAACAGCGGCCTATTGGAACAATATTGTTTGGGCCTGTTGGATAGCGACGAAGCTAACCAGGTTGTAAGCTATTGTTCAAAGTATCCTGAACTACGTGAAGAGTTAAAAAACATAGAGGCCGCAATTGAAAAAATGTCTGCCGAAAAAGCGGTGGCCCCTCCCGACCAACTCAAAGAAAAAATTTTGGGAAAGCTTGGCTTTGTTGGCAACGAAGTGCTTGATATTAACAACTTACCCCCAACCGACGCTTACTCTAATTACTTAAACTGGCTGCAGGCTGTTGAACACCTTTTACCTACCGAACCGTTTGAGGGCCTTAATATTCAGATACTGCAACAGACGGATAAAATTGCTCAAATGCTGGTAGTGGCTAAGGTTGACGTGCCTGACGAATCGCATGATAATTACGCCGAAAGCTTTTTTATTTTGCAGGGTAAATGCTCGTGTACAATTAATGGCAAACAGGTAATACTTAATGCCGGCGACTACCTCGAGATCCCATTATATGCCGACCACGACGTTAAGATGCTAACCCCCGTGGTTACCGCCATACTTCAATACCGGTTTGTATAAACCTTACAAACCCTGCCCGCCAGGTACATACTGATAAACCACCTTATACGGCTCATTCTTTAGTTTTGCTGATAGCTGCCCGATAGCCAGATCTTCTTTTTGCGGTGTTGGCTCACAAATAGAATAGGCGACCCCTTTATACATAACAGACGTACCGACAGGCTTATCAAACTGCACACCGATGGTGATATGGGTAGGATATAAAAGCGCTATCATGGGCAGGTTATACACCTCCTTAACCAGATAGAAGAACAGGGCGGCCCTGTCATCACAATCACTGTATTTTGCGAAGAGGGTTTCTTCGGGCGCCAGCCGTTTTTCTCTACCGAAGTTATCCTCGTCCTTTTCATACAAAAAGGCGTAGCGGGTAAAGCGCATCAGATAGTCTATGCCCTTTTTCTGGCTCATCTTTTTGGTATTCTCTTTAAGGGTTGGGATCAGCGAGCCATAGGTTTCTTTGCTCAGCGGGATATTGAAATAGCTTGAAAAATCAACTACAGGGTAGTTGGTAAAAATGGCATCCACTTCTTTGCTCAGCTTGATATTGAAGTAGTACACCTTATGCTTATAGGTAAACTGCAGCTCCTTGTCGAAATATTCAGCAGGGCGCAGATCGGGCATTTTATCTATTTTATAGGAGAAGGCATTGTCCGCTTCGGGTATGGCAATATTTACCGGTATGGGTGGGTCATCATTCAAATTTACCCGGGCATAATCATGCCAGTTAAGGCAAACGTACTTATTACCTTCTATCATAAAGAAGGGCAGATCTTCTACATCCTCTCGATTATATACATAAAATATCACCTTATCGCGGGTAAGGGCCAGGCGGGCATCATAACCCGACTTAGTCAGCAGAAACCATTTGTACAAGGTATACCTGCTATAGTTATCCGCTTTAGGACTAAGCTGCTGGGCCGTTTTGCGGATAAGTTGATAATACAGCCAGTCGTTTAGCTGGTAGCGTTTTTTGAAGGATAATAGCGAATCAACCAGTGGCCGGTAATTACCCCCATTCAAATCAGCATAAAAAGACTTTACGGTTTGCTGGGTTAGTTGCTGCGGAACGTCGACCAAAAGCGAGGTGCTGATCTGACTGTTAAAGGTGCCTTCGTAAAACTCAAAGCATAGCCTCCTGTCATTACTTTGGCCATAAACAGAGGGAAAAGTAATGATCAGCAACAACACCAAAAGCCTGCCTGCCAGCCCGATCATCTTTGTTTAAAATTGATTGTAGAGTTAAACCTACTCATAAAATCAATAGCTTGTATATTATTATTTTAACACATGCATAACATTGAGTTAACATTAACTTAACTTTTCATTATGCATTAGGCCGCAAAAAAGCGTGGTGTAACTGTTCCAAAAAATATAAAGCCTCAAATAAAAATAAAAACGTTGACGGCATTAAACAGTTGATTTTTAACAGTTTAACTTTTTACCTCGAAACACTTTGGAACACTTTGAAACTACTTATAAGTCAGTAAAGTTAGCTGTAAATTATCCATAAGCAGCTGATAATAAGCATCTTGTGCCGCTTTCCGATTTTCGCTTAAAAGTGGAACACTTTGGAACAGCAAATCAACCGGTTTGGAACACCGCTCAAACAATGTCATTAATCAGCTGGAAATAAGCTTACGTTTCCGCTTGAATCACCGGCGGCGAGCCCACGAATACAAAAAAATTCAAAAAGTTATATTTTTAATATTATCTTTGTTTTCAAGATACTTTAATTACAACTATCTTTTAAAACAAGACATAACGAATGAACAAAACGCCCGCCACCGGAATTTCCACCAGTCAATTTGGTAGACAATTTTCAGACAGCACAATTTTAATGCACGAAGCCATTGCCCGTAAAGCAGGGCTATCAGGCACAGACCATAAATATTTAGGCTTCATTATTCAACATGGCTCCATGACGGCAGGAGAATTGGCAAAATATACAGGTTTAACCACAGGCACAGTTACCGGGCTAATAGACAGATTTGAAAAGAAAAATTTTGTATCAAGGGAATTTGACAAAAGTGATAGGCGAAAAGTAATTATAGTTCCAAACACGCCGGTAATTATGAAAGAACTGGGTGGCATTTTTGGTGAAATAGAAACAAAAATGACTGATCTTTTAAATTCTTACAGTAAAAAAGATTTAGCCCTGATAGAAAATTATATGCAGTCGGCTATTCAGATTATGCAGGAAATAACCCGGAAATTAAACGACACCAAATAGCATGGAATTTCAAACGAATAGCAAGGCAATAATAATTGGTGGTGGAATAGCCGGACCTTCAATAGCATTATTTTTGAAAAAAATCGGCATTCAATCAGAAGTATTTGAAGCGAAAGAGGAAACATTTTCTAATGGTGCAGGATTAAGCCTTGCTCCTAATGGGGTAAATGTATTAGCCGAATTAGGGTTAGCCGATAAAACAATTACAAGTGGAAGCATTGCAGCAAATGGAATATTTAAAAACGCCAACGGAAATAGGTTAGCAAAGTTCAAGTTTTCCAATTTAGCTCGGTATAAATATCCAAGCGTAAATATTAAAAGAGCAACACTCAATAATATTATGTTGGAGGAATTGAACAAGCAAAACATTCCAATCCATTTCAACAAAACATTGCAAAATATTTCACAAACTGATAATGAGGTAACTGCCACGTTTGAAGATGGGAGTAAAGCCGTAGGAAACTTTCTGGTAGGAGCTGATGGTGTAAGAAGCTTTGTTAGAAATTACGTATTAGATATTCCGTTGAAGCCCGACTTTACCGGCGTTGTAGGTAGTGGCGGCTTTGTAGATAAAAACAAAATTCAGGATCTAACGCAATCAGATAGCGACGATATAAATTTCATTTACGGCAAAAATGGATTTTTTGGCTATACAGGTGTTAATACAAAAGAACTGATGTGGTGGACAAATGTCATGGTGGCTGATCCATATACAAGAGAAGAACAAACAAACTTTGACAAGGAAGCAGAAAGAAAAAGCTTGCTCAATCAATACGCTTTATACAGTTTTCCTGTTATCGAAATTATTAGCAACTCGTCACATTTTCTCAGACTTAATGTTTTTGATGTTCAATTTTTGCCCCGGTGGTTCAATAAAAACATCATTCTTATTGGTGATGCAGCACATGCTGTAAGTCCAAATTCAGGACAAGGAGCTTCAATGGCTTTAGAAGACGCGATGCTTTTGGCTAAGCTTATTCGAGATGAAAATAATTTGCAAACTGCGTTTTCAAATTTTGAAATTATGCGAAGGCCACGAGTGGAAAAAATTGTTTTAGAAGGTAGAAAAAGAGGCAGTGACAAAGTTATTGTAAATGCCTTTCAGCAAAAAATCAGAGAGCTAATGATTAGGATCTTTGTAAATGCCTTTGCGGAAAAAGGCAATCATTGGTTGTTTGACTATAAAATTAAGTGGTGATCGAAAATATTATTTCCCGCCCAGGCGAGGATTTCCCGCACAGGACGCTGCTGAAACGAAGGGGCTTACACCAATTGCGTTAAGTAAATCTACCCCCTCATTAATTTCTTTTTTTCCGCTCTTTAAGCGATATTAGGCCGCTAAACAACCCCGACCGTCATCGCATAAATGGTTAACTTTAATAAAGGCATTATTTTTTTGTTCCTGCTTCTATTAAAGTTAGTTGCTTACAGCCAGCAGCGTACCTACCATGTCGAGATTACAAACACCGGGCAACCAAAAGCCGTTTCTTCCATCCGGGTAAACGATATCCCTACCACAATAACCACTCCGCCACATATATCCTATTCAACACCGCAGGTATACGGTGCCAATTTACCCATTACGCCCTTAACGCCTAATAACACGGGCGGCAGCGTGCCGGCAGCTATTTATGGCCAGCAGTCGGTTTTTGCGGGACCCGGGCCCCTTCAAAACGTTACCGGGCTTGTGGCCGAACCGGATGGCTCCCTCTACATAGCCAACTATGGCGATAATACTGTTTACAAGGTAAGCGCGGCCGGCGTTATAAGCGTTTTTGCCGGACCATCAGGTGCCGGGTATTCATTTTTACTGCCGGATGCTTTAGTGGCCGACGCTGCGGGTAATCTATACCTTAGCGATATGGGCAATAACCTTATCCGCAAGATTACGCCCGCCGGGCAGGTATCCACCTTTGCAGGTAGTGGCTCAGCAGGTTCTGCAGACAATACAACAGGCTTATTAGCGAGTTTTTATACGCCCAGGGGCATGACGCGCGATGCCGCGGGAAATATTTATGTTGCTGATCAGAGCAATAACCTCATCCGCAAAATAAGCCCTGCCGGAGCAGTAACCACTGTTACCGGCCGCGCGGGCGTTGGCTTTACCAATGGCGATGTGGCTACCGCAACGTTTAACACACCTACTGCCGTTGGTATAGACAACGCGGGAAATTTGTATGTTGCTGACACGCAAAATGGCGCCATCAGAAAGATAGCCACAGATGGCACAGTATCCACTATAGCCACAGGTTTGAATACACCGCGTGAGTTGCGTGTAGATGGTACCGGGAACATTTATTTTGTTGAGCAAAGCAGCAACAGCCTGTCTGTAATATCGCCAGCCGGTGGCGTTACAACGGTAGCCTCGGGGTTTAGCAGCCCTATTGGCCTGGTGCTGGATGGAAAAGGGAGTTTATATATTGGAGCAGTGAACCTTATCCACAAAGTTACCATCTCCGGATACACCATTGATAAAGCGCTGCCTGCCGGACTAAGTTTTGACCCGCAGACAGGCATTATAAGCGGTACACCAACAACGCTTTGGCCCACCACTAATTACACTATAACAGCCTATAATGGCGGAGGGAGCCATAGTACAACCGTTAGTATAACGGTGGCAGCAAATGCAAAAAAGCCATCTATTATAACGCTACCTACGCAAAAGCCCGATCATTTGGATGCCGATAACAGTTACGACCCCAAAGGGACCAGCACCAACCCCGAAACACCTATTATTTATACCAGCAGCAACCCGGCTGTTGCAACTATAACTGCCACGGGGCTTGTACATTTAGTGGGGCCGGGCCTAAGTACTATTACCGCTACCCAGCCCGGAAATGAAAATTATGCCGACGCCCAGCCGGTGATCCAGTACCTTACAGTTATAGAAACTTTATTTGTTAGTTTACCTGCTTTTGAAACCAAAACCGTTTGCAGCGCAGATTTTAGTGCCAATGCTTTTATCAGGGATACCGACTTGCCTGTTACCTACACCAGCAGTAATCCGGGCGTGGCTACCATTTCTTCCGATGGACTTATCCATATCATAAGCGCAGGGAGTACGGTAATCACCATTTCTCAGAATACCACGCAGCAATACTATGTATCGGCACAGCCAAAATCGCAAACATTAGCCGTGGTGTTACCTGTTTCGCCTGACGTAAGCATTGCAGCCAGCTATGCCGGCAATTGTACCGGCTCGCTTGTCACTTTTACGGCCACAGGGCATAACGCCGGTGCTAATCCTGTATATCAATGGCGGGTAAACAATGTTAGTATTGCCAACAACAACAGCGATGTATTTACAAGCACAACGCTGAATAATGGCGACAATGTTACCTGCACGCTTATAAATAATGAGAGCCCTTGTTTAAGCGGCTTTGTAGCTAACTCAAACATCGTCACACTTGAGCTGGTTAGTCCGGTAACGCCTGTGGTTACCATTGCTGCATCAGTCAACTATGTGTTCCCGGGCACTGAAATTACGTTTACAGCCGATGTAAAAAACGGCAGCGCAACTCCAGATTATCAATGGTATGTAAATGGCATTGCAGTGGGCGATAATAGCGCAAATTATGTAAGTAATACATTTGCCAACGGCGACCTTGTGCAGTGTGTGGTTGCCGCAAGCAACAGCTGCAGTCTGCCTGCCGAAAGCCAGACCTTAAAAGTTACCCTGGTAACCAAGGTTGAAATACCCAACACATTTACACCTAATGCCGATGGCATTAACGATACCTGGTTTATAAAAGGCCTGGCGGGTTATCCCAACTGCCAGGTAAGTATTTATAACCGGAACGGGCAGTTAATACACCGGTCAAGAGGTTACAACGTAGATTGGGACGGCACAACAAATGGTAAAAATGTACCGGCATCAACCTACTACTATGTAATTGACCTCCAGTTTCAACACCAGGTAATGAGTGGGTATGTCACGGTTATAAAGTAAGAGTAATTCTGTTTGCAACGCGGCATTGTGCTACCTCAGGGTCCCTTTCAGGATACCCTGAGGGGACGGGAAGGGGGTAGTCTCGTTACTTTATTGGTGATAATGCTACACGTGTTCTGAAGATTTAAAAAGAAGCGGTGGGTGGTGCGATTCCCCTCTCGAGAGGGGTGTAGGGGTGTGTTATGTGAGCGGCTTAACACACCCCTGCAGCCGCACAATTCCTACGCGCCCCCTCTCAAGAGGGGAATTTGATCCCTATATTATTTCTTCCGAACAATAAGAGTAATAACAGCGACAAGGGCGGAACAAACAACCTATCTGCAATTTCTGTTAATACAGTACTGTCGGGAAAACATCTGACAGGACCAGCAGATATTGAATATGAAAAGCTACGATTATAACATATCCCTCAACGGCGAACAGTTCCCGGTGCGTATTTCTGAGCATGTGGAGGGCGATAAAACACTGTATGATATTCAATTTGAGGACCGTACCATCACCATTTATAAAGATACTCTGTACATCTGGACCAGTGATAACCCGCAGGAATTAAGCAAAGAAGACATTCAAAGCTTGGGAGAGCAGATAATTAATCCGGCGGATTAGTTGGTACTACCGCGGGATAGCTTTCAGGAGACAGTGAGGGGACGGAAAAAAGTACATTACTTAGATTTCACCTTTACTTTACGTTCTTTTTCCTCCCAATAAAGCATGGACTTGTTTTTTTTAAACCATTGATTCCAATTATTAAAGTCTTGCTCATTTGGACTAAACCTACCAAAATAATTGCCATCAGAAGTAGACTTGATTAAAGTAACTTGTTCCAAAAAAGAAATCGCTTCGTTTATTTTAGAGGCATTTACAGGCTTTTTCTTTTCGACACTTTCTTTTATCACAGCTAAGTGATCGCTAAACATTTTACAGGCCTTATCGTCTTTTAGCCACAAAAAAACGAATAAGGTTATTATAGTTAGGGTTTTCTTTAAGATAGTCATTTTGTACCTCTTCCGTTCTTAATGCTCAGACTCCCCCGGCACTTCCGGCACACCCGGATCATCCAAGATCTGCACCGCGGTGGCATCGCCTACGTTTTTCCAGTCGTTCAGTACCCAAACCACTTTTTTGTCGGGTGTTACTTCTATTAATTGCGGACCTTTACCCCTTTGCCCGCGCGAGGTAAAAATGGTATTGCCATTGGCTAAACGGGTACTGGTTTGTGGTGCGGATAGGAACTGATATTCGGCGGGCAGATCTGTTTTAAAATTAAACTCCCACACGGTTTCGCTTTTTGCGTTTACTTCTCGTACAAGCCATTCCTTTTCATCATTGATAAGCGTGTTGCCATTTTTTAGTCGGATGGCTGCCCAGGGCGACGGGATATTGTATATCCAGATCTCCTTAAAATTTTTGTCGTACTCAACCACCATGTTCAAATTGAGGTAAGATACGAGGTAAGTTCCCTGCGCTGTTACACGCGCGCGCCTAAACTGACCGTGAATATCGGCAGGGTTTTGCGGATTTTTGGCGGGCAATACATGCTCCACCTCTACTTTTCCGGTTTTAATATTTACTATCATCAACTTAGGTGGCAGGCCGTTAATAACAAACATAACCTTGTCTAATCCTATAGGCTGACAGGTGTGTACTTCTGTGTGGGTTGCTCCTTCTGCCGGGTTGAGGTCATAGCGCCAGAGCACCTTCTTATCGGGCGTTATCATGGCAACATACTTCATGCGACTAAACAATATGTTACCGTTAGACAGCATCCAAACATCATCATACTCCGGACCTTTACCGGTTTGATAGGTCCATATCACTTTGCCACCGTTAATAAGCGACATGCGGTTGTTGTTCTCACCAACGTATAACATGGGGTGTTGGGCAAGGCCCTTGCCGGGCAGGTTGGCCGGTGCTTCTTCCGCGGCGGCTACTAAAGGCGCAGCCTCTTCTTCGGGTGCCATAGCAGGTACGTTGGTGGCCGTAAAAAGCTTGAGTACATCTATGCAGGGTGTTGCCTTTGCCGCATTAGCTGGTTTCTTTTGGGCGATAACAGCACCAAACGGAACCGTTAAAAGCAATGCAAGAAAAAGAACTTTTATGGCTTTCATAGTACGGTGTTTAAGAACCTACTGCTTTATCTTCCTCTGATACGCCGCATCAAAATTGGCTATAGTAGCATCAAACCCCGCGCGATCTACAAATGCTGCTGGGTTATAGGCATCATCAGGTTTACGCTTGCTGTGCATCTTCATCTGGTCGGCATGCGATGCCAGCCAAATGTCAAAGGTCTGCGCTTTTATTGCTGCTAAAGTATGCGCATAATCGGCAGAAATGTTGGGGTAGCCCGGTACAGCGTTAAAGGGTTCGTTAGCAATAATGGTAGGCATATTAGCAATAAACACCTTCCAGGTTTTGGTTTCGTCCTTAACATTCAATAAAAAGCTGTTTGCTCCCTTGCTGTGGCCATAGCTGTTTACAATGGTGATCTCCGTGCCGCCCAATTTCACTTTACTGCCATCCTTTAGCAAAACATCGGGCTTCACCGGTGCAAAACTGGGGAACTCGCCACCGTAGGCATAATCAGATACTCCGCCATCCGCCAGCACACTTGCATCGGCTTCGTTTATCATCATTTTTGCACCGGTCAATTTTTTAATTTCGGCCATTGCGCCAACATGGTCGTAATGCGCGTGGGTGGTGAGCAATATTTTGGTGTCTTCCAGCTTAAAGCCCAGTTCCTCAATATTGGCTTTTATAACGGGCGTTGAAGCCGCCAGGCCTGTATTGATCAAGATATTTCCCTTCGGTGTTACTATAAGGTAACAAGCCAGGTCATACGTTCCTACATAATAAAGGTTTCCTACAATGCGGAAAGGCTTATATAATTTCACCCAGTTGGGCGTAAGCGTGGCCCGCTCCTTTACTACTACCTGTGCCGATGCAAAAAGGCTCATGCAACATAGGCCGATGAGGAGTAGCGTTTTTTTTATGAATGATTTTACCATAATTAAATTTTTAAGGGATGTCCCCCCTGAGGCTGTTCTTAAACGTATAATCTACCGCAACATTATCTTTAACACCCTGTTAGTATTCGTTACATACAATGTTTTCTGGTCGGCAGAGAAACTGCAGTTTGATGTAAGCATATCTATCATTATCCGCCCCAATAGTTTTCCGGTTTTATTGAATATCCATACGCCGCCCGGCCCTGTTGCAAAAACATTGCCCTGTTTATCAATTTTTAAGCCGTCCGGCGAGCCGAACCCTTGCCCTTCAGCTTTGTAAAATACACGCTGGTTAGCAAGCAGGCCATTTTTATCCAGATCATAAATATACCAAACCGGGTTAGCGGGGTCAGAGTTAGCTATCAATATTTGCTTTTCTCCGGGGAAAATGCCTATGCCATTAGGGCGGGTTATTTCCGTAGTGAGCAGGGTAACTTCTCCGTTTTTTGAGATCTTGTATACACCCTGGTATTTAGCTTCCTTCAGTGGGTCGGCAACGTTTTTTTCCAAACCATAAGGCGGGTCGGTAAAATAAATATCGCCATTGCTCATAAAGGCAAGGTCGTTAGGGCTGTCAAATTTCAGGCCTTTATAGTTTGATGCCAACGCTTTAAATTTAGG
>CBFGNU010000016.1:0-26301 GCA_965650195.1 uncultured Mucilaginibacter sp. | reverse complement strand
GCCGAAGTTGGTGTCTGTGCTTTTGAGATTGCTGCCGCAAAAAGCATGGCTATAAAAAGGCTGTTTTTTAAAGTAATTTTCATTGTTGCGTTATTTAGGTCGTGAATGCTATGAGTTTTTTACTGGCGTATATATAGCGGAAACATTAAGTTTTATGCTTTCGGCTATGTTGTGAAATACAATTTTGGGTATCTTGATATTATGATCGGCACACTTCACCATAAATTCGGCGGCCATGGTAACGTTGCCATTATTTACGGTGATACTACCCGGAATGGTGCGGGTTTGCTTTACCCCGTGTACATCCAGTTCGCCTGTAACCGTTACCGGGTAACTGCCATTTTTTGTTAAGTCGATACGCTCTTGTATCTTCCCTTTAAAACTTGCTTTGGGATACTTATCGCTCTCCAGGTAATCGCTGTTAAAATGTTCCTGCATAAGCGATTTTCTGAATTGAAAAGAACTGATATTAACACTGAACACCAGATCGCCGGTAGTGGCATTATATACCGACGTTCCGGCTGACGTTTTAGCGGCAATATCCTCTATCGGCGCTGATGAAAAAAGGCTGATAGTGGCGTTTTTACAAGCATAAAGGCCCTGCCCCGCCTGGTTGATTACGCTCATCCAGGCAAGTAAAATAACAATGATATGTTTCATGATGCTATGGTTTTTTCAACGGATTTATATTCCAACTTACGCCCAATGCCACCCCGGCAGATTGCAGCCTCACCTTGCTTGCCCCGACATCGCCAAGCGGAAGTTTTAAATATGGCTGCAGGCTTACACCAACTTTAGAATTAACCTGCCTTTTATAAGTGGCTTGCAGATTAACAATGCCTAAAAAGTATTTTCCGGGAGCGGCAATTGTATAATTGCGTGGCCCGCGTGTCATAGGATCCGCGTATTGGTAACTATAGCTTTCGTGCAGCATAATGTATGACGACAAACCGGTTCCGATGCTTATCATATTTTTGTTTTTGTTGAATAGCTGATAATCGACATTAAGCGGAATATCAAGCATCCGGCAATCTGCCAGCACTGAAACCGGCTTAGTGCGGAAGTAATAGCTGCCCGGATCGTAATCTGCGAAAGCAACGTTATATGGCTTAACCGAATAAGCTACCCCTGTTGTAACGGTCAGCTTTTTAAAGCTAACCGAGAACAGTAATCCTATGTTGGTTCCGGTTTTGCTTTGACCGAATGATTTTACCCCATTAATATCCGGTGCACCCATTATAGTTAAAGCGTATTGCGGCTGACCAAAAATTGAACCGCCAGTTTTACTTTTAACAGCTTTCGCGGCCATGCCTTTGTCAGGGTCGCTTTTCGCTGCGGCTTCAGGCAAGGGTTCAACGTTGTTAGCTAGCACAGCTTTGGTCGTGTCAACAGCCGGTGTAATATTTTGCGCAATTGGTACATTATTCACGTTACCAGTAGGTTGTTCTTTCTGAATCGGCTCCGGCGCATTATGCTTATTGCTTACCACTACAGGAAGGTTATCAACTTTCCCCATGTAATTACTTTGCGGAAACTCGGTAACATAATTTCCTTTCTTCAATCCCGTTTCATTATTGTTTTTTGCCTGCTGTTGTGTAGCGTCAGTTACCGGTATAATACCTGTGCTATTGCTTTTACCTACAGAATCAACGCTTTGTTGCTGGTTTTGGCGGGGTGTTTTTGTTATTTGTTGTTTTGTGTTTTGCTCATCACTTTTTACGGGTTTAAACAACCACCATCCCAAAATCAAAAAAAATAAAGCAGCTACACCGCTTAAAATGGGCATCCAATAAACTATCCTCCGCTTTTTCCCTTTATCCATCATTTTTTCAAGCGCATCCCAGTCTTCTTCCCTGTACCCGGTTTTATCACCCGGATCGGCAAGTTTCTGCTTAAAAAAATTATCTATCTCTGAATTACTTTTCATTTCACTGTTCTGCTATAATATACCGGGTTAACAGCTGTGCCATTTATAGCTATTACCGATGAAAAATTATCCCCGCTACTATAATTTATATGGTTAGCCTGGGAATTTGCGGCCATTATCATTTGTTTTAGTTTTTGCCTGGCCTTAAAAAGGTTTGATTTAGACGTACCTATATTAATATGCAACGTTTCTGCAATTTCCTCGTGCGAGTAGCCGTCAATCGCAAACAAGTTAAATACGGTACGGTAAGCCTGTGGCAGTTGCTGCACCATTGTCAGCAGGTCCTGGTAATTTAAATTACTGTCGGTAAACGTTCCGTCATCTAAATGCTCAGCATTTTCCAGATCCTCAGAATAGGCCATTTTCAAATTTGCCCGGTAATGGTCAATAGACACATTCATCATTATGCGCCCAAGCCAGGCTTTAAAAGGCCTTGCCGCATCAAAAGTTTCTATTTTGGTAAACACCTTCATAAAGCCCTGGTTCATCACTTCCGCGGCTTCGTCCCTGTTACCCGTATAGCGCAGGCAAATAGCCATAGCAAAGCCGTAAAATGCTTTATAAAGCATTTTCTGACTTTTTCTATCCTGCTTTACACAGCCGCCTATCAGCTTTTGTAACTCTTCTTCGCCCATAATGGACCCTGGGTTTGTTTACTGGTCAATATTACTTTTAATCACTATCACGGCAGTATCCATAAAAAGGTTGCTTGCTTGCATAAATTTATCATAAATTTTCATCATAAGGGCACTAATAAGCGGTGTACTATCTTTTGTCGCAACATCAAATATTAGCTATGAGGCAACCTTTAGTGTATACTTTGCGTGATAATAATACAAGCCCTTAAGGTTATAAAACGTATACCCATGATTCCTGTATCAGTAGTTATTATCACAAAAAACGAAGCCGAGATTATTGCAAAAAGCATTAATGCCGCAAAACTTATAACCGACGACATTATAATAATTGATAACGACAGCGCCGATGGCACCGAGGGTATAGCACTTGCAAATGGTTGCAGGGTTTATCAGAAAAACTGGGGAGGCTACGGCGCTAACAAAAACAAAGGAAGTGAACTGGCTAAATACAATTGGATACTAAGTATTGATGCAGACGAGGTGCCTGATATAGAGCTGGTGCTGGCTTTACATGATCTGAAACTTGACGATGAACAAATTGTATATGATATAAAATTCAGGTCTTTTTTTGGTAAGAAGCGCATACGATTCGGCAACTGGGGGCGCGATCATCATATCCGCCTTTTCAATAAAAAACACGTAAGATGGTCTGAACCTTTGGTACATGAAACATTGGTACTACCTACACAAATTAAAGTGGGAACGCTTACAGGCAGCATAAACCATTATTCAGTTAAAGACAGTTTTGAATGTGACAACAAAGCCGTTTACTATGCTAAATTAAGCGCAGCTAAATACTATCAAAACGGCAAGCGCGCCACTTTCGCCAACATGTATTTATCGCCGTTTTTTAACTTTTTTAGAAATTATATATTGCTTTTGGGGTTTTTAGATGGCCGTGAAGGTTGGGCGATAGCGAAAACCATCTATAAAAACCGCTGGCTTAAATATCATTATTTAAACCAAATGGCCGGCAGCTACGCCAAAAACGAGCATCTGGAACGCGACCTGGCAGTTGAATATTAGGAATGTTCATGAAGTCAAAGCTTATCCAAAACCTTTCGGCAAACACTTTGCAGCTCGTGATAAACCAGCTGCTGGGCGTTGGCATATTCTTGTTGTTATCAACCACCTTAAACAAAACAGATTTTGGCCGGCTTAACCTTGCATTGGCGGTATTGCTGGCCATATTTAATATACTGTCAGTCGGCATGGATCAGCTCGTCATAAAAAAAGTTGCCGCAGGCGGGGATAAACAGCGCATGCTTTCACTATATGTATTCCATGTATTGTTTGCCGGCTTGTTGTTTTATGCCGTACTGGTAACCGGCTGGTTGATCTTGCCAAAGGGCACGGTTTATACTTTGATATTGTTTATTGGGATAGGAAAACTGCTGATGTTTTTCTCGACTCCTTTTAAACAGGTAACAAGCGGCCTTGAGCAGTTTAAGCTCTTAGCTTTTATGCTGCTTGTTTCAAACATAGCCAGGTTTGTTGGCTTAATAATTTTATTGGCTTTACACATTATAAGCTGGCCTTACCTGGTAGGTGTTTTTGTTATTGGTGATTTATTGGAGTTGCTTGTAAGTGTTTTCCTTTTCAAAAAGGCAAACGGCACAATAACTATTAAGTGGTATAAAGAGGACTATTTAAAACTGTTACGCGAGGCCCTGCCGCAAAGCGGCGTTGTTATTATTACCGCAGCACTGGCCCGCCTCGACTGGATATTTATCGGGATTTTTCTTTCGGCAGCTAAACTGGCAGAGTATAGTTTTGCTTATAAGATATTTGAAATGGCAACCCTTCCGTTGCTGGCAATTGCTCCGTTGCTTATTCCTCGCTTTACAAAGCTGTTCTCACAAAAGGATATTGATGCCTACAGCCTTCAGCTTTTATTAAGAGTCGAGTTCATTATTGCCGCCTTTATTGGTTTACTGTTAAATGTTTGCTGGGCACCGGTTATTGATGCCATTACTACAGGCAGATACGGGGCAGTGAACAGCCAAACTATTTTTATTTTAAGCTTGTGTATGCCCTTGCTGTATCTGCAAAATTTTTTCTGGACGATATACTTTGCCCAGGGCCGCTTAAAAATGATACTACATTCATTTATAATAACATTGGTCGTAAATATTGCTGCGGATGTTGTATTGATCCCACTATATCAAAATGAAGGTGCCGCGATAGGCTTTCTATTATCGTGCTCGGCACAGATCATATTCTTTCTTCAAAAAAATAAAATACCGCAGCTTAACAATAGCTGGCAGCCTTTAATCATATGTACGCTCTGTGCATTGGGGGGTGGGTACGCGGCAAGATTTCTTTTCCCTGCCGGATGGATAGCATTGCCTGTCAGCGTTGTTTTTTACCTGGCAGCATTATTCGTCACGGGTACTTTACGGTTTAATGATAAAGACAAATTGAAGCTGGTTTTAGGTTGATATATCATTCCACACAGGCAACCTGTGCCTGTTTCGGGTCGTAATCATCTTTGAAAACAGTGCGTTCGCATTAGGCGCCTGTCACCAAAAACCAGTGGAACCCCGGGAATGTACAATAGCTTAAAAAAGATAGACCTGAAAAAGCTGCGCAGCTTTGCCGACTGGAAATTGCTTTTGCTATTACTGCTGTTTTTAAATGTAAAACTGGCAATCAAGATCCCTGCTATTGCCATTGTTTATCTGCTTGACACCAATTTTAAGTTTGGTTTCAGCTTAAAAAATTCCCGACTGCCGCTGTTTTATCCCTTGGTTATTATTATCGGCCTGATAACGGTTATAGTTAACAAAGATTATAACGCGCCTAACTACGTGCTCGTACTAGGTATTGGTGTTCTGTTTTGGATGCTGTGCATACTGGCTATTCACCAGGTAAAGCTATCTATTGAAAAAAACGATGTCGAAATGATCCATCGAACGTTGCTGATCTTCTTTATCATCAACGCCATCTTTTCGCTGCTCAACCTCGCTGCTATACTGATAGAGATTGGCCCTTTAAACCCCTACACCTATCGCGGTCAATATCAAAAATACTTTTTAAGCACAGGCGATTTTATAAAGGGGCTGACCTTTGACACCTCTACCAACAATGCCATTATAAGCGCCTTTGGGGTGATCTATTATTTCACACTTAAAAAGCCGGCCATGCTGTTATTGTGCATGATAGTATTGCTTTTAACCGGAAGCAACTTTACCAACCTGGCGTTGCTGCTTATTCTTGTGCCCTTGTTTATCTTTAAAAGTGACCGCGATCAGAAAAGCCTTTTAATGGTTTGCGGGATGCTGTTTATCGTGTTTATGACGAAAATATCGCCCGAGAACAACAAATATGTTGTAGATACTTTTAAAAACATAGCGCACATAAGAAACCCACCGGCAAAACCCGATACCCTGCCTATACCCCTTACTTTACGAGCCGACAGCATACTGGATTTTGAGGAGAAACGGCAAAAACTGGCAATGCTGTACCTGGATAGCCTGAGTGCTAAACGGCTTGTAGCGCCGTCTGTCGCAGTGTCAAAGGAAGTTTTTGTTACCGATGCCGGTCGTGTGTTTATACCTCCGCCAAATATCCACACGCCGCCTTATCAGGGGCTAAAAGTTACACCCGCCGGGCAGATTCCCCTGGTTAAATTTATCAGCGCACACAAAGAAGAACTGCATCTTGCTGCACAAGCCGAGGCTAATACTGAGTTACCGGGAAAAGTACAAGGACATTTACAAACGCTAAGTTTTTTCATACAGCATCCGGCCAAAATATTAACCGGCGATGGCATGGGTAATTTTTCATCAAAACTGGCTTTCAGGGTAAGCGGGATTGGTGTTACCGGAACATACCCGGCTAAGTACGTTTATATTGATCCTGATTTCAAGGCAAACCACTTTGATCTGTATCTGGAGTTTTTTAGCAAGCGCGGTGATTATCATTCGCTAACCCACAGCCCATTTTCTGTTTACGATCAAATGTTGGGCGAATACGGTCTGCTGGGTTTTGCTGCCCTGTTTATCTTATACATAGCTTTTTTTGCCCGCCATTATAAGCGGCTCACTTACGGCATCCCCATCATTGCGCTGGTATTAATAATATTTTTTGTTGATTACTGGTTTGAGCAACTCTCTGTTTTGGTGCTGTTTGAACTGATGCTTTTTTTAAACCTAAAGGAAGGCCAAAAGCCTGTTGACTATGCAGGCTAACCCCACCATATCCGTTTTAATGCCGGCTTATAACGCCGAATGCTACATTGCCGAAGCAATTGACTCGGTGTTGAGGCAAACGCATGCCGATTTTGAATTTATAATTGTGAATGATGGTTCTACCGATGATACTTTGAACATCATTAATAGTTTTAACGACCCACGTATCAGGGTTATTAACCAACACAACCAGGGCGTGGCAGCAGCGCTTAACAATGGGCTAAAACAAGCTCGCGCAACCTACATAGCGCGTTTTGATGCCGATGACATTTGTTACCCTGAACGCCTGAAAAAACAACTTTCTTTTTTACAAAAAAACCCTGAATACATTTTGGTAGGCGGCGATGCAGAATATATATCTGCCAGCGGCGCTCATCTTTTCAATTTTGAATGCATAGCACATACGCACGAAGAAATTATACAAAAAATGTACTTCTACTGCCCGTTTGTGCACCCGGCGGTGATGTATAAAAAGGATACTATAATTGCTTTGGGTGGCTACCCCGAAAATGCGCACAATTTTGAAGACTACTTACTGTGGACCAACATTGTTAAAGCCGGAAAGCTATATAACATTCCCGAACCTTTAATTAAATACAGGCTCAACCCAACATCGGTAACTATTGACGAAAAATGGCGCGGTAAAAGGTTTCGCCACCTGAAAAGAAAGGCAGTATTGCGAGGGACAGTTACGCCAGCCGAAGGCGAGGAATTACTGGCTATTATTAAAGATCAGGATACCAAAAAAATACGCGAAAGCGCTTATCATGCCTTATGCGGTAAAAAGTTCCTTACTGATAATTATCAGCCGCGAACGTCGCGCGGGCATATAAGTCGCGCTATTAAAATATTTCCACAGCGGCTGGATAATTACCTGCTGTACACACTGAGCTTTTTACCGCAGAAGCTCATCGCCTTTATGCACAAACTTAGTCCCAACCGCTTATAACCATGAAAGTAGCCATTATAGCACGATCAACTTTATATAGCGTCCCCGGCGGGGATACGGTTCAAGCTGTGCAAACGGCCAGACAGTTGAATGTTCTTGGAGTTGATGCGGCGATCAAATTAAGCAATGAGGATATTAAATACGCGGATTACGATCTGCTGCACTTTTTTAATCTTATTCGCCCGGCGGATATACTTCATCATAGCAAAAAAGCGGCAAAACCGTTTGTGGTTTCTACCATTTTGGTTGACTACAGCGAATATGATAAGCATTACAGAAAAGGTGTTGGCGTAATATTTAATTATCTATCAGGCAACACTATTGAGTATTTAAAAACAATGGCAAGATGGGCACTCGGCCGTGATCACCTTGCGACTAAGGCGTATATATGGAAAGGGCAGCGTAAAAGTATCATGACTATTTTGACGCGAGCCAACCAGATACTGCCTAATTCTGAATCAGAACGTCGCAGGGTGAACACGGCTTATCCATCAAATGTTAAATACAGCATCATTCCAAACGGTATTGATCCTGAATTATTTCAGTATGACGACGGCATAAAAAAAGATGCGGAACTGGTGCTTTGTGTAGCAAGAATTGAAGGTATTAAAAATCAGTTAAGCCTGATAAAAGCCTTAAACGGAACACGGTTTAAATTAATACTTATAGGTGCTCATAGCCCTAATCAATTAAGCTATTATAATGAATGCCGTGCAATTGCGGCAGCTAATATCACTTTTATAAACCACATGCCGCAGCAGCAATTGCTGCAATATTACGCTCAGGCCAAAGTGCATATTTTACCCAGCTGGTTTGAAACTACCGGACTAAGCTCTGTTGAGGCAGCTGCTATGGGCTGCAATATTGTAATTACGGATAAGGGCGACACCCGCGAGTATTTTGCCGACGGCGCGTTTTACTGCGATCCCGCATCACCGCAAAGCATTTTAGCCGAAGTTGAAAAAGCAAGCACCGCGACTATTAATACATCGCTACGCGAAAAAATATTAGAAAAATACACCTGGCCGCAAGCCGCAAAGCAAACGCTTAAAGCATATCAATCAGCATTACAATGAAATTAAAGATAGCGATCTTAGGAACAAGGGGCATCCCCAACTATTACGGCGGGTTTGAGCATATATCAGAATATGTATCGGCGGGGTTGGTTAACCGGGGGCATACCGTAACGGTTTACAATTCGCATAATCACCCCTATCAAAAAGATAAATGGAATGGTGTTGAAATCAGACATTGCTATGATCCTGAATACCTGATGGGTGCCGCAGGTCAGTTTGTTTATGATCTTAATTGCCTGATGGATGCCCGCAAGCAAGATTATGATGTTATTTTACTGATGGGCTATACCAGCAGTTCGGTATGGGGGAAACTTTATCCTAAACAGAGCACAATAATTACCAATATGGACGGACTGGAATGGAAACGCTCAAAATACAGTAAGCCTATCCAAAAGTTTTTAAAATATGCTGAACGCCTGGCGGTTAAGTATAGTCAGTTCTATGTTTCAGACTCATCCATTATCAGAACTTATTTAGCTGATAAATATGATATTGACAGCCGTTACATTCCCTACGGTGCGGACCCGTTTTCTTTAAACGAGCGCGAACAGTTAAGCAAAAAACAGGCGCTTAAAGAAGATTATTTTTTACTGATGGCCCGCATGGAGCCCGAAAATAACATCGAGACCATTTTACAGGGCTTTAATAACAGTAATTCGCGCAAGCAGTTTGTGGTACTGGGTAACACAGAAAATCGCTTCGGAAAATTCATCACCCATAAATTTAAAAGTGATAAACGTATAAAATTCGAAGGCGCTATTTACGATACCCCAAGCGTGCGGGTATTGCAAAATAACTCCTACCTGTATTTCCACGGGCATAGCGTTGGTGGTACCAATCCTTCGTTATTGGAAGCAATGGCCAGCGAGGCTTTGATCGCTGCCCATAATAATCCATTTAACAGGTCTGTACTACATTCGGATGCCTTCTACTTTTCAAACGCGGGCGATGTATGCAACCTGGTTGAGAACGTACAGCGTCAAAATAACGAACAAGTGATGGTGACCAACAACGCGCATAAAATAAAGCAGCATTTTAACTGGGATAGAATTGTGGACCAGTATGAAGAGTTTGCTATAGAATGCTACCTGAAACACATCCATGAAAGAGCTGCTAAAAACCGGGGATAGCCTGACTAACCGCATCGGTTATTATCATTTACTGCTACTGCTGGCCAGTCTGCCATTTGACCGTTTTTTTAGTCACGTTATACTAATAAGCTTTGCTTTGCATTTGTTGATACATCTGCATAAACCGCTTTTTGAGCCTCGCCATATCGCACTCACTTCGGTGTTTTTTGTAACGGCAATAAGTACCTTATATACCACTAATCTGCCCGGCGCTTTTAGCGAATTGACACTGCATATCCCGATTTTAATAGTACCGGTGTTGTTTTGTTTATCGGCAGTGGTTCTGGGGAAATACCGCGACAAATTACTGATGGGTTTTGCCTGGGTTTGCGCGGCAACTGTTATCTATTTATATGTTGATGCCATCCGGCTGATCAAATACTACCAGCTGCCTTATTCGGCTATATTTTCTGCGGCGTTTACCAATCATAATTTTTCGGCCCCGATTGATATGCACGCGACATTTTTTTCCATGCAGATTGCGATAGCATTGGTGTATGTAATATCCATTTTGATCAAAGAGAAAACACGCAAATGGCCGCTAATAGCATGCGCTGCTATTTTAACGGCTGGGCTAGTACAGCTATGCTCAAAATCTGTTTTTTTCGCATTGCTGCTAATTGTAAACCTGGCCATCCCATACTTTTTGTTGCGGCAAAAAGCACGCCGGAAGTATGCTGCTATCTCGGCATCAGTTTCTGTAATGATTTTGTTCGTCATTTTTTCTATTGGCGCTTTACACACCCGTTATGTAACAGATCTTGGTGCCGATCTTTCTCCATCAGCGAAAGGGCAGATACTTGATTCGCGTATGGCCCGCTGGGGCATTGTTGCCGATGTAATAAAACAGGCACCCGTTTTTGGTCATGGGGCCGGAACGGAAACCGTAATACTACATGAGCAATTTTTCAATCAAAAATACTACAGCTCATTTTTAAAGAATCTGAATGCCCATAATCAATACCTAAGCTTTCTGTTCAAATCAGGTATCTGGGGCTTGCTGGTCTACCTCGGTACACTAGGGTATGGTTTTAATATCGCCATAAAAAGAAAGGACCTGTTGTTTTTTACTTTTATGACGTTGATCGCGTTGATATCATTATCAGAGAACCTGTTAGACGTGGATAAGGGCGTGTTTTTTTACGCGATCTTCTTTTCGTTCTTCATTTTCTCGGCAACAAAGAGTGACGACATGCATAAGCCGCTATCTTCTTAATTTTTATAGAGTTAAGGCAACCAAATCAGGTATGGATACGTCATTAATGTATAACAGCAATAGTATTAAATACCGTGATCATAGAGATTAATCCGAAAACGCCGGTGCCAAAAATTAAAGAGGATATATTAGCTACGCTTGCTTACTTTGATATGTTCAATTATCCTTTGGTAAGCAGCGAGATCTATCTTTTTTTACGGAACAAGTACCAGCCGAATGATTTTGATAATGCGCTGCGCGAACTGGTTTCAAATCGTTTGCTGTTTCGCTTTGGAGTCTTCTATTCCCTTAAAAATGATCACGCAAATATTGAGAGGCGCCGTAACGGCAACAAAAAAGCGGATGATCTTATAAAAGTTGCAGAGCGTGTAGGTGATATCCTCATTAAGTTCCCTTATGTAAGGGGCATAGCAATTTCCGGGTCGTTATCTAAGAACTTTGCTGACGATCACTCAGATATTGACCTGTTTATAATCACCTCGGCTAACCGGCTTTGGCTAGCGCGCACCTTAATGCACCTGTTTAAAAAGCTAACCTACCTGGTTAACAAACAGGACTGTTTTTGCATGAACTATTATATAGATGAGAAGCAACTGGAGATAGCGGAAAAAAACATTTATACCGCAATTGAAATTGTTACGCTAATACCGCTGCAAGGCGACACCATTATTGAAAAATTTTATGCCGCCAACACCTGGACGCATCAACACTTGCCCAACAAGACAATGCGGGTATCAACCGCAAAGCCTTTAAAATTTAATGCTTTTAAACAATTAATAGAAGCAGCATTCAACAACCGTTTGGGCAATGCTCTTGATAACCTGTTAATGAAGATAACGGCTAAACGCTGGATGAAAAAAACACAGCTTAACAAGGTTAATGCACATGGCAGCGTAATGGCGATGGCCACCGGCAAACATTACGCAAAGCCTGATCCTAAAAACTTTCAAACACGCCTGCTTCAGCAATACGAGATCAAAACCTCGCTTATTTTGCACCACCCGGAAAGCAGCATGGCGCAATAATTACTTCTTCTGTAAGGAGATGATATAATAGTCGCCTATAAATTTCCATGGCCAACTCGATTTAAATTTTCCTTCTGCCTTTTTGAGTAAAGTATATATTCGTGGAAATTTCTCTGCAAAGCCCTCTATGTAGGATGGCGGCACAAGCGTGCAAAGCCCCTCGGTGTCCAGCACATCAAAATGATCTTTTACGGCATTTATAACATACGATGGGTTGTAGTACCAGCAGGTAAAATAGCTGCCTTCCACATGAGCCTTAACTCCATTTTTGCTGAACCACCGGCGGGTAGCGGTTTTAAATTTTCCTTTAAATATCAACAGCGACTCCCACAGGCAGAATTTTGGTAGGATAACCAAAGTTGCGGTGCCACCGGGTTTTAATAATCCGGGCAGTGATAACAAAACGGTATCCAGCTCGCCGGTACAATTTAGGCCCGCAAAGTTGGAGAATATATGGTCAAATGGTCCTTTATTTTTCAGTAGTTGCAATTGGGTAAATGAGCAAAGTTCATTGGTAACCAGGTATTCCAGACTTTGGTCGGCCACCTTTTGGCAGAGTTGCTTTTGCATGCCGCGTGATATATCGGTGGCATGTACATAAAAGCCTTGCTTTGCAAAAAACACGGCGTCTTCGCCCGTACCGCTATTTAGCTCCAGTATAGCGGCTCCCGGTTTCAAATACTGCAAAACATGCGCCCGCGCCCTATCGCGTTTATAGTTAACAATGGTATTGCCAGAGTATATCTCATCAAATACACCCGACTGCGCAGTAAATGCTTTCGCTGCGTAATACTCGTTCGTTTGGTCGACAGCTATATCCATTAGGCCTTTTCCAATTGGGTTAATTTAAGTTTTTCAAAAAACGTAGCCGGGGCATGGTACAATACCGAAAGTGCTTTTCTTAAAACACTTGCATTAACGCTCAGCGGATTTTTTATCAGCTTAATCATACTGTTTTTAGCCAGGTGTTTATGATAATTTTGATGTACGTATTTATGCAATTGCTTGTAATAAGACGGCGGAAAAGTATTACTGAACATAAGCGCCATCTCGTCAGAGTCTGTCCAGTTGGTTTTTTTATGCAGATCAGCCTTTACACGATCATAAAAAACGGTGCCCGGCAAGGGGTAAGATACAGATATGCCTATTTCAAAAGGTAGCAGTGTATTTATCATTTCCACTGTTCGGGCAATGTCCGCCTTATCCTCGCCGGGGTAACCAAACTGAATAAAAAATGAAGGCTTGATCCCATTGCTTTTCATGGCATGGGTAGCCGTGGCTATTTGCTCTATTGTAATGCCTTTATCCATGGCATCCAGTACTTTTTGTGATCCGCTTTCGGCTCCTATCCAAACATTTTCGCAGCCTGCGGCGGCCAGCGCGGCAACAACATGATTGTCTGATAACAGGTCGGCCCGTGATTGTATTTTAAAGCGGATGGATATGTTTTGCTGCTTTATAAGCTCTGCGAATTCAATTATCCAGCCTGGTTTTAACCCAAAAATATCGTCGCAAAACCAAATATGATCCATGTTAAAAAGCTCTTTCAGCACTCTAATTTCCTGCAGCACATTTTGCGGACTGCGGGAATTGTAGCGATTGCCATAAATAGGCTTGGCGCACCAATTGCATTTAAAGGGGCAACCCCTCGTGGTGCTCATATTGAGGGAAAAATATCCTGCATTTTTTAACCAGCTTTTACGGTAAGGTTCTATATCGATCAGATCCCAGGCAGGCAGAGGCAAACTATCAAGATCCTTTAAAACCGGGCGTGCGGGTGTTTTGTTGGATTGGCCATCGTTTATAAAAGCAAGTCCGGGTATTGCCGAGTAAGTGTTTTTCCCGGCTTTTATATTATCTACTAAATCAAGCAGGGTATGTTCAGCTTCGCCGATAATTACAAAATCGGCTCCTTCCTGCAAATATTCAGTATAACGATCTGTCGAATCGGAGCTGGACACAATTACCGTGCATCCTTTTGCCTTAGCCAGTTTACACATGCTGAATGCCGCCTCGCGCATATTGGTGAGGCACATTTTGGTGAGGTAGTTAAAGCCATCATCATACAATACAAAAAGCTGCGGAACGCTATTGATCAAAGCTGTATTTACCTCTTCGGGCTGATGACAGAACATGGTATCAAACAACGATACAGTATACCCATTCTCGCGTAGCAAAGCAGCCGCATATAACGTACCCAATGGTGGATATGGCTGCCCTAAAGCCAGTTGCTTCGGGTCAAAACCTAAAAAATAGGAGTGGCTAAACAGTATGTTCTGCATGTATTACGATTACGTTGTCAAAATGCGGCAGGTTGCCCGCCTGGGTAGCTATAAAATTGGAGCTCTACTCAATTCTATGCCTGTCTTAGGGTGGCTCTGAGCCGGGGTGAGCCACCGTGAGCCCTGTGAGCCACCGTGAGCCACCCCTGATAACTGAATGTCGTCCCTATTCATTTTTAATGCGATAAATATCATATCCGCGCAAACTCCTGTCAAAACTATATGATCCGGCAACCAAATGGTCAACATACCCTCGCAAATCGGCGCTTACATATTTGGCGTAATTCGCAAACCGTGGCACCAATACAACATCTGGCTTATTCGTTTTCATATCTCCATAAAATCGTCTTTTGGCGATGTCAGTCTGCGTAACATTAAAATAAATGGTCGGCGAAAGCCTTTCTGAATACACCTGCACCTGTGCGCCAAAGCCCGCTACAAATACTTTTTGATGCACGTTTGTATTGGCCCTAACCCATAACCCTAATTGCTTGCAACGCAGTTCATCAGGTTGGGCGGATATAACTGCGGTTTTAGGCAGATCATTCACAAACAGCTTCTTCAAATTAACCAAGGGCTCGAGTAGCTTGGGGAAGAAACAGACCCATACAATCAACAGAATCCGTTTGAAAGAGATATTATAAGTATTTATTAAATGTACAGTTGCAAAAGCGCTTATAAGCGAAAAGGCGGGCAGCAGGTCTTTAAGCTGTACCCGGGCGTAATTGCCTACTATATTGATGCCGATAAATTCGATTATCAGCCAAAGCAGCAGCCAGTCAACCCGCCGTTTTATAAACCAATAAGCCAACAAAAGCGGATAGAACATTACCATTTCTGAATAAAAGAACATGCCGAACATTTGTTCCAGTCGCCATAATAAGGAATGGTCGGTGGTGCTGCCGGTGCCAAAGTTGTCTGTTAGGGCATAAGTGAAAACCTCGTTAAGATGAATGCCTGTAGCACCAAATAACAGGATCAGTAAACCGGCACCCGCGGACAAACCGCCACAAAAAATAAGGCTAAATCTTTTACCTCTATGCAGCGATGAAATAAACAGCGCTGCGATTCCAAACACTGCCGACAGTCTGAACCCAAAACCAATAGCAGTGAAAAAACCGCTCAAAAACGCACCAGTGGTGCTTTGGCGCGTCAGGAAAATATAAAAAGCGACTATAATAAATAACACCTCATAGGTTTCGGTATACGACACATATTTACCATCGGCACAATGCCATAAAACAGACAGGCCGTAAAATGAGATAGCCAGTATGCCGGCTTGCTTACCCGATATATGGCAGGCAATTTTATAGATATAGTAGATACCAACCGATTGGCAAAGGGTGCCTACAATTCGCGGGAACCAATAATTTACCCCAAAAAGCAGATCAGACAAGCCAAATATGGCAAAGAACAAGGGCGATTTATTATCAACCCCACCAGTATAAGGAACAAGCCCGTGCCTGAACCAGTTGCGCCCAATGTAGTGCCACATGGCCTCGTCGGCAGAAAGGGCGAAACCATTGGTGAGTAGCGTTATTGATAATTGTAAAAGCGTCAGCAATAAAATTACCTGCAAAGCGCTGTAACTGCTTAGGTTTATGCCTGCCTTTAATTTCATCCGGGTACTACAATCGGGTAAATGGTGATAAGTGCAAAGAGCATACGCACTTAACACAGGTGCTGTTGGTACTCATGTCAAGCTCTTTTCTGAAACTCATTGCAGCATCGCTGTTTAAAATATCTGAAAGCGAACTGTCGCGAATATTGCCGATGGTATCATGAAAAAAGCAGGGCCGCACGCTTCCATCGGCCTCAACCACCGTTGATACCCAAGGCGCGTTACACTTTTTAAATGGAAAAGCATTCAGGCCATAAAACGCGGCATAATATTGATAGATATCGTAAATTTTATCTGTCGACTCGGCGATGTATCCATTTTCAAAATCCTCAAGATGATCGTAAAAAATCGTTTTAATAACTTTCAGCAATTCCTTAAGCTCATTTTCCTGCACCAATATTTCATGCTGCCTGGGCTCCGCCCAGGCGGTTTGGCGATTAAAAGCATGGCTACTTACATCGGCCGGCAAAAAGCTTACCTGATCAATTCCCATTGCCTTTGCGGCCCGGATTATGGCGGGCCACTGTCTGAAATTGAGGCGATGAATTACAGTACGGGCCGTTATACGAAAACGCGGGTTTAGCGATTTTAAATGCTGCACACCCTCGCTAAGCTTTTTAAAAGCATTGGGGATATCGCGTATGGCATCATGTAACGGTTCATCACCATCAAGAGACACGATCAGATCATCTACCCATTGCAGTAGTTGATCGGCATTGTTTTTTATAGACAGGCCTGTAGTTAACAGGCCTATTTTAATGCCCTGCTTTTTTAAGATCCGGCAAAGCTCAAAAAAGTTGGGGTTCAGCAGCGCCTCTCCACCCGACATTACTACTTGTTGCGTGCCCAGTTGTTTTAGTGAGATAAGCAATCCGGTAATATCCTGCTCGGTTAATTGCTTCAGGTTTTTATTGTCTTTCCATATATCGCACATTACACAACGGCAGTTGCAGGCGCTATGGGGCATTAATATAACAATAGGCAGCGCCGATATTTTACCACTTTTTAAAGTGCGGTACCGCTGGTAGGTGTTATATAATGATGATGCCATCATGGTTTTGTTTAAAATCCTTGAATCTCAGGCTGGCGATACTTCCAAACCTTTTGCAGTAGCTTTATCTCATAGGGGTAATGGTATAAATTAATTTTGTAGCGTAGGGTTGATGCCGCTTTTATTGCCGCGCGTTTTAGGGCATTTAACCTGATGTCGGTTATTGTTGGATAGACGCCGTTTAACACCGTTTCGAAATTTCTGATCTTATCTATCATCTCAGGCGTTAGCCAGGGTGTAAGCGGATTTTTGCGCAGGTCAAAATTTTCCCAGGCAGGGCTTATCCAGTCTTCTAAAGTCTGCGGAAATTTAAACCCGCTTGCCAATACCTGTTTATACAATTCAGAACCCTCGGTTGGCACAGGGCTGTAAGTGTAGATAATGATCTCCGTTTTAGGATTTACTGCTTTAACCTGTTTTATAAAATCTATCTCAAAATCAATCTGCGCCTGCACTTGCTCAGGTGTTGGTGCGGGTGTACCCAGCACAAAGGAATATTCGGGCACTATATCAAACTTCTTCAGGCGCTCGGCAAATTGGATGATCTGTTCGCCGGTTTGAGTGCCGCCTTTATCCATTTGTTCTAAAATGGCGTTGTTGCCGCTTTCGGCACCAAAAAAAATGATCTTACAACCCGCTCTGCGAATAGCAGCCAACGATTCATCTTTAAACTTGCTCATGGTATCAATACGGGCCATGCCCCACCAGGTCATATTCTCAGGCTCGATCAGCTTTGAAAATTCTACGGCGCGTTTTTCGGAAACAAAGAAATTATTATCGTGAAACTCAATAGCATCGGCACCCCATTTATCCTTTATGTATTTAACATCGGCATAAACATTTTTAGCCGATTTGGCTTTCCACCGCGCTTCGTAAATTGGCACAACCGCGCAGAACGAACAGGTAAAAGGACAGCCAATGCTGGAGTGGTAGGCAAGGGTTTTCTCTCCCAAATATGTCCTCCCTAAAAACTTTGGTATGGGGTAAAAGCGGTTCAGTTTATCATAAGGCAGTGGCGGTAGTGTGTCCTGATCTATCAGGTCCTCTTTGGCGGTTTTAAATATGCGGCCGTCAGTATTTTGATAGATAAGGTTTTTAATAAACTCAAAAGGTTCATTTTTCTCCAAAGCATCTATCAGCAAAGGGAACGCGTTATCGCCGGGGCCATTTACTATAAAATCTACATAGCGGGAACACAAAACAGATTCGGGTTGATTAGAAGGGAAATATCCGCCCCAGATCATTTTTGTGTAGGGATATTTTTCTTTTACCGCTTTGGCCGCGATAATGGCCTGCCGCAATTGCGGACCGGGCATTACGGTAAATCCCAGGTATTTAAACTCACCTGTATCAAGGTAGCTTTCTATTTTCTTTAGTGCATCAGCTTCACAATTGCCGTCAACAATAACCCAGTCGTACTTTCCCTCAACCGAGGCAGCAATATTTAATATGGAGTTGGGTATACGATATTTCGCATCAGAGCTTTTAGGATTAAACAATAATATTTTATTCATTTATCATAAAATTAAAGCGGCGGGCCTGGCCCACCGCTTTCCCCTAAAAAATAGCTAAGAGACCCCCTCCTCAGCTACAGTGAATCATAGTACTAGCATTACGCATGGGATATGCCGGCGGTTGCCTCGCGTAAATAATAACAGATAGAGCAACCCAAAATGCCTTTGCGGCGTATTTGTTAAAAACGCCATTATGATAACCGCCATCAAAAAAATGATCGAACAAAGAATTTTTCCGGTACAGGAAAAAAATTCGGTTGATGCGTATAATTTGTGGGCCGGGGGCTATGATACACAGTCGGGCAACCTGATGATGGATATGGATGCGGCGATCTTCTCGGAACTGTTAAGCGAAGTGAACATCGCCGGTAAACAAATTGCCGACATTGGCTGCGGTACCGGCCGTTACTGGCCGCATTTTTTCAGACAAAAGCCGGCAGGCCTAACCGGGTTTGATGTGTCGCCGGGAATGTTGGAAAGACTTCAACTTAAATATCCTTCGGCTTGTGTTTACCAGATTAAAGACAACCTGTTTACTGACATTCCGAATGGCTCATACGACGTAATAACATCAACGCTTACTGTTGCCCATATTGAAAATATTGACGAGGCCCTGCAGGCCTGGTGCCGAATGTTAAAAGCCAAAGGCGATATTATTATTACCGATTTCCACCCAAACGCGCTGGCATTTGGCGGTAAACGGACTTTTAAGCACAACAATACCAACATCGCCGTAAAAAACTTTGTCCATTACATAAGCGATCTGGAAGATACCCTGCGCAGCCATGGATTAACGGTAGTTAATAAAATTGAGCGGCAGGTTAACGAAGATGTAAAGCATTATTACGAGGCGAAGAACGCTTTGTCCGTTTATGAGAAATTTAAAAATTCGCGTATTATATACGGCATACATTTAAGGCGCGGTTATGACGCTGGATAATGTAATTACCCCAAACAGCAAAACCCCGGTAACCGTCAACATAAGCATTGCGGATTGTGAGCAGTTACAACTGGACTTTGATGATGCTATACTGTTTCCCGGCCTGATAAATTCGCATGATCATTTAGATTTTAACCTGTTCCCTCAATTTGGCGGCGAGATCTATAATAATTACACCGAGTGGGGAAACCATATCCATAAAAAATACAAAAACGAGATAACCGAAGTATTAAAAGTGCCGCTTGAACTGCGTGTGCAATGGGGATTATTTAAAAATCTTTTATGCGGTGTTACAACGGTAGTAAACCACGGCGCATATTTAAATATTACCGATCCGCTTATCAGCGTATGGCAGCCGCAATGTATTCATTCGGTGCAATTTGATAAATTGTGGAAACTCAAATTAAACAATCCCCTGAAAAGAAAACAGCAGGTAGTGGTACATGCCGGCGAGGGTAAAGATGCTTTGGCTCACACAGAAATTGACCAGCTAACCCGATGGAATCTTTGGGGCAAAAAAATGATAGCCGTGCACGGGGTCGCCATGTCCGCAGCGCAGGCAAAAAAGTTTGAGGCATTGGTTTGGTGCCCTGAATCCAACTTTTTTTTGCTGAACAAAACCGCCAGGGTTAATGAGTTAAAGGGGCACACCAAATTACTTTTCGGTACTGATTCTACCTTAACCGGCAACTGGAACATCTGGGACCATCTGCGCCTCGCCCGTAAAACACAACTGCTTAATGACGAGGAACTATATAGCACACTAAGCGCAAATGCGGCTGCTGTTTGGGGTTTTAAAGATAGCGAAGCCAATATAGTAGTGGCGAAAAATAAAGACGGCAGCGGCTTTTATAATGCCCTTTACGCTGTTGAGCCGGAAGATATTTTATTGGTGATCCACCAGGGCAATATCAGGCTGTTTGATGAGGGCCTTCTTAGTCAGCTGCCGGGTATAAACATTGAGAAATTCAGCAGGGTGCATATTAACGGCGCATGCAAATACGTGGAAGGGAATTTGCCTTTGCTGATCAAAAAGATCAAAAAACATTATCCGGCCGCTCCCATGCCGGTTACTATTGATAAGGTCGCGTCATGAAAATTGTATTTGCCAGTTATGTTAAAACAGACAAATTTGATAGTCCTGCTGCATGGCTAAAACGCATTAATATATATGCGGGGGTACTATCCGCATTGGCAAAAAACCACCGGGTAACAAGCATTGAACAAATAAACTACGAGGGCGATGTTTTGAGTAGCGGCGTAGACTATAAGTTCATACGTTTCTCTAAGTGGGGATTAAAGTTTCCATTTGGGTTGCACCGCACTATAAAGCAATTAAACCCTGATGTTGTACTGATACATGGCCTCCACTTCCCATTGCAGGTGATGCAACTGCGGTTGTACTTAGGCAAACACGTAAAGATTATTGTGCAGCACCATGCCGAGCGCCCGTTTATCGGGATAAAAAGGCATTTGCAGCGCTGGGCAGATCCCTTTGTTGATGCTTATTTATTTTCCTCGCGGGATATGGGGCTTGACTGGATAAAAAGGGGCAACCTGGCCTCACCACAAAAGATACATGAGGTGATGGAAGTATCATCAGTTTTTTATAAAATAGACAGAGCACGTTCAAGGTTCAACGCACGCCCTGCCAAACAAATGTTTTTATACGTTGGCAGGCTTATCCCGTTAAAGGATCCATTAACCATTATAAAAGCCTTTTTGAGGTTTGCTGTTATTGCACCGGATGCAAGGCTGTATATGATCTATCAAACTGACGGACTACTGCCGCAGATAAACGCATTGTTAAAAGATCACCCGCAGGCATCAAGTATTGTACTGATTGGAAAGGTGCCGCACGACGAGCTCCTTTATTGGTATAACAGCGCCGATGCTATTATATCGGCATCGTATTATGAAGGCAGCAGCACAACGGTTTGCGAAGCGATGTCATGCGGTTGTGTGCCCATTGTTACTGATATATTCTCTTTCAGAATGATGACCGATAATGGCGGCTGCGGCTTTTTATTTGAGCCGGGTAACGAAACAGCGTTGCTATCAGCGTTACTTCATACCCAACAAGTCGATATGCAAAAATTGAAAAAAGCGACTTTGAATCATTTCAGATCACGTTTATCATTTGAGGCTATAGCGGATAAAATAGCGGAGATCAGTAGTACAATTTAAAGACCATTTCGGCAATATCTGTTGCCGGATAGGGCAACACCGGCTCATGGGTAATATTGACATCCTGCATCAGTTCTTTCAGCAATTGGAGCATCGCTTCTTTATTGGCTGCTGTATGCCAGTTCTTAATGGCGCAATCCATCGGCTTTACAAAACTTACCACCTTGGCCCCGGTATACAGCGCCTCTAAGCAGACTGTTCCAAATCCTTCATAATTAGAGGTGTGCAGAAATATCTTTGCGCGCTGCATATAGGCCAGCACTTCCTGGTTAGATAAGCGACCGGTTAAAGTTACGTTATCTGTTAACCCTAACGCTGCCACCAATTGCTTCAGATATTCCATTTGCGAGCCATCGCCACAGATAGCCGCCCGGATGTTTGGGAAATCGCGTTTTAGCAGGGCTATCATTTCTAAAAAAACATCGTATTGCTTTAGTGGGATCAACGAGCCAGCCCCTAAAATGTCTATGTCCCTATCTACAACTATCGGTTTAAACAAGGCAGTATCAATTCCCACCGGAATAACATTTTGCGGCACTATACCATAGTTCTTTGCAAACTCGCGCCGTATAAAATCGGACAAAGCGATCAATGATGCACCATCGGGCTTTATTCTGCGCACATTTTTATTGCCCGGTTTGGCATCCTGCCCAAGTATCCAGGAATAATGTTTAAACCCATTTTTTTTAGCGAACCGATGACCAATAACAGAACATTTACCCAGCCAAAAACTTAAGGAGCCAATTATATTATATTCCCTGTTTAGTTTATGCAGGGTAAACCAAACTCTGAAATAAGTGAGCAAACCATAAATGCGTCCCTTATTAGTTCCGCCAAACGAAATAACCTGCACCCCATGCCACTCGTAAGTTTTGGAGAAAAACGGATATTGAAGCGTTAACACTATAATGTTTAGCTCCGGGTGCTGCTGCTTTAAGGCCTTAACAAATATCTGCCTTGGCGGCACGCAGGTGCTGTCGGTTTCATCAGCAGGGAAACCCGGCGTAAGTATCACAAATGTCTTACCCTGATCACGCATCCAATTTAATTATCTTATTGCAATAGTCCAGACCGGCTTTATTGTGTGTTATCAACATGATCATTTTGCCCTGTTGCGCCAAAACGTTTAGGTTTTGCAGCATTTCTTTTTCGGCTATCTCATCCATCTCGCTAAATGGTTCATCCAGTATCAACAGATCAAAATCGTGATATAAAGCCCGGGCAAGCATTATCCGCTGCCGCTGTCCGCCGCTTATATTTTTACCATCTTCGGTAATTGCCTTATCTAACCCTTCGGGATATTGTGCCAGCATCGCATCAATACCACACGCCGTTACAACCGCCGATAGTTTACCCGTATTAAAATCATTATTAGTGAGTACAATGTTTTTTAATACGGTATCATTTATAAAAAACGGCTGCTGTTTTACATAGGATATTTGCGGCCAGCACTGTTGCCTTTGCGCGGCTGTAGTGGTTTGGCCATTTATGGCAATGGTGCCCTTATCCTGTTGTAAAAACCCAAGCAATAAATTGATCAGCGTAGTTTTACCAAGACCCGACCTGCCGGAGATCCCCACAAAATCTCCCGGCAATATTTCCATGCTCAAGTTATCGAATACGGCATGCGAATAATATTTAAAACTCAGGCCTTCCAATCGAATTGATTTGATTTGTTGTGGAGGAAGAATCTCAGCACCCTCTTTCAACTCCCCGGGCGGCTGGAGTGCCGGTAATACAAAAGCATATGTTTTCATCTGGCTCAGGCTGTTCAATATCTTAACTACACCGGGAATGATCTTGTACGATGCGGCCATAAAAACGCCCAGACTTAGCAAATCAACGCCCGGCATGCCAGTCGACCATTTATTAACGGCTATCAATATCATAAAGCCTAAAATGGCAAACACTTCTATCGCCCTTGATGAAAGGGCCTGTAGCGTTTGCTGGGTCGAAATGTTATTGTTCAACTTTTGCTGAAACTGAATATACCTGCCGGCAAAAAAAGAATTCTTGTTGTAAATGTTGCTTTCAACAAAACTGTTCAGGGCTTCCTGCAGGTATTGTATCACCCTTACGTGGGTCGTCTTGGCTTCTGTTCGTATCCGTTTTAGCTTGCGTTTAATAAAATAGGCCAAAGCCACAACCGGCGGCAGTAACAACGCAAACAGCCAGGCAAACAGCAGGGGATGATAAAAAACAATTGCGATGACAGTAAAGGCCATCAGCATGCTTTGTGCTATTACCTGCTGCGCATTGGCTAATATATAAGTGCTGAACTCAATAGGCTGATGACTTATCTCGCGGATATGGGTAGACGAATCAGTATGTGTAAAATTAGGGTGATCCTGCTTTAAATATCGCCACATGTTTTGTTCAGACAGCCGGGAAGCCACTTTATAAAAAAAACCATTTTGGGCCTTAAGCATCAAATAAGCCAGCCAGTTTTTTAAGCAATACAGCAAAAAGAAGGTGGATATGATCAGAAGTGAATCGCTTCCCGGATCGATCGGCAGCACCAAAATGTGGTTTGTCCCCTTGGTATAAAAATCTACCACTACAAGCAGCAAAGCTAAAAAAGCAATGTCCAGCAGCGTAATGATCAGGTCTGCCGAGATAAGGACAAATGCCTTTATCTTTTCCTTACGGGTAAGGACATTTAAAACAGCTGCAACAAAGGGTCTCAAAATAAACAGGGATAGGAGAACTTATGCTAAATAGTAAGCTACAGCCAATACGTTCCGCCCAACGGCGGGGTTGCCGCAGCAATGCTTATTATTAAGTTTTCCCTTGCTCTCGCTGCTTGCTAAAGCTTAAAATCCAGGTTTTCTGTTATGCGTTTACCCTCGTTTTTAAAAGTGTCTATATAAAGCTTAATGCGTTGGCGGGCCACTTCCAAATCAAGGTTATTAAGGTTGATGTTCAACAGATCAACAAACCAGGGGAATTTAACCTCGCTTAGTACATAAATGTCAGCTATCTCCCGGGCTATAGGCAGCGTTGTGGTTTTTGAGGCATCAAACACATCTTTGTTACTTGCTTTGAGCAGCTTGGCATATTCCTCTTCCATTAAGCGATCAAACACCGCTTTGGTAAATACGTCGCCGGGTTTTATCCCGGTCTCCGCATCATCCTCTGTAAATACCGCGCCCTTGTGCAACCACTCCCATAAAATGCTTAATCTTATTTCGCCAGTGGCCATATCTTCCATCAGGTATAACACATCGTCGTTCCCAAAAAAATCAGCCGCTTTTAAAGCTGCGGCCTGCATGCCTTGTCCAAAAGCATTACCGTATTGAATGGCTACGCTTAACAGGTTTCTCGCACCGCGGATAGTGGTTGGGGCAGGCTCAATCAGTATCAACCCATCGGCATCTGCGTGCGTATGGGTAAGCTCCGGGAACTTTCTGCCTGCTTGGTTGGCTTCGCCCACTTCTGCCCAAACAGGCCTTACAATATTTACCATTTTCCAGTGGGCTACCCATTTCCCACTCGCTCCTTCGCTTTGCTCGCGGCGGGCGCCGGCTATGGCCTTTTCCATGCTCGCTGCAACACCCTCTGCCGACCCAACCGGGATATTAGGTTCCATACCACCCTGCCATAACGCGAAGTTGCCATTGCTGTCGGGCGTGTTAACAGCCCGGCGCACACGGTCCTCATAATTGCGCATATAACCATAGGTCATGGTTATTGATTCAATATTCGGATTGATGAAGCCTTTATCCCAGGCCATTGCATCGGCAACGCTGTTTATATAATCCCACCTGCCGGTATTATAGCCGACAAAGTGTTTGCCTAATGCCGCTCTTATCTCCATTAACTGGTAGGTGGCTTCCAACTGTTCAACTAATAAATAAACTTTGATACTGCCAATAGCAATGCCCAAATGCTCTTCAAGTGCGGTAAGTATTTCGTTCCACACCGCGGCTTCCTTGGCCTTTTGAATCTTGGGGAGGTAAAGCACAATAGATGACCCCGCCTTTTGCAATTCCTGGTAATTGTTTACCACATACAATACAGTATCAACAATAGAGGCGGCCATGGCCACGCCGCTGCTATCGCGAATATGGCGGTCGTCCAAATGCAGCCCGCGTGCGCGGAATATTTTAGTGGTGAAATTAAGTTGTTCGCGCCAATCCGTAATAGTGGCGCGACCTAAAAAGCCCATTGCCCATTTATTCATTTCGGCAGCTACTTGCTCGGCTACTTTTAAAAACAAAGGATCTTTACGTATGGCCAGTTTAAGGTTACGCTGGTTATCTAAGGACATGGTATCCGTTTGCCCTAAGGCATCTTCGCCATCGAACATCCAACCATCCGCACCCGAAAGCAAGGCATAAGCCACATTGCGTATGCTGTTTTCTACGGGGGCATTGGGTTTGGCTGCCGGACCTGTACCCTGGATCCATTGCCTTTGCAGATCGGCAGGGATAACAGAGCCTTCAAACTTGCCATCGCGGGCGTCCTGCACTTTAATGTTGGTACGCGGAATGGTATACTGAGGACCGAGAAAAGTGATCCTGGCTTTATTTGCAGAGCGCTCAGCACGCTT
>CBFGNU010000015.1:0-26879 GCA_965650195.1 uncultured Mucilaginibacter sp. | reverse complement strand
ATTTGAATATTATTTGCCGTTACCCGCGTATTATTTTTATGAAGAAACTCTACCTTTTTATTATTGCACTTATAACAGCGTCAACATGTTTCGCGGCTTTGCCCCCGCTTGACAGCGTCAGGCAAACACAATCATCGCCTGTTCAGGATAGAATTGCTATATTGAAAACCCAGGTAGATTCAACACAGAATGATTCTGTAAAGGCACTTCTATATGGCGAAATTGCTGCCCAATACCTGAAATACGACACTATTTCTAATAAAAAAGTAAGGCTTAAATTCCAAAACGAAGCTTTGGATTATAGCTATAAGGCCCTGCACCTGTTTTCACGATATGATGACACGGTTGGTATGCGCAACTGCTTTGATAACCTGGCCACGGTTTATCATTCAAAAAAGATCTATCCGCAAGCTAAATGGTTTATTCTGCAGTCTAATTCCCTTTCACGGGCCATTAATGATGTCCCTAACATCATGGCATCGCTTATAAAGCTGGCGGCCATCAAAATGGACATAAAGGACTACACGCTTGCTATGGGCGATCTGAACGAAGCATTGAAGCTATCTGTTGATAATCACGATCCCAGGATAGAATCGAAAGTACAATTGAACTTTGCGTTGCTTTATAACCGCATGAAGAACTTTAAAAAAGGGAAAATTGCGCTTGATCGGCATAATTTTATTGATGACAGCCTCAACAAAGCAGAGATAGCGTTTGCTGCAAAAATTGCCGCAGCAGATTCAGCGGAAGTTAAAAAAAAAGTACCCGCAAAAGTGGTCAGGAAAGTCTATCGCGCAGCTTCTTCCAAAAGAATAGCATCTTTATAATATTAGCAATTGCTGTTATTCTGTTAATTGTGTTTTGGTTGCGTAAGCGATCCTGATCCGTCAATTAAACCACCCGACCAATAAGCTGTCTCACCTGTATGAAGTTTTTGATCTTAACAATTTCTGCTTTCCTTTTTTTAATCAGTAGCAGCGCAAAACAAGATGTGCCCAAAGGCGACAAATTCAAAAAGGAATTTTTAGAGCGTATAAATAAGGTACGTGCCAAAGGTTGCAACTGCGGCAGGCAGTATATGCCGCCGGCACCGCCATTGGTGTGGAACGATGAGCTGGAGGATGCCGCAAAGGGCCACGCTAAAGACATGTATAAAAAGGACTACTTTAGTCACGACAGTAAAGACGGCCGTAAAATAGTTAACCGGATTGAAGCTGCCGGTTATGACCGCAAAGGCTACAGGAGCTACCAGGTTGGCGAAAACATTGCCCAGGGGCAGCGCAGCATTGAAGAGGTTACAGATGGTTGGTTTAAAAGCGAAGGGCACTGCTATAATTTAATGAACCGGGGCTTTAAAGAAATTGGCGTAGCTTATTACAATACCTACTGGGTGCAGGATTTTGGCGGCCGCGAAGAATTCTCTGACGAGGTAAAGCAACTGATCAAAAGCGGGAAGGCCCGTATAATTGAGCGTAATTAATAATCAACCTACAAGGTTGTCATTGCGAGGCACGCACCCTTTTTTAACTTGGATTATCTGTTTTTGGCTTTGCCGGTGGCCTTGGACCACGTTGATGGATGATCAATCCGTTTAGAAAATTGCGCAGGATCTGGTCGCCGCAGGGTTTAAAGTTGGGGTGATCGTCGGCTCTGAATATAGCACCTAACTCAGTTTTGGTTATCCTGAAATTAACCAGTTCCATCACCTTTATTATATCATCATCAGTAAACTTAAGGGCCACCCTAAGCTTTTTCATTACATCGTTATTGCTCATATTTATTAAGAAGCCTGCTTATACTGATCTTGCTTTTACTTTATCTTTAATAAAAGTGGCCACGGTTGCAGCCTCTTTGTGGGTGAGGTCGCCCAGGGCCGTATACTCCCACTGGTTCATGGCATCATCAAACACAATATTACCCAGGTTAGTTTTTCCATGTGTCAGTTTAAAAACCCCGCTCACAAAATTTTTCCCCGGTATAAGCTCTTTAACTTCGGTAATAGTGATATGGTGCACGTCGCTATCGCGATAAAGTTTGAATGTTAAAGTATCTGCCATGTTGTATCACTACAAAGGTATAATAAGTTTGTTTGAAAAAGAGCATTTACAGGAAGCAAAGCCTTTGCACTTTTTTTTAATAATTTATCGTCGATCTATTCATCGTGATAACTTGCCTCCTAATATTCCCTTCCCTACTTAAATAACCGAAAGGCTTTATACCATTCATAAGCTCCTGATTTATAATTATAAAAGCCTATATTTAAATGCAGATCAGTTAAGCGGAAGCCCAAGCTGCTTTTGATAGTATCTCAACCACCTTAAATCAATTTTTATGCAGCAGCAGCAGTACACAAAGCCGTTTTACATGTTTTCGTTGATAATGCCTATGGGTATCAGTCAGGGTTTTGTAACGGTTGCCCTACCTTTTTTACTTACACAACAGGGCTTTCCCGTTGCACTTACAGCGGGTATTGTAGCTATAGGTCTTTCTGCCAACTTGTGGCGTTTTGCATGGGGGCCATTAATTGACCTTTCGCTTAGTTTACAAAAATGGTACTGGATAAGTTTACTGGCTTGCGTTGCTTCGTTGCTGGCGCTCTGTTTTATCCCTTTTACTGTAAAAGGCGCCGCTTTACTTACCGCAATAGTATTTATATCGCAGGTAGCCGGCACCGTTACCTTACTGCCCATAAACGGCTTTATTGCCAAACGCATACAAGAGAATAAAAAAGGGGAAGCTTCGGGATGGTATCAAGGGGGTAGCCTGGCAGGCACCGGCATTGGCGGCGGAGCGGGTTTATGGCTGGCTACCCATTATAGCGTTGCAGTGGCTGGCGGAGTGTTGTGCATTATATCCATATTGTTTTCGCTGGTCATGCTTTTGATAATAGATATTCCTTACCTGAAAGAAAAAACCGTTGCACAGGAATTAAAGGGCATGGGCCGCGATGTTTTAACCATGATAAAACTGCCGGTAGCTTTATTTGCCATGGTATTGGTAATTATGCCTATCGGCACAGGCGCTATGGCCAACTTATGGTCGGCAGTGGCAAAAGACTGGCGGGCAGATGCAGATACCGTTGCCCTGGTTACAGGTTTGATATGCGGAGGAGTAAGCGCTGTTGGTTGTGTGGTTGGCGGCTTTATTGCCGACCGTTGGGGCGTTTGGAATGCCTATTTAGGTAATGGCGTTATTTGCGCTGGAATTACCGTTTTGATCGCTGTGCTTCCCTATAACCCTGTTACTTATATCTTCGGCGTGCTGATCTATGGATTTACCACCGGGTTGATCTATTCGGCCTTTACTGCCGTGATATTTTTTGTGATAGGTAAAAAACATGTGGCTACCAAGTATTCTCTGCTATCGTCCTTAGGTAATCTACCTGTAGTGTATGTGACCGCAATTAACGGCTGGACGCATGATAAGTTTAACAGCAGATACATGCTTACTACCGAGGCAATACTGGGAATAGTTTTTTCCCTCCTGTTTATACTTATTTTAAAAAGGATGAAAATGAAAAGTATGATCCCGGCTGTGGTAGAATAACTATTAGTAAGCTTCGCCACAAAAAAATCAAAGTGAGCTGATCCAGGGTGATCCAAAATGATCCAAAGTGATCCAAAAAAAGCTAAAAAAGTGCCAATTTTTGCCTTTCACAATTGGGTTATAATCAGGACTTTATGACCAATCCACAGCTAAATTTACCGACGAATAAGTAGTTTCACGTTAAACAGGCAACTTATTGATATTAAACAAGTTATATATTTAATTTTTTGGTAACGCATTTATTTTGGATCACCCGCATAAATCACCACCCCATCATCCTCATCACCTCTAAAAACTTAGGCTGCAATTCAGCATTAATAGTAACCTGCTCATTGGTTACCGGGTGCGTAAACGAAAGCTGCGAAGCGTGCAGTAGCATGGTGGTCATTTCCCATTTCTCTTTAAAAAGTTTGTTCTGTTTATTGCAACCGTGGGTGCGGTCGCCTATTATGGGATGAAAGATGTGGGCGAAATGTTTACGTAGTTGGTGCATGCGCCCGGTTGTAGGCTCAGCCTCAATAAGCGAATAGCGCGAAGTTTCATGCTTGCCAAAGGGAACCGGCAACTCAGTACGTTGGAGTGTGCGATAGGCGGTGAAAGCATCCTGCAGGGTGCCGTTTTCTTTTCTTAAAGGATAGTCTATCTCGCCGCTATCCGGCGTGTGTCCTCTTACAATAGCGAGGTACTTTTTATGCACCTGGTTGTTCATAAACTGCTGTTGCGTAGCCTTCTCCACCTCCTTACCAAGCGCGAATAGCAAAACCCCACCCGTTTTACGGTCGATGCGGTGAGCCGGGTATACTTTCGCCCCTATCTGGTCGCGCAGTATCTGCATGGCAAACTCTTCCACATCCGTAGCGATGGATGAACGGTGCACCAGCAGATCATGCGGTTTGTTGATGGCTATCAGGTGCTCATCCCGGTAAATAATTTCGAGCATCCCCTAACCCAGTATCCTCCGCAAATCAGCCGGCGAATAGTTGACCGACTTGAGCGTTTTGTTATCAGGCGTACGGTAAACCAGGAATAGGTCCTCCACTTGTTGGTGATAGGCTTCGGTATTGTGGTTGAGCTTATAGTGCACAACCGTTGCATCAGCTTCCTCAACAGACTTACATGCCTTACTCATGTTAGAGCGGTGCACCTCATCAAACAGATCCTTGAATTTCTCGGCCAACCCAAACTCAAGCACAGCACCAGCCAACACATATTGCAGATCGCAAAGGGCATCGGCCACTTCAACAATATCATTATTATCAACTGCCTCCTGCAGCTCCTTTAGCTCCTCTGTTAAAAGCTCAATACGCAGCTTGCACCGCTCTATCGCCGGTATGGTTGGCCTAGGCAACACCGGGTGCTTAAAGGTTGTATGAAACTCGGCTACCTGGGTTAGCGGGTTAGGGTCTTTTATTGAAATGTCCATGTCTGTTTATTGATTGAGCCCACTAATTTAAATAATGACTCGCTTAAACTATACTGTGTTGGTAAGTTTGAGGCGGTATGTTAAAAAACAAGGCCCAGCACTATGCCTATAAGTATAACAAACGGGGTCTTAATTTTAGTAAAACGCAATAGTAAGAATGTTGCCAAAATGAGGCCATAGGCCATCCAATTTCCGGCAAAGGGTTTCATCAGCAAAATAAAGGCGGTAGCCATAAAGCCCACGGCAACGGCATTAATGCCGCTCATTGAGTTTTTAATGCGCGTTATCTTTTTAAGATCGTTCCAGAACGGGACTATGAAAGTTATCAATATAAAGCCGGGCAGGTTTATTCCTATCACTGCTATAATACTGCCTATAATTTGTCCCCCCACCCCATATTTAGCCATGGCAATGCCACCCAAAAAAGATGTGAAAGAAAAGGTGGGCCCGGGCAAACCCTGTTGCAGTGCGTAACCTGATAAGAATTCGGCACTGGTTAAATAATGCTTCATCTCAACAAACTCGGTATACATTAAGGGTATCAAAACCTGCCCACCGCCAAATATGAAAATTCCGTTACGGTAAAAGGTCTCAAACAACCTTATCGGTAAACTAAACGGCGATGTACGGTTGATAAGGGCACCCAGCGCCGCAAAGGCCAATAAAATGCCTATGAAGTAAGCTACCTTATTAGGGTTTACATTGGAGAATAGCTTCACCCTTAATTCATTCTCCTGAGGCTGGGTTTCCAATGCCGAAGAAATGATCCCTCCTATCAAAATAAGTATAGGGAATGCGTAAGGCGACTGCAAAATAAGCGTTGCTAACATTGAGCCGGCTGCGAGCATTGTTGCCGTGCGTGTTTTAAGAAAGCGCTGCGCAAAACTGTAGGTGGCATAGGCTACAATACCAATAGCCATTGGCTGCATGTAGCGTAATACGCCCGCCACCTTTTCATGATTGGAGAACATGCTGTAACTAACTGCAGCCACGCACATAATGGCAGCCGAAGGGAATACCCATATTAAAAAGGTAATAATGGCCATGCGTAAACCACCCACCTTCCAGGCTATCCCTATCAATGTTTGGGTTGATGAAGGGCCCGGTAAAAGCTGCGCCAGGGCATTCAGCTCAACCAACTCTTCTTCTGTAATATACCTGCGCTTTTGCACAAACTCCCGCAGTAAAATAGCAATATGCGCCTGTGGACCGCCAAAGGCAGTCAGCGTATAAAAAATGATATCGCGTATAAAAAGAAGTTTGCGTTTATTCATAATTGGGTTCTACCAATCTTCGTCATCATCATCTCCAACTGCTTCCCGGTAAACTGCCTGCAGTTCAGAAAATGCGTGGTTATCCCGTTTCTCTTTGGTTACTTTCATGCCCGCCTGGTACGTATTAATGGCATCTTCCTTGCGGCCCAAAGCTTCGTAAAGCTTACCTAAATGATAATATGTACCAATATATCCGGGATGGTTAGCTATCAGTTCCTCATAGTAAAACAGAGCCTTATCTACCTCATTTAAACGCAGATACTCGGTGGCAAGCGAGTATTTTAAAAATTCATCATTGGGTTCGCTTTTAAAAAACTCCAGTAGCTTGTCTAATCTGCTTATCTCCATTTTTAAAACTATGCCTTTTTTATCTAAATTTGTAAAAACCTGTTTGTCTATGAAAGTACTGGTATGCATAAGTAATGTTCCTGATACCACCACAAAAATAACTTTTACCAACAACAACACGCAATTTAATACAAGTGGTGTGCAGTTCATACTTAATCCGTATGATGAGATTGCCCTTGCGCGCGCTGTTGAACTCACCGAAGGTAACGGCGGATCGGTGACTGTTATAAACGTTGGAGAAGCAGCAACCGAGCCTACAATACGTAAGGCTTTAGCTGTTGGTGCTACTGATGCTGTGCGGATTAACGCATTGCCACAGGATGCATGGTTTGTTGCCAGCCAGATTGCTAATTATGTTAAAAACAATCCTTTCGACCTGATATTAACGGGACGCGAGTCAATCGACTACAATGGTTCAAAAGTAGCAGGCATGTTAGGCGAATTGTTAGATATGCCGTCTGTCTCTATAATTAAAAAAATTGATATTGAAGGTAATAGTGCCATTGTTGAGCGCGAAATTGAAGGTGGTAAAGAGATATTGACTGTACCCCTGCCATTGGTTGCTGGATGTGCAGAAGGCGTTACTGAACCCAAAATACCCAACATGCGTGGTATTATGTCGGCACGTACAAAGCCTTTAACTGTTGTTGAAGCTATAGCTGTAGAAACAAATTCTGTGATTATAGGTTATGAAACACCGGCACCGCGCGGGCAGGTTAAATTAGTAGTGGCAGATAACGTCGATCAACTGGTGGAGTTACTGCATGATGAGGCGCGTGTTATTTAAATATCCAAAAAGTTAATTATGTCTATTTTAGTATATGCGGAAAACGCCGGAGGCAGCTTCAAAAAATCAGCTTTTGAAGTTGTAAGTTACGCCCGCGCCATTGCTGACCAAAATAATACCACATTAACAGCGCTTTCTGTTGGCGATGTTGATGCTGCCCAGCTTAAAACATTGGCGAAATATGGCGCGGATAAAATCGTCACCGTATCTAACGATCGCCTTAAAAATTTTGTAAACCAGGCTTATGCATCGGTAATTGCCGAAGTGGCTAAAAGTGAAGGTGTCACTATTGTTGTTCTTTCCAATTCCTTTTCGGGCCGGGGTTTAGCGCCGCGCATTGGGGTTAAACTGAATGCCGGTGTGGCAGATGGTGTAGTGGCCTTACCAAGTGAGGACAGCTGCAAATTCGTCGTTAAAAAGACAGCTTTTTCAGGCAAGGCATTCGCTATAGTCGAGTTAACATCAACAAATAAAGTAATATCGCTTACGCCTAACACTTATAAAATTGCAGAGAACATTAAGCCTGAACATATAGAAGAGTTTAGTGCTACTGCGAACGAGTCTGATTTTAAAGCCATGCTGAAAGAAATCGTACAGGCTACAGATAAAGTTTCGCTGCCGGAAGCAGAGATCATTGTTTCGGGCGGACGCGGTCTTAAAGGGCCCGAACACTGGGGCATGTTAGAAGAATTGGCCGAGGTATTAGGCGCGGCATTGGCATGCTCAAAACCGGTGTCAGACGCGGGCTGGCGGCCACACAGCGAACATGTTGGACAAACTGGCATAGCTGTTAGTCCAAATTTGTATATTGCGGTTGGAATTTCAGGGGCCATACAACACCTTGCAGGGGTTAGCTCATCCAAAACAATTGTGGTTATTAATAAAGACCCTGATGCACCTTTTTTTAAAGTTGCTGATTATGGCATTGTTGGCGATGCGTTTGAAGTGGTACCAAAATTGATAGCAGCTATTAAAAACTATAAAAAAGCAGCATAAACAAGGAATAGGTTGTGATGGGTAATAATATGAAAAAAATAGAGCTCGATATTGTCGGGCTATCTTACAGCCAAACACAATCAGGTGCTTATGCGCTTGTTTTGGGCGAAATTAATGGCAGAAGAAGATTGCCCATAATAATAGGCAGCTTTGAGGCGCAAGCCATAGCCATTGAAATTGAAAAAATGACTCCCAGCCGTCCGCTTACCCACGACCTTTTTAAAAGTTTTGCCGAAGCTTATCACATTTCCATTCAGGAAGTGATCATCTATAACCTGGTTGATGGTATATTTTATTCAAAGCTGATATGTACCGATGGTAAAAAAAGTTTGGAGATAGACGCCCGGACATCTGATGCTATTGCCCTGGCGGTAAGGTTTGACTGTCCTATTTATACTTACGAGTTCATCCTTTCGAGCGCGGGTATTGTAATTGAAGGTAATGAGTTCGTTTACCTTGAAAACATCTCTGAAACTCCCGAAGAAGCTACCCCGGTAAACCCCACCGCCGGCTTTTCATCCTTAAGTACAGAGGAGTTAAAAACTAAACTGCAGGAGGCCCTTGCCGAGGAATCATACGAGAAGGCTGCAAAAATACGCGACGAACTGAATCGTCGAAAAGCTTCGTGATATCGGATTTCGGATGTTCGATTTCGGATTTGCCTGAGAATTTATATAATTCCGAAATCACAAATCCGAAATCCGAAATAATTACTTATTTTCCCCTCATAATTAACTGTTTTATTATCCTCATATCCTCACAGCCATATGAATATTAAGTTCCGCTTAATACTAATGAACTTCATGCAATTTTTCATATGGGGAGCGTGGTTGCTTACCGTAGGTGCCTATTGGTTTCAAAATAAAGGCTGGTCGGGAGCGCAGTTCGGCGCCATCTTTTCTACCATGGGCATCTCCTCTATTTTTATGCCCACCATTATCGGATACATTGCCGACAGGTATGTAAACGCCGAAAAACTTTATGGCATTTTGCATTTGTGCGGCGCAGCAGTACTTTTTACAATTCCGCTGGTTAATGATCCAAACGTTTTCTTTTGGGTGATTTTGTTGAACATGTTGTTTTACATGCCTACGCTGTCCTTGTCTATAACAGTTTGTTATTCGGCGCTTAAAAACCTAAATATGGATGTGGTTAAGGTATTTCCACCTATCCGTACATGGGGCACTGTTGGATTTATTGCCGCGCTATGGACAGTAAGCTTAACTAACAATGAAAAAACCGCCAATCAATTCTATATAGCTTCGGGCGTGTCTTTACTGTTAGGTTTATACTCATTTACACTACCTAAATGCCGGCCGTTATTTAACAAAGCCACCGGTGTGCTGGCATCCGGCGATCTGGGTTTAAATGCTTTCAAATTATTAAAGGATTCGCGCTTCGCAGTTTTCTTTCTCTTCTCTCTCCTCTTAGGCGCTGCTTTGCAGTTAACTAATGCTTACGGCGATACATACATTCATGATTTTGATTTAAATCCGGCTTATAAAGACACAATAGCAGTTAAATACCCTGCTATCATTATGTCAATATCGCAGATATCTGAAACACTCTTCATCCTGGCCATACCTTTCTTCCTGCGTAAATTCGGTATTAAGTATGTAATGCTGTTTAGCATGCTGGCCTGGGTGTTACGTTTTGGGCTTTTCGCCTTTGGCGATCCGGCCAATGGTCTTTGGATGATAGTTTTGTCGTGTATTGTGTATGGCATGGCCTTCGATTTCTTTAATATATCAGGATCATTATTTGTTGAAACCCAAACAACACCCGAGATAAGGGGAAGTGCGCAGGGATTATTTATGATGATGGTTAACGGCTTTGGAGCCTTATTTGGCAGTTTGATAAGCGGATGGTTAATAGATAGTTACTTTACACTGGCAGACGGCAACAAAGATTGGCGCAGCATATGGCTGGCTTTTGCCGGTTACGCCCTGGTTATTGCAGTTGTGTTTCCTTTTGTGTTTAAATACAAACATAATGCTGCCCTTAAACATGCTATAAAACACGCATAAAACGAATTAGATTTTTTGAGTTAATACCTGACAATATCACTAAGCTGATGAAAAAACATTACCGGCACGAGAATGATTGTTTAAACTGTGGCGCGGAGTTACAGGGGAAATATTGCCATGTATGCGGACAGGAGAACCTGCAGATAAAAGAAAGCTTTGGCCACATGATAACTCATGCGGTGTCTGATTACTTCCATTTTGACCACCAATTTTTTCACACATTAAAACCTCTTTTTTTTAAACCCGGAAAGCTAACCAACGAATATATGGCGGGAAAACGTGTGCAGTATCTGCATCCGGTTAAGATGTATATATTTATTAGTTTGGTATATTTTGTTTTGTTGTTCAGTCATTCCGATAAGGAGATGGATAATACCGGTAGTAGTAAAAAAAACGCTGCTACAGAAATTGCCGACGCTGCAAATCATGTTAAAAATAACACCGCGCTTACCAAGGAACAAAAACGAGTTATCCAGGCTGCCCTAAACAGGATAAGTGCCCAAAACGGCGGCAAAACCGACACAACGCAGTTTGTTGAAACTTTAAAAATTAAAACTACCCAAGCAGGTAAACAAGATACAACGTACGTATTTGACAAATTTACGGTAACAAAAGGAAAGACCGGAGATCTGGATACCACCTACAATTACAATGGACTATCTGACTTTGTAATTGCCAATACAGATGGCGGCACCTACGATAAGTATCTAAATGATCAACAAAAATTACCGGCCGATAAACGCGATAATTTTTTGGAGCGATATTTCCATAAAAAGAAATATGCGTGGAAAGAAAAGGGTGGCGAGAACACTCAGAAAATGATTTCAGAAGGGGTTAAACACAACGCCCCTAAAATGATGTTTCTTTTATTACCGTTGTTTGCACTGATACTAAAGATAACTTTTTACAAAAACAAAAAATTCTACGTAGAGCATCTTATCTTCTCCTTTCATTTTCACTGCTTTTTGTTTTTGTTTCTTGTCATAATGATGCTGATTAAAATGGCGGTACCGGATGACTGGCTACAGGTCGACAAATTTTTCAACTATGCCGGTATTGCCGGTGTGCTGTGGTATCTGTACAGATCGTTGCGTGTGGTGTATCACAGAAGTGTTTTCCGCACTATAACGAAAATGACAGGAATAACAATGACCTACATGATGTCGCTCTCTATCTCGTTGATACTGCTGGTGCTTATAACAGCTATTTTTGAGGTTTAGAATAACCGATAACCCAAGGACAGGTTAAACAAGTTAATTTTCGTTGAGCCTGTGCCATATTCCTGTTTGGTGAGACCTTTTTCGTAGCGCAGATCTATTGATATTTTTTGTATATCCACTCCTGCTCCCAATGTCCACGCGAAATTTTGATCTTTATAATTAAGCTTTGCGGCATTTGCAGCAGCGGTACCAAAACTCTGGTCTTTATTAATGGCAAATGATAAAACCGGACCTGTATAGAATCTTGTACCAAAGCCAAGCGCGCCTACTTTACCACCAATCAGCACCGGCACATCAAGGCTGGTGAATTTGGCGTTACTGCCATCTACAGTGACATTTTTACTTGTTACATAGGCTTCGGGCTGAACATTGAAACCCAGCGCCCCAAAACGCATCCAAATACCTCCTAAATAACCCGCCTGATTATCACTATTGAATGTGCCCGATTTGGACAGACTGGTTAAGTTTACCCCGCCTTTAACACCAAATTGAAATTTGGGTAATAACTGTGCAGATGCTGAAAAGCTTATTACAGCGCCAAATAGTAATGTAAATATGATCTTTTTCATGATATCGGTTGTTTAAAACTATAAGTAAAAAGCATTTGCTTTTGTTTTAAGCAAAAACATTCAGGTATGAAGAAACTAGAACTTACTTTTTAGACGGACAAGAATCACGTACCACCAACTCGGTGGGTAAAACTATAGTTTCAAACTTCGTTACCAAATGTTCGTCCTTTATTAAGTGAATAAGCATTCTGGTAGCTTCTTTTCCCATCTCAAAACCTGGTTGCGTTATGCTTGTAAGCGGAGGATTTAAAATATCGGCCAGTATGGTGTTAGTGAAACCAAGTAAAGCTACATCTTCGGGCACTGATTTCTTCATTTCGTGAAGCAGCGATAGCGTAACTGTGGTTATTTTGTCAAAAGCTGAAAAGATAACATCGGGTGGTTGCTTTAACGCAAATAACTCGTCTAAAGCTTCTTTTAACTTGACCCTGTCACGTCCGGTAGCGAAGCAGTGCTTTATCAGATCCTGATCTACTTTAACACCATTGTCAGCTAATGCCTTTTCATACCCGGCTAAGCGTTCCCGCATAACAGATGTATCATCAGAAGATGTTATATGCGCTATTCTTTTATAACCCAAACTAATCAGATATGCGGTAGAGTCGTAGGCGCTTTTAAAGTTTTCAACTGTAACCTTGTGGGTATCCATATCATCGGTTACACGGTCAAAAAATATAATAGGCAAGCCCTGTTGCTGCAGTTTTTTAAGGTGTTCTATATTTTGCGTTTCTGTTGAGATAGCAACAAGCATTCCATCAACCGATCTGTGTGCCAGGTGATTAACGTTTTGTACCTCCAACTCATGCGACTCATGCGTCTGGGTGATAATAATGTTGTAACCCTCGGCATATGCAACTGATTCTATGCCGTTTATTATCTGTGAAAAGAAAGGATTATCAACAGAAGCTACCACTACTCCAATAGAGTTGCTATGGCCTTGTTTAAGACTTTGGGCAATTAAATTGGGGCGATAATTATTTTGCTTAGCGTAGTCGTTAACCAGTTGCTTGGTTTTCTCACTGATTTCGTAGCTATCGCTAAGCGCTTTGGAAACCGTTGACGCAGAAAGATTTAATGCTTTCGCAATATCATTCATTGTTAAGGCTTTGTAACTACTCATAAATCTGTGTTGTTAAAACTATATACAAATATATAATACTAATATTTAATCCAAGTCAACCTGTTTCATCTTCGGTACCAGGAAATGCATAATACACCAAGCTAATAAATAAGCCGCTCCGCATACAAAAAACATGATGTAATATGCGGTTTCTATTTGATCAATTGCACGATAATGCATAAACATTTTTTTCTGCACCAGCCATGACAGCAATACACTACCCGCAGAGCCAAACATCCCGCCGATACCGGTAATTGAACCAACTACTTTTTTAGGAAACATGTCTGACACCGTTGTAAATATATTTGCGCTCCAGGCCTGGTGGGCAGATGTTGCCAAACCAATTATTAAAACAGCCAGCCACATATTTATGCTGCCCAACAATTGAGCAAAAACAATAGGTATAACAGCTATGGCATATATAAGCATAGATGTTTTACGCGCCTTAAATGCGGGCCAATTATTCTCAATAAGTTTTTTTGGAAGATAACCACCAAACACGCTGCCAAAGGTTGAAATAGTGTAAACCAATGCAACGGGCAAAGCTATTTGAGTTCCCTTTAAACCGTACTGACTTTCTAAAAAATCGGGTAACCAGAAAAGATAGAACCACCATACAGGATCAGTTAAAAACTTACCTACAGAGAAAGCCCAGGTTTGCTTATACTTAAGCAACTGAAACCATGAAACTTTGGTATGTTCTTTTAACTTATCGGCTTTATCTTTCTCGTCCATATCACTGTTGATATAGTCTAATTCAGCCTGTGTTACCCTTTTTTGCCTGGTTGGTATCTCATAAAATATCAACCATAGTATCAGCCATACAATACCCACAGAACCGGTGATAATAAAGGCCCATTTCCATCCCCAGGCTACGGCAATGAACGGAACGGTTAGAGGCGCTACAATAGCACCGATGTTAGCGCCCGAATTAAATATACCAGTTGCAAATGCCCGTTCCTTTTTTGGAAACCACTCGGCAGTTGTCTTTACCGCCGCCGGAAAATTCCCCGATTCGCTTAACCCCAGTGCTGAACGCACCACAGCAAAGCCCAGGGTGCTGTTGGCAAATGCATGGCAAACTGCTGAAACGCTCCATAAAAAGGTGGCCCAAAAGTAGCCCATCTTTGTTCCTAACTTATCTATCAGTCTTCCCGAAAGTAACAAACCAAGTGCATAAGACACCTTAAACGCGATCTCGATATTGGCATAATCGCCGTCGTCCCAGCTAAACTCTTTGGTGAGGTCTGATTTCAACAAGCTAATTACCGCCCTGTCAAGATAATTAACAGTAGTAGCAAAAAAGAGAAGCGCGCAAATCGTCCAGCGATAGTTACCTGTTTTTGTTTGGTTCATTTTGGTTAAATAACAACGCCTTATGGGGCGCAATATATAATTTAAATACTATTGGCAATTAAACGCCTCCAAATATGGAGAATCCCCCGTCAACGCAAACCATTGAGCCGGTTACAAATTTCGACGCATCGCTTAACAGCCAAACCAATGCCCCTATCAATTCATCCGGATGGCCAAAGCGGTTAAATGGTGTTTGCCTGATCGCTTTTTCGCCTCTTTCTGTGTATCCACCTTCGGGTTTTGTAAGCAAGTTCCGGTTTTGCTCCGTTAGGAAAAAACCGGGGGCAATGGCATTCATCCTGATGGCATCGCCATATCTGTTGGCTAACTCTACTGCATACCATTGGTTATAACAATCAACTGCTGCCTTACCCATGTTATAACCTAAAACACGGGTAGTAGCACGCTTTGAGTTCATTGATGATATATTAACAATGCTGCCCTTACCAGCCGTATCATGTATAGCTTTACCGAATACCTGTGTTGGCAGTATAGTACCCCACAGGTTCAGATCCATTGCCTTTTTCATACCTGCTATATTCATCCCAAACAGGTCCTGATCGGGCATTAAAACCCCTTCGGGTATATTACCGCCTGCACCGTTTACCAAACCATCAACTTTGCCGAAAGCCGCAATTACTTTGTCTTTAGCAGCTATTAAAGCGGCTTCATCCAATGCGTCGGCAACCAGTGCAATAGCTTTGCCTCCGTTTTTGTTTATGGCATCCGCCCGCTCTTCAGCGACAGCGGCATTTCTGCCTAAAATGCCCACAGCGCCGCCTGCCTCTACTATACCATTTACAAAGGAGTTGCCTAATATTCCGGTTCCACCTGTTACTATAATTACTTTCCCTGCTAATGAGAATTTGTCTTCCATTAATATTTTGTGTTTATAAATTTAGCAATACAATCCACTTAAACACCATCGGCTAAGTAAAAAATAAACAGACTGCATTGGTTTACAATTGGCAATTTTACAATTACTTACCATAATTAAAAAGCATACAGGGGCTTAATTTTTACGAAATCGAAATAGGCAAAAAGGTTTGATCTGTGTTAGTATAGCATAAATTTTACCCTGGCGCTTCCCTATTTTAAACTAATACTCGTATTATTGGTCTATCAATCCAATTATTTCACTCTAAAGTGAACCTTACAATAGAATTTTAAACATGAGAAGAACGATCATCTACAAACTGGTTTGCCTTATAATTTTAGGTATAGCCGCGAACACAGCATTTTCGCAAACTAAATGGACAGAAAAAACCGCGAAAGCCTGGGCCGATAAAGGGGAATGGCGTAATGGTTTTAAACCAAAACTTTCACCAAGTGTGGATCTTGTTCAGTTTGCCGCTCAATATCATGCCAACAAACCATTGTGGGACAGCGTTTTTACTTATTTAGCTACTACCAATCTGCAAGAGCTGCCCAATGGTACCAAACCGGTAAGCGGAACCAATGCTTATGGTATTACAACTAATGGCCCTTTAAAAACTTTTGAAGTGAGCAGATGGGAAGTACACGAAAAATATATCGACCTGCAATTGGTTATAAGCGGGAAAGAGAAAATGGGCATAATGAAACCGCCCGCAGATGCGAAGTGGGCAACACCGTTTAACGCGGGAACTGATATTGGTTTTTATGAAAGCTCATTGCCTGGTGAGTACTTTGAAGGCGATCCGGACACCCTATTAATATTTTTCCCTAAAACATCACATCGCCCGGCTATTAAAACCGACGACGGACCTGATAGAGATAAAAAGATAGTGGTAAAAGTAAAAGCCGCTCAATTATAACAGCAAAGCATTACGAAAAATAACAAAGGGCGTCCCAATGGATGCCCTTTATTATTTTATACCGGCTGCATTCGGCAAGCTCTTCTACAATTGCTATATTGCCATTGATAAATTTGCATTTTATTTATGCTTGAGCAATACGATCTGAGTAATTTAATGGTGCTTGATATTGAGACTGTTCCGCAATATAGTACCTACGCCGATGTACCTGATAATTTAAAAATTCTTTGGGATAAGAAAACGCTGTACAACAGAAAAGAGGAAACCGCCGAGAACTTTTATAAAAGCGCGGGCATTTGGGCCGAGTTTGGTAAAATAATATGCATTTCTGTAGGCATTTTTACCGGTGGCAAAAACACGGGCTTACGCATAAAATCGTTTGCCGGTGATGACGAACGCGAAGTGCTTATCAGCTTCACAAAAATGCTTAAAGGGCAGCCCAATACGCTTGTGTTGTGTGCTCATAACGGCAAAGAGTTCGATTTTCCGTACCTGTGCCGCCGTATGTTGATACATGGACTTATGCTGCCATCGCAGTTGGAGATAGCGGGCAAAAAGCCCTGGGAGATAAATCACCTGGATACTATGGAGCTTTGGAAGTTTGGCGACTATAAAAGCTATACTTCGCTTAACCTGCTTACCACTATTTTTAATATCCCTACCCCAAAAGATGATATTGACGGCAGTATGGTGGGCGATGTTTATTGGAAAGATAACCAACTGGAACGCATTTGTACTTATTGCCAAAAGGACGTGGTCGCAACCGCCCAATTGTTGAGGCGTTACCGTGGCGAAGAACTAATTGAAGACGAGAATATAACTATTGTTGGCTGATGCTGAACGTAAGCAATTTAACAGTTGAATTTAACGCCCAAAACGGTGTTTTTAAAGCTGTTAATGATATCTGCTTTACGCTCAATAAAGGCGAAACTTTAGGTATTGTAGGCGAATCAGGCTCCGGTAAATCAGTAACGTCGCTTGCCTTAATGAGGCTGTTGGGTACAACAAGTGCAACCATATCAGGCAGGGCCAACTTAGAAAACATCAACTTATTTGAGTTAAGCGAGGAGCGGATGCGCGCTATTCGGGGTAATAGAATCGCGATGATCTTTCAGGAGCCTATGACCTCGCTTAACCCGGTATTAACTTGTGGTTACCAATTAGTTGAAGCCCTTCAATTACACATCGGGTTAAACAAGTCAGACTCAAAAACTAAAGCTATACAATTGTTCAACGAGGTGCAGTTGCCCCGCCCTGAAGCCATATTTGATAGCTATCCGCACCAATTGTCCGGCGGACAAAAACAGCGGGTAATGATTGCCATGGCACTGGCTTGCGACCCGGAAATATTAATTGCCGATGAGCCTACTACCGCGCTGGACGTAACGGTACAAAAAACAATATTAAGCTTGCTGCATAAATTGAAGGAGCAGCGCGGTATGAGTTTGATATTCATCTCTCATGATCTGGGGGTTGTTAGTGAAATAGCCGACCGATTACTGGTGATGTATAAGGGAGAAATTGTTGAACAAGGCGATGTTGATACGCTATTTAACAATCCGCAACATCCCTACACAAAAGGCCTGTTAGCTTGCAGGCCTTCGGTAAATATTCGATTGAAAAAACTCCCAGTTATTGCCGACTTTTTAGCTGACGCATCTGCTACTGTTGATACAATACGCGAATTGAACAGCTATAAACCCGGAGAGATAGCTGAAAGGCAAAAAAAGCTCTACTCGGCAGAACCAATTTTAAAAGTAAAGAATTTAAGCACCTGGTTTGGCCAAAGCGGGGGTCTTTTCAGTCGCGATAAAACGGTCATCAAAGCTGTCAACGACGTAAGTTTTGAAGTATATCCCGGAGAAACGCTGGGTTTAGTTGGCGAATCGGGTTGTGGTAAAACAACTTTAGGGCGAAGTATATTGCGTTTGATAGAGCCTACATCGGGAAGCATTATTTTTGATGGCACCGACGTAAGAGGTTTAAAGGGCGAAGCGCTTAGGGAAATGAGGCGAGATATGCAGATCATTTTTCAGGATCCTTACTCCTCACTAAATCCGCAGCAAACCATTGGGCAATCTATAATGGAACCTTTGACGGTACATGGTCTCTATAGCAGCAATGCTCAACGCAGACAGAAAGTAATGGACCTGTTGGAGCGCGTTAACCTCTCTCCCGATCATTTTAACCGTTATCCGCACGAGTTTTCTGGTGGGCAACGTCAACGAATAGTTATAGCGCGCGCACTTGCGCTACAGCCTAAATTTATCATTTGTGATGAATCCGTATCTGCACTGGATGTTTCTGTACAGGCGCAGGTTTTAAACCTTATACGTGAGCTACAGCTGGAGCTGGGCCTATCTTACATTTTCATTTCACATGATCTGGCGGTTATACGGCATATATCCGACCGAATGATGGTGATGAATAAGGGGGAGATCATTGAATCGGGCTATCCGGATGATATTTATTCGTCTCCGAAAAACGAGTACACGCAGAAATTGATTGACGCGATACCAGGAGAACGCGCTTAATTCTTACATAAATAAATGTTTATCTTTGACTACTATCGAAAAAACATTGCCTTACTGTGTTAAAATATCGACACAACTAAAATCGTTAAAACATACCGGCAATTGATGTTTTAATATATAAGAATCTTGTTCCCGAATAAGGTTAATTGCTATTAATAATTTATCTACCTATGTCTAAGAAAAAGAATACCAACTCATCTATACACAAAGTGCTTACCCAGCTTGTGCTGGATGTTTTTGAGCAAAACGGAAATACACCATTAAATTATAAACAAGTATCGGCCAAATTGAATATCCGCGATCCTGAATCGCGGGATGTGATAGGCGATATACTGAAAGACGAAGCTTTTAAGCAGGTTCTAAAGGAAGTGTCGCCCGGCAAATTCCAGCTGCTTGAGCTTAAAACTTTTGTCGAAGGTAAAGTTGATCTTACTAATGACGGATCAGCTTTTATAGTTACCGATGAAGAGGGCGAAAGCGACATTTTTGTTGCTCCAAGAAAACTACGCAATGCGCTTAACGGCGACCGTGTAAAAGTTTATGTATACGCCAAAAGCAAGGGCCGCCGCCAGGAAGGTGAAGTAATAGAAATATTGCAGCGCGCCAAAATGGAGTTTACGGGCGTTGTAAAAATGTCTGAACGGTACGCTTTCCTGATACCCGACGACCGCAAAATGATGCATGATATTTTTATACCGATGAGCGAACTCAATTCGGCAAAAAACGGCATTAAAGCGGTTGCAGAAATTACCGACTGGCCCGCGGGTGCCCGCAACCCGGTTGGGCGCATTAAGCATGTATTAGGCGAGCAGGGCGAGAACGATACGGAAATGAACGCCATCCTTGCGGAATATGGCTTCCCGCTGTCGTTCCCGGCTGAGGTTGAGCATGATGCGGAACAAATCTCTGCAGAGATCACCCCTGCCGAAGTGGCCAAGCGACGTGATTTTAGAGATACTATCACCTTCACCATTGACCCCTTTGATGCGAAGGATTTTGATGATGCCTTGTCACTTAAAAAACTCGAAAACGGCAATTATGAAGTAGGCGTGCACATTGCCGATGTAGCACATTATATAATACCTGATTCGGCGTTGGATAAGGAAGCATTTGAGCGGGGTACGTCTGTTTACCTGGTTGATAGGGTGATACCGATGTTGCCTGAGCGCTTATCTAATGGACTGTGTTCATTACGTCCTAATGAGGACAAACTGTGTTTTGCGGCCGTATTTGAACTGGATGAACAAGCCAACATTAAAAGCGAGTGGTTCGGCAAAACGGTAATTCACTCCAACCGTCGTTTTACTTACGAGGAAGTGCAGGAAGTTATTGAAGCACAAGAAGGCGACTTTAAGGATGAGATATTAAAGCTGAATGAACTTGCTTATATCCTGCGCGACCGCAAATTTAAAAATGGCGCCATCAGCTTTGAAACTACTGAAGTTAAGTTTAAGCTGGACGAGAAAGGAAAGCCGACAGGTGTTTACATAAAAGAACGTAAAGACGCGCATAAGCTTATAGAAGATTTTATGCTGTTAGCTAACCGCAAGGTTGCTGAGTTTGTCGCCAAAAAAGGCAAAGGCAAGCAAAAATATACCTTTGTTTATCGCGCTCATGATTCTCCTAAGCCTGAAGCTTTAGCCAGTTTCGCGCAGTTTGCTTCGCGGTTTGGATATAAGATCAATACAAAATCTGATAAAGATATAGCGCGCTCGCTAAACCACTTGATGGAAGATGTGGAAGGTAAAAAAGAACAGAACGTGCTTACCCATTTAGCCATACGCTCAATGGCGAAGGCTATTTATACCACCAAAACCAGCAGCCATTATGGCCTTGCGTTTGATTATTACACGCACTTCACCTCGCCTATCCGTCGATATCCTGATGTTATGGTGCACCGCTTATTGTTGCATTATCTCAACGGCGGCCAGTCGGTGAACGAGGATATGTATGAAAAAATGTGTCAGCACAGCTCGCAGATGGAAAAAAGAGCGGCTGATGCTGAACGCGCATCTGTTAAATACAAACAGGCAGAATATCTTCAGGATCAGGTTGGAAACGTTTTTGAAGGCGTTATTTCTGGTGTTACGGAATGGGGTATGTATGTGGAGATAATTGAAAATAAATGCGAGGGCATGATCCGTTTGCGCGATATCTCTGATGATTTTTATACTTTAGACGAGAAAAATTACGCCATCATCGGTCAGCGGAAAAAGAAAACTTACCGTTTGGGCGATGAGGTAAAGATCCGCGTTAAAAATGTTGACCTTACTAAAAAGCAGATAGATTTTTCTTTAGTTCAGGATTAATAACAGCCTGACGGTAACACATGAGAGATATACAAGAATTACAGGTACTGATACAAAAGGCTGTTGAAAAAATAGACTTCCCCCCCTATCCTGCTAAACTATACGAACCGATAAGCTATATACTTGACCTTGGTGGCAAGCGTATGCGCCCGGCATTACTGCTTATGGCCTGCGACCTGTTTGAGGGCGATGTAGAGAAAGCCATGGCACCTGCACTGGCCATTGAGGTGTTCCATAACTTCACGCTGATGCATGATGATATTATGGATAAAGCACCATTGCGCAGGGGAAAAACGACCGTACACGAGCGCTGGAACGCCAATACGGCCATCCTATCAGGCGATGTGATGCTGATTGAGGGCTACAAGCTCATTATGCAGGTGGAGGATCATTTACTCCGTACCATCTTAACCATATTTAACGAAACGGCGGTAGGCGTGTGCGAAGGGCAGCAGCTGGATATGGAGTTTGAGGTGCGCGATGACGTAAACATCAGCGAATACATGGAGATGATCCGCCTTAAAACAGCTGTGGTGTTGGGCGGCGCGTTAAAAATAGGTGCCTTGGTAGGCGGTGCCGATATAAAAAACGCCGATCTGCTTTTAGAATTTGGCGAGAACCTTGGCCTGGCTTTCCAGTTGCAGGATGACATACTCGATGTTTATGGCGACCCGGAAAAGTTTGGCAAACAGGTAGGCGGCGATATTTTATCCAACAAAAAAACCTACCTGCTGATAAAAACTCTTGAGCTGGCAAATAAGGAAAACAAGGCAGAACTAAACAATTGGCTGGCATCAACAACATATGATACAACTGAGAAAGTAAGCGCCGTAACCGCTATTTACAACTCCGTAAATGTAAGGCAGCATGCCGAAACGGAAATGCATGATTATGCCGACAAAGCTTTTAAAGCACTGGATGAATTAGCGCTTCCGGCAGAGAAAAAGGAATATTTGAGAAATTTTGCCGATAGCTTGATGATTAGAGAATATTAGTAACTTTACTAATATTAACCAATTAGCGTTTTAAACGCCCTGTCTTTTTAATTCTTATCAAGCATGAAAAAGATAACTCTTACTTTAATTGCTATTGTTTTTGCGCTGGGCGCATGGTCGCAGCAAACTCCATCCAATACCAGTGTTACCCTTGCATTGAATGATGCCGATGTTATGCCACAGTTTGAGGGCGGTATGGATAAATTCTATAAACGCTTAAAACGCATCCCCTATACTTATTGGGATAGAATGAACCTGCGCAAAGGGAAGGTATATCTGCTAATGGCTATTGAAAGCGATGGCCGCTTAAGTGACCTGAAGGTAGTGCGCGGCTTATCCGTAATTCAGGATAAAGAGATTTTACGTGTAGCTAAAAAACTCGATCGCTGGAAACCGGCTACAAAAAATGGAATTCCTGTGCGGATGGTATGTTCAGTGCCCATCAACTTTGAGCTGCTGGAGTACGTTGACCCGGATAATAACTTTAACATCCTTTAAACAAAAAAGGCCCTTATCATTTTGATAAGGGCCTTTAATATTTTATCGCCGTTGTAGTAATTACTCAGCAGCGGCTTCTTCTGCCGGAGCAGCAGTTTCTGCTTCTTCAGCTTTCTTTTTTGCAGGTGCTTTCTTTGCTTTTGGAGCCTCTTCAGCTACAGGTGCTTCTACTTCAACTGCTTTTGTTTCAATTTTCGCAGCTGCTTTAGGAGCAGCATCTTCTAAAACAGGTGCAGTTTCAAAAGGGATAACAGAAACGTATGAACGGTTGTCTGCTTTCTTTTTGAAAATTACCTCACCATGCACTAAAGCAAATAAGGTATGGTCTTTACCGATACCTACGTTAAGGCCCGGATTGTGTTTGGTACCACGCTGACGAACGATGATGTTACCGGCAATTGCAGGCTGACCACCAAATATCTTGATACCTAAGCGTTTGCTATGCGACTCACGGCCGTTTCTTGAACTACCGGCTCCTTTTTTGTGTGCCATTTCTAAATATCTTTATGACCTGATAAACAGATCTGTGTTAAACTTAAATTATAATGTGATACCAGTGATCTCTATCTTGGTAAATTGCTGACGGTGACCGTTTTTCTTTTTGTAACCTTTTCTTCTTTTCTTTTTGAAGATAATTACTTTATCACCTTTTAAATGAGACAAGATCTTAGCTGATACTTTAGCGCCACTCAAATCAGAACCTAATTTGAATTTACCTTCGTTTTCTGCTAACAACACACTGTCAAATTCAATACTAGCGCCCTCGTCTCCTTGTAATCTGTGTACAAAGATCTGCTGGTCTTTAGCAACTTTAAATTGCTGTCCGGCTATACTTACTATTGCGTACATGGTTTGTTAATTATTGTTTTAAAATTCGAGGTGCAAATATAGAAATAAGTATTTCAATAAACAACCCTAATTTACTTTTTCTGCCTTGCCTCTGCCTGGGCCATTACCAGCTCAACTTCCTTTATCATTTTCTCGTTGGCGTCAATTAGTTTCGGGTCGCCTTCGTAGTTCTTATCAAAAGTTACGCGTTTGCTTTTGCGTTTGTATTTAAACTCTATGGTATAGCGTAACGGCTGCCTGCCGGTTTTGACGCTATCGCCTGTTTCTTTAACGGGGAAATCCCAAAATCCCAGCATGGCTGCTTTGCGGTGCAGATAAAGCAGGTCATCTTTGCTTAATCTAAGCTGTGTTTTAACAACTGAGTCACGGTCGTTTACATATTGATATTCGCCGGTTTTTGAATTGTAGCTATTCAGCATACTGTTCCTTGGGCCAAACTGATAAGAGAAGGAATCAAATTCGGTAAACTTATATGGCGCATTCTTTATCATCATACTATAGTAATACACACAGTATATTACAAACGGCAGGATAATGCATAGTGCGAGGAATATTCTTTTTGTTTTAGATAATTGAATCATGCGGTGGCAATTATTGAATTACTGAGTTATTGAATTATTGATTGTTTTTTAATTATTGATTTTTCAATCCTTCATTTTCCAGAAACTGTTTTTCTGGATGCGGCTGCAATTTTAAGTATTTGATTTGCTTCATCTGTCAAATGAATCAAATTTTCTTTTTGTAATCACGCTGCTTCAACAAAACTTCCATCCACCTCTAATATAGTTTTAAGGAAGAAACCAAAATCGCCAGCCATTCCAGTAGGCGGCATATTGAGGATAAAAAGTTTTGAATTCATTTACTCGAGGTAAATTATGAGTTGAAGCATAGGTTTCGTATTCCTCCATACTATCGTACTTGTTCCATTTAGCTGATTCTAGTTGATAGTCGTAGTAATTCTTATTTGATTCAAAGCATAAATGGTCATTGCGAACCAAAAAACTATCAATATTAATTTGATTATTAGATTCCAGGTAAAAATAGGGATAGCCATCACCACTGTTCATTGTACTCCCATGACCCAAAGGAAGGTTAGCTTCATCGCCAAGCCCGTGATTCCCATAATAAGTAAATGAAAATACAAACATTAAGCCCGCAATTGGCAAATACAAAGTTTTGAATTTAATCCCCCTAAGTCGATTATTTCCGATTATTCTATTAAAAATAAATATTAGAAATAATATGATTGAAGAATAAAAAGTCGCCTGAATTGCTATTTTAAAAATTTCAAATCCAAAGTGAAATGCTGCAGCCATTTGATGATTTAGGTTTCTAAGATAAGATTAAATCGCTCACGGGGCTACATCAAATTTAGCTAATCAATCACTCATTACTGACATCGCTTCCCTCAAGTTCCCCTTCCCACTTACTCACCACCGCAGTCGCCATTGCATTACCTAGCACGTTAGTAGCCGAGCGGCCCATATCCAATAGCGGATCTATACCGATAAGTAGCGCCAGTCCTGCTTCGGGGATGTTGAACATGGCAATAGTACCCGCTATTACCACTAACGACGCCCGTGGAACGCCTGCAATACCCTTACTGGTTAACATTAGCACTAACAGCATAGATAGTTGCTGAGCGAAGGAAAGGTGGATATTATAAGCCTGTGCCAGGAATATGGACGCAAACGTCATGTACATCATAGAGCCGTCCAGGTTAAACGAGTATCCCAGCGGCAAAACAAAACTAGCTATCCTGTTACTACAACCAAAGCGTTCTAATTCTATCAGTAATTTGGGGTAGGCTGCCTCGCTGGTTGATGTGCCGAAAGCTATCAGCATGGCATCTTTTATTTTACCTACCAGCGTAAACACGCGCGTTTTTAGTACCACAAATCCGGCTAAAATTATCACCAGCCATAATATCAGCAACGAAAAATAAAACTCGCCTATAAATACCGCATAGGTTGAAATAATGCCCAGGCCCTGTTTGGCCACAATAGCCGTTATCGCGCCAAATACGGCAAGCGGGGCAAGACCCATTACAGATGTGGTTATCTTCATTATAACATGCGCTATGGCATCCATCGCCTTTATAACAATCTCGCCTTTCTCGCCTATTGATGCGGTGGCAACACCAAAAAACAAAGCGAATACTACGATCTGCAATATCTCGTTAGTCACCATTGCTTCAAAAAAGCTTTTGGGGACCACATGGGTCACAAAGTCTTTTAATGAAAGCGCTGTTTTTTGTATGCCTGTGCTCAGGTTACTATCCGGCAGCATAATGTGCATGTTGCCTCCGGGATTAAAAAAGTTAATTAAAACCATCCCAAGTAATAATGATACCAGCGTAGCGCTTATAAACCATAGCAAGGTTTTGCCGCCAATGCGCCCTACAGCCTTAATATCGCCCACTTTAGCAACCCCTACAACCAATGTAGTAAACACCAACGGCGCCACTATCATTTTTATCAGGCGCAGAAAAATATCGCTTAAAATGGTAAAATACTCTACCTTGCTTTCGCGTAATTGGTTGTTTTCTATACGGATCTTGCTTTGTTCAACACGTTCGGCTTTTAGCTGGCTATACGCCGCGGTAGTTGTATCGGTAGATGCCGCAAGTTGAGTGTTAACAGTTTTGATAGCCGTTTCGGCGGCACTAATTTTGTTGTTGTAGGTACTTAATACCTGTGTATTATAAATATAGCCAACCGCAATACCGGCTATCAGCGCTATAAAAATATATAGGGTGAGTTTATTTTTTTTCATAATTTAAATACATCAGTTAATGGGGCGTAGTACCTGCGCTAAAATTAAATAAATTAATCACATAAATGAGTACAAGTACTTACGGCTTACAGGATATAAAAAAAGAATTGCAGCATTTATCGGCCTTGCAATTAACCGACCTGTGCCTGCGGCTTGCCCGACATAAGAAAGAGAATAAAGAGCTGATGGCCTATATGCTTTTCGAGGCCAATAACCAGCCTGCTTTTATTGAAAAAGTAAAGGCCGAAGTTGGTTTTATGTTTAGTCAGCTGCCCGTGCAAAGCTACAATGCCGCCAAATATATGCGGAAGATATTGCGATTAATAGGCAAATACGTAAAGTTTATGGCCGAAAAAGAAGCTGAAATAGACCTGCTGATCAATTTTTGCGAAAACTACTTACAGTACGCCGAACGCAAAAGCAGCTATAAACCATTGCGGTTAATATTAACACGACA
>CBFGNU010000014.1:0-27573 GCA_965650195.1 uncultured Mucilaginibacter sp. | reverse complement strand
CCTATACCAGATCAGGAAAGAACTGCAAAAAGAAGGTCAGCAATAGCAAAAGGATGTGCATACCATCAACATCGGCATCGGTAGCAATTACTATGTTGTTGTAGCGCAGGGCATCAATCCCGTCCTCAATGTTAAGCGCATGTTGCAACAGGTTAAACTCCTCGTTCTCGTACACAACCTTTTTAGTAAGGCCAAAGCAGTTAAGCGGCTTACCTTTTAAACTGAATACCGCCTGCGTCATTACATCGCGCGATTTGGTGATAGAACCAGATGCTGAGTCACCTTCGGTTATAAACAGCGTTGTATCCTGCTTACGTTCGTGCGTATCGTCAAAATGCACTTTGCAATCGCGCAGTTTGCGGTTGTGTAACGATGCTTTTTTAGCACGCTCGTTAGCTAATTTCTTAATACCGGCAATATCCTTACGCTCGCGTTCAGATTGTAAGATCCGGGCCTTTAAAGCTTCGGCTGTCTTTGTATCTCTGTGCAGGTAATTATCAAGTTCCTTTTTTACAAAATCGCCTATAAAGCTTCGCACAGACGGTCCTTCGGGACCTACATTTTGCGAGCCCAATTTGGTTTTGGTTTGCGATTCGAAAACAGGCTCCTGAACCTTAATGGCTATTGCCGAAACTATTGACGCGCGTATATCGGCAGCATCATAATCTTTGTCGTAAAACTCGCGGATGGTTTTAACCACCGCCTCACGAAAGGCCGCCTGGTGCGTGCCGCCCTGGGTAGTGTGCTGACCGTTAACAAATGAGTAATATTCTTCCCCATATTGCTGCCCATGCGTCATGGCTATCTCAATATCTTCACCTTTAAGGTGGATAATAGGATAACGCAAGGTCTCAGAGTTATCTGTCTTTTTGGTCAGCAGGTCATAAAGGCCGCGTTCCGAAAAATATTTTTGTCCGTTGAAGTTAATGGTAAGGCCCGAGTTCAGATAAACATAGTTCCATATCATGTTCTCAATAAACTCTGGGATAAAGCGGTAATGCCTAAAGATGGAATCGTCCGGGAAAAAGTTAATGGCGGTACCATTCCGTTGCGAGGTTTCTTTTTCTGCCTCATCACGTACCAACTCCCCTTTTTCAAACTCGGCAATTTTAGTGCGTCCGTCGCGGTAGGATTGTACCACAAATGATGTCGACAATGCGTTAACCGCCTTAGTACCCACACCGTTTAAACCTACCGACTTTTGGAATGCTTTACTATCGTACTTACCACCGGTATTGATCTTAGACACGCAGTCTATCACCTTACCCAACGGTATACCACGACCGTAATCGCGCACAGAAACCTTATGGTCGCTAATGGTTACCTCAATGGTTTTACCGGCACCCATCACAAACTCATCTATTGAGTTGTCAATTATTTCTTTTAACAGAACATAAATACCGTCATCATAAGCAGAACCGTCGCCCAGTTTACCAATGTACATGCCCGGGCGCAGGCGGATGTGTTCTTTCCAGTCAAGCGACCGTATACTGTCTTCACTATAATTAACCTCAGCCATATACAGAAATGATATATAAGCGCCAAAAGACGCATACAGCAAAAATAAAATTTAGAGGATGAATAAGGGCGTTAAATAAACTAACTTATTAACATTATTTTTCTGTTTTCTCCGGCGATTTGAATTTAAGGCAATTACTTGCCTGAAACATGTTCTTAAAAAACTCCGGGCCCTTATCATTAGTAAGAGAAACAGCAAATACACTGCCTGTATTGAATTTCGCCAAAACTATCAGTAGAGCGTATTTATAATGTTTTGTTATTGGGGAGTCCTTCAGGTTAACCAAATAGGTTTTGCCAACGTCTGCGTTGTAGCGGTTAAGGATAAAATTAGGAATAGGGCGTGTAAGCCAGTCATTGTCGTTAGAAAAAGCCAAAGCCTGCTGTTGTATGATAAATGAATACGCAGAATCAACGTTCATACGTTTATAATTATCGCTTAATAGTGCTTTATTGTCTTTTAGAGAGTTTACGCGCAGCCATATTTCAAAATCCTTACCCGGAAGCTCCAGGGCATAATTAAATTTAAACTCACGATTATTAACGGCCTTTATTTCTTTAAACCCTTCGGGGAATGTAAAAGTAATGCCTGATTTATTCAAAGCTTTATCAAAGGCCTTAAATTGCTGGCTGTTATCCAGGCGGGTGCCTTGCGCAACTACGCCGGATGCAAAGCATACCACTAGTATCGCTAATATAAAACGTGTAATTTTTAACAGAATGATATTCATTTTTGGTTTAAGCCGCAAAAGTATTAGGTGTACACATATTACTTAGAGTTAAAAAGCAGATATAGTTTAAATATAAAAATTAAATAATAAGATTATTTTTAAACTAAAGCGATAGTTAAGATGGTAACAAAATTGTTACTTATCCTTTGCACCTTCATTTTCAAATTTAAGCAGATAGTCCAATATACGTTTTTTAGGATAAAATGGTTTTACTACATCCAAACCCATGCCTTTAACAGCAAAATTCAATAATTCATTTTCCGATAAAGCCTTTACCCCTTGTTTACTGGCAAAGTATAGCCCCGCTTCTGTTATGGCACTTAGTGGTATCAGGCCTATCAATTCGCTGCCGGTTGCTTCAACACCGCGGGCTTTTGCCCGTTCAGCAATGGTTTCAAAAACTCGATGTATGGGGCTAAGCGTGAAATTTGTAATATTGGTTGACACCTGCGCGCATTTGTACTCTTCCATGTACCAGCCTATCGCTTTCACGCCCTTCAATAAGCCGGGGATACGCTTTTTTTCGTCGTTATTAACTACTAACCGGCCCGATTCGCGCACATCAGCAGCAATTTCGTTGGCTAAATCTACAGATGTAGCGTTAAGGTTAACATTATAAGCAATTAAAAAATTGCGTGCACCTATAACGGTAGCTCCCGCTTTCGCATTCATCTCTGCCGGGCCAAAATCAGGCTGCCATCCGGGTTTTACTATCTTATCAAAAAAACCCTCATACTCGCCTGATCTGATGACTGAAAGATTACTTCTGCGCTTATCTGGCTGCGAATACTCATACAAATAAACAGGTATTTTCAATTCAGCCCCCACCCTTGCGGCTAATTGCCTTGCGTAAACATCAACCTCAGCCAGTGTTATATTACTTACGGGCACAAGTGGGCAAACATCCGTTGCGCCCATACGCGGATGCTCGCCTTTTTGCGTGCGCATGTCAATCAGTTCTGCTGCTTTTTTTATACAATTAAAGGCGGATTCAACAACAACTTCGGGCTCTCCGGCAAAAGTTATTACAGTGCGGTTAGCATCACGGCCGGCATCAACATTTAGCAATTTAACGCCTGTGGTTTGCGTTATCGCCGCAGCTATTTGCGCTATTACGTCAGCATTAACGCCCTCGCTAAAGTTAGGTACACACTCAATTATCGGTTTCATTGCCCGTGCAATTTAGATGTTTTGATGTAACATCTCTGTCCAAAATTAGTCTCTATATAACAATAAAGTAAAAAACCTGTTGTTATATTAAAATAGCAAAACATTATTGTAATATTGTTATTCTCAATAAGAGGCAGACAATTTAGACTGTCTTTTTTTGTTTATATTTAATTAGCCTGGTATTAGGCACAAGTATTGTATTGATGTTTGATTTAGTTCCTGATTTTAAGACAGTAAAGAATATGTTTAAAAGATTTTATTTCGTTTTGGTCCTCGGCGCGGCGCTTGCCTGTAACGCGGCACCTTCAAAACCGGTTAAGGTTGATGGCTCGCTAAACCTGGAACCAAACGAACAGCAGAGTACCGCTGTTAAGGCGGTGGCTTCGCTTATATCCGGTTATAACTATAAAAAAGTACCGTTGAATGATTCTTTGTCGGCAATTATATACGATCGCTTTTTGAAAAGCATGGACGAAAACCATGTTTATCTTCTTAAATCAGATATTGCAGACTTTGATAAATACAAAACCCAGTTTGATAATGATATTAAAGTAGGCAACCTAAATAATGCGTTTTATATTTTTAATGTATTTCAAAAAAGGTATGCAGAGCGTCAAAACTATTCATTAGCACAATTAAATAAAGATTTCGATTTTACTAAAGATGACGCTTTTGTTTACGACAGGGAAAAACTGCCATGGGCATCACAGGCCGAAATAGATACGTATTGGACACAACGTGTTAAATATGACTTGATCAACTTAAAGTTGGCTAGTGCGGACGTAGTAAAAAACAAAGAAACTTTAAAAAAGCGTTACGAAACGTACCTGTCGCAAAACAGCAAATTACAAAGCGACGATGTGTTCCAGATGTTTATGGACGCCTTTACCGAAGCCATTGACCCGCACACCAACTATTTTAATCAGTTTAACAAAGCTCAGTTTAAAATGGAAATGTCTCGCTCATTGGAAGGTATCGGCGCAACGTTAGAAACCAAAAATGAATTCATCAGTATAAATAGCCTGGTAGCAGGCGGCCCTGCCGATAAAAGCCACCTGGTTAATGTAGGCGACCGTATAGTAGCTGTAGCACAAGGTAAGGATGGGGAATTTCAGGATATTATTGGCTGGAGAATAGATAACGCAATTAAGCTTATACGTGGCAACAAAGGCACAGTTGTGAGATTAAAATTGCTACCACAAGGAAAGGCCGTTTCTGATCCGACCAAAACCGTTGAGATCATTCGCGAGAAGATAGTTTTAAAAGATCAGCTTGCTAAAAAAGAGATCCGTAGCTATCAGCAAAATGGGAAAACCCTTAAGATCGGCATTATAAACGTTCCGGCGTTTTATGTTGATTTTGATGCCGCGCGCGCCGGTAATCCAAATTATCAGAGCACTACACATGATGTTAAAATAATATTAGATTCGCTTAAGCGTGAAAACGTGGATGGTATTGTTATTGATCTGCGCTCAAACGGGGGTGGTTCATTAACCGAAGCTATTTCACTTACCGGCTTGTTTATAAAATCAGGACCGGTAGTACAGGTCCGCGACACTAAAAACGAAGTTGAAGTAGACAAGGATGAAGATCCTGAAATTGCATATGCAGGTCCGCTAGCGGTTTTAGTTGACCGTTTCAGCGCTTCAGCTTCCGAGATCTTCGCAGGCGCTATACAAGATTATGGGCGCGGGATAGTTTTGGGTACCCAAACTTATGGCAAAGGCACCGTTCAAACCCAGATAGATCTGGATAAGGTTGTAGCATCCTCACTGAGTAACAGAATTGCTACGGCCGCGACAAGAATAGGTATTGGCAAAGAAGCTAATGCTACCGGCGTAGATTACGGACAACTTAACCTTACCATAGCCAAATTTTACCGCATAAGTGGTGGGTCAACGCAGCATAAAGGCGTAATTCCTGATATTAAATTCCCGTCTGCCATTCCTCTTGACAAATATGGCGAGGACACAGATCCTTCGGCTTTGCCTTTTGATGTAATTGCAAAAAGTGACTATGCTAAAGTTGGCGATTTCGCTTCGGTTATGCCGCAGCTAACACAAATGCATGAAGGACGCATGAAAAACAGTGTTATCTTTAAAAACCTGCAAGAGGATATTGCTGAATACAAAAAGAATGAAGCAAACAGGACCATTATATTGAACCTGGATAAATTAAAAGCCGAACGCGAGAAAGACGAAAAAAAGACTTTTGAAAGAGATAATGCTTTACGCATCGCAATGGGTCGCCCTATCCTTAAAATAGGCGAAGCCAAACCTAAAAAAGAAGACTTGGATGCCATAAAGTTTGAAGCAGGCCAGGTATTGGTTGACTACATTGGTATTGCCGATAAAGTAACACGCGTTAAAGCAGCGGCCTTCTAAAAGCAAATACTGTTGATATAAAAGCCCTTCCGCTAACACGGGAGGGCTTTTGCGTTTAAAACCAATTAGCAGTAAAAAGGGTTATTACTATATGACAAGCAAACCGCTGATAGAGTTTACCGACAATGGCATTTACTGTGCGCAGGGCAAGTTTTACATTGATCCCTGGAAACCTGTTGATGACGCGGTTATAACCCATGCCCACAGCGATCATGCCCGATGGGGAAATAAACGGTACCTCGCCCACCATTTATCAAAAGAGGTATTGCTTTACAGGCTCGGTGAAATTGATTTGCAAACCATAGAATATGGTGAGAGGATACTGAAGAACGGTGTAGAAATATCCTTATATCCGGCGGGTCATGTAATTGGCTCAGCGCAGGTGCGGGTTGAATATAAGGGAGAGGTTTGGGTGATATCCGGCGATTACAAAACCGAAGACGATGGTGTATGTGCGCCTTTTGAGCCGGTAAAATGCCATCACTTTATCTCTGAATGCACCTTTGGCATGCCGGTGTTTCAATGGAAGCCCCAGCAACAGTTGTTTGATGATGTAAACAAGTGGTGGCGCGGTAATGCTGAAAACAATATTGCCACTGTGCTGGTAGGTTATTCGCTTGGTAAAGCGCAACGCATTCTGCAAAACCTTGATCTATCCATCGGCAAGGTTTACACTCATGGGGTTATCGAAAACACCAATGAAGCATTTCGCCGCAACGGCATCACACTAAATGAAACACACCGCATAACGCCTGAAACTGCTAAAGAAGAAGTACGCAAAGGATTAATACTGGCACCGCCGTCATCAGTGGGTACGCCTTGGATGCGCAAATTTCAGCCGTACAGCTTTGGCTACTGTTCCGGGTGGATGGCTTTACGCGGAGCCAAGCGCCGCCGGGCGGCCGACCGCGGTTTTGTGCTGTCAGATCACGCCGACTGGAATGGTCTTATCAGCGCCATTGATGCTACCGGCTGCGAAAAGGTTTATCTTACTCATGGTTATACCGCGCCGTTTGCCCGTTATTTAAGCGAGATAGGCTTTGATGCACACGAGGTGCATACATTGTTTGGGGATGATGAGGCCACAACGGCTCCTCCTGCAGAAGGAGAAGAAGTGGCTGAAGAGATTGGAGGGACTATATGAAAGCCTTCGCTCAGCTCTTCTTATCGTTAGATGAGACCAACAAAACCAACGAGAAAGTAAAGGTTTTAAAGGACTATTTGAACTGCGTGCCCGATTCTGATAAAATGCATATGCTGGCGCTGTTTACCGGGCGCAAGCCTAAAAGGGTGATCAATGCTACCCAGATCCGAACATGGGCCAATGTTGTTACCGGCATCCCGGTTTGGCTGTTTGAAGAGAGCTACCACATAGTAGGCGACCTGGCCGAAACCATGGCTTTGCTGTTACCCCAAAACACCCAAAGCAGCAGCGATAAAACCCTTACCGACTGGATGACGGAGCTAAACACACTTGGCAACAAAACCGAAGAAGAACGCAAACTCTGGTTGACCGATGCATGGGCTGTGCTGGACACGCAGGAACGTTTTGTATTTAATAAGCTCCTCACGGGGAGCTTCAGAGTTGGGGTGTCGCAAAGTTTAGTGATAAAGGCGCTGGCAGACATTACCGGTTTGGATGCCTCCACGCTTACCCACCGTATTATGGGTAACTGGATGCCGGAGACCTATTCGTACGAGCAACTGACCCAAAAGGGCGATGCATCCGACGATGTATCCCGCCCATACCCTTTTTTTCTGGCTTACCCTATACAGGAAACATCCGACAAGCAGAAATCAGCCGACGAGCTAAAAGTAACTTTAGGCAATGCCGATGAATGGCAGGCCGAATGGAAGTGGGATGGCATACGGGCGCAGCTAATAAAACGAGATGGCCAGATCTTCATCTGGAGCAGAGGCGAGGACCTAGCAACCGAGAAGTTCCCTGAGCTTCATCCTTTCTTGAACGCGCTGCCTGACGGGACGGTAATAGATGGCGAGATCCTCAGTTTCAGAGATGGGGCGCCCTTGCCCTTCAATGTGCTGCAAACCCGTATCGGCAGGAAGAATATAAGTAAGAAGATACTGGAGGAAAGTCCGGTGGCGGTGATAGCTTATGATTGTTTGGAGTATAAAGGCGAGGACATAAGGTACAAAACACAATCAGAGCGACGGACCTTGCTGGAAGGTCTACAGGCTGCTACCCTCCACGCGGAAGTATTCAGGATATCGGCACTCATCAACTTCAACACCTGGGATGAACTGGCGGAAATACGGGAACAATCTCGCGCTATGATAGCCGAGGGTATTATGCTTAAGCGTAAAAGCGCTACCTACCAGGTGGGCCGCCGGCGTGGCGATTGGTGGAAATGGAAGATAGATCCGCTATCAGTAGATGCCGTGATGGTTTATGCACAAAAGGGTCATGGGCGTCGGGCCGACCTGTATACCGACTACACATTTGCCGTATGGGATGGCGACAAGCTGGTGCCCTTTGCCAAAGCCTATTCGGGCTTGACGGATGCGGAGATCAACAAGGTTGATTACTTTGTAAAGCGCAATACGCTCGAAAAATTCGGGCCGGTGCGTACGGTTAAGCCGGAGCTGGTTTTTGAGATAGGTTTTGAGGGCATTAACCGCTCTAACAGGCACAAGTCCGGCATTGCCTTGCGCTTTCCGCGAATACTGCGGTGGCGGCATGACAAACCTAAGGAAGAGGCGGATACGTTGGAGAACTTGAAGGCGCTGTTGGGAGATTGAAGGATTTCGAATGTCGAATTTTCAATTTCGGATTTATAAATTCTTCAATCAGCAACTTCACGCTCCACAATGTCAACCTCCGGATTACGCGGCTGCCAATACAGATAGTAATACGCCAAACACGCCACGCCCAACAAAAACGGAATAAGCGCCATTTGTTTATAAGTTACACCACTATAAACAGTCAAAGTGTCAATACCCAAAAACTCCGTGGACATCCAGTAGGAATTAGCCAATATCCACAGGGTTATAGCCAGGTTGTGGGTAAGCTCAGCCATCATGTGGCGGGTACGCCAAGCTATTACAATGGAGATGATCAGCGTGGGGAAGATCATCATAATGCCTAATGGTTTCCAGATAAGGCACCAGCCAATGTCCTTAAAGATCCAAAAAACAATGTGAAGATTTTCCATCTTCCGGTATTTGAGCGGGATAGTATAAACAGACATGAAGCGAAAATAAATAAAAAATGGAAATGATGTGTTTAACGCTATCTTTCAGGCTACACATCGTAAAACCAGAAAAACGAGGTGTTGCAGAAAATATATGCAACACTTGCAACAGTAATTTTTCATAATCTCTTAATTTATAAGATGTTATATAACCTACCTGCAACACTTTGCAACAGACTTATTCGTCAGGAAAATTAGCTGTGGAGTTTACATAAATTATTATTAATCAACAAGTTGGCATATACAGCAATTCAGCCTTATTTAAAGCAGTTTTGCAACAGCTTTTACATACTAAAAGCCGCCATCTGTATGCCTCCGATTTTGACTTTTAAACTTATAACCAGACCGGAAACAAACGATGGCTGATCGTGATCTTATTTTGCATTTGTTGAATTAATAATTTATTCTTACTGTAAAATAAAACAGCGTGAAAAAAACCTATCACCTTATGTTATGCCTGCTGATGCTATCGGCAGCAGCTAAATCCCAAACCAATTGGATAACAAAAAAACTTGATGAAAAATTATCGGTAAAATTTCCCACCAACCCTGAAACGGTGACTAAGAATGGCGTTGATAGTTATCTGGTTAAAGCAAATGATAGCATTAAATACAGCACTACTTTAGTAGATTATAAACTTCTGGCTAAACTAGATTCGGCAACCCTGGCGCCGGTAAAAGACACCCAGGCATTTGCAGACCAGTTGCGGATGGGCATAGCCTCCTCAAAAACAAACTACACTTTTGGGCCAATAACAGTTGGCAAGTGGAATTCTTATACTTCCTATAACTTAACAGCAACTGAAAATACTACAAAAAGCACTTTATTGATGCGAATGATATTAATTGGCAGTAAAATGTACACACTTGCCTGTCTGGTTCCCCTTAACATTATTACTCAAAACAATGAAGTTTTCTTTAGCTCTGTTGAAATGACGAAAAAATAGAATTGTTCAACATCTGGCCACTGCAGTTACCGATTATTTAAAATCAGTTTACTCACGTCGTGCGCAATGGCTTTCTCCATAGCGATGGGTTTGAAACCCATCGCTATAATGATAAATATACTGATCAACCATTTTACTAATGTCATATCCTCTCAAATCATTAAAAAATTAGCGCAAAAACCACTAAGTTCGTGCCGTTGATTTTGTGATAACCGAATAAGATAATGACAACAAAAAAAGGCTTTACTACTACCCTGCTGCACTCAGACCGTTTACAAAAACCGGAGCATGGCGCTTTGCATAAACCCATCCATACTTCGGTAACGTTTGGTTATGATGATGTGCAGGACCTGGTAGATGTTTTTCAGAATAAAACGAGCGGCTATGCGTACTCGCGCCAGGGCAGTCCTACTGTTAGCGCGTTGGAGCACAAGGTAACGCAAATGGAGAATGGTTTTGCGTCTGTTGGCTTTGCAACAGGCATGGCAGGCATAGCTTCCACAGTATTGGCTTTGATAAAACAGGGCGACCATATTGTGGCCAGTTCTTACCTTTTTGGCAATACCCGCAGCGTGTTTCAATCGTACATGGATCTGGGCTTGGACATTACTTTTGTTGATGCCACCGCAGTAGCCAATGTTGAAAATGCTTTAAAACCCAACACCCGCATGGTGTTTGTTGAAACCATTGCCAACCCGGCTACACAAATAGCCGACCTGGAAGCTATTGGCAACCTGTGCGAACAAAAAGGCATTTTATATATGGTAGATAATACCATGACCACCCCTTACTTATTTAATCCGGTAAATGTTAAAGCCGGACTTGTGGCTAACTCCCTAACCAAAAACATAGGCGGTCATGGCAATGCTTTGGGTGGTTGTGTTACTGATACGGGCCTGTTTGATTGGGGCACTTACCCCAACATTTACGACGTATACAAAAAAGGCGACGTTAAAAAATGGGGCATCACCCAGATAAGAAAAAAAGGACTGCGCGACGCAGGTGGCACAATGGCACCCGAAGCAGCTCACTATATATCAATTGGTGCCGAAACATTGGCGTTGCGCATGGACAGGTCAACCGATAATGCGATGGCGCTGGCATCGTACTTTGAAGTGCATCCTAATGTTAAAAAAGTATTTTACCCCGGATTGGAAAATCACCCGCAGCACGGGTTGGCAAAAAAACTCTTTTCTGGTTACGGCACTTTAATGAGCATTGAACTGGCGGAGAACATGGATTGCTTCGCGTTTTTAAACAAGTTGCAACTGGTAGTAAAGTCAAGCAATTTGGGCGATACGCGTACTTTGTCTATCCCTGTAGCACACACCATATTTAACGAGTTGGGCGCAGAGAAACGCGCCGAGATGGGCATATCAGATAACATGATCCGACTTTCGATAGGTATTGAGGATAAGGATGATCTGATAGCAGATTTTGCTGCGGCACTGGGGTAGTTTACTCACCCGGTCTTGCTTCGCTCGCCCTTCCCTCTCTTCGCCTGCGGCGGAAAGAGGGGATCCTATCGCTTAAGAAAAACCAAACCCAACCTCTTTGCGGCGTAGCCGGAGAGAGGTCGACCAGCGCAGCGAAGTCGGGTGAGTCAATAGACGAGCGGCAGCAACAACCCTCGCCACTTTTTCTTTCGAACATTTCAGCTTATAATTGTTTAGCATTAACTGTTTATTTTTTATGCTGAGCTGAACCCTTTATGCCTGATTTTGAATCTTTACCCAAACGCGATTACGACGCCGTTGTAGTTGGCGCCGGTCCGAATGGCCTGGCAGCGGCTATATTAATGCAGCTGAACGGTCTTTCGGTTTTGATCGTTGAAGGCAAGGCCAATATCGGCGGCGGACTGGCTACCAAGGAGCTTACCCTGCCCGGCTTTAAGCACGATGTTTGCTCGGCTATTCATCCCCTAGCCATCAATTCTCCTTTTTTCAGGAACCTGCCGTTGGCAGACCATGGGTTAGAGTACATTCATCCATCCGTAGCCTGCGCGCATCCGCTTGACGATGGCAGCGCCGGCGTTTTGCATTCGTCTATACAAACTACAGCCAAATATTTGCCCGGCGACGAAGAGGCTTACAAGAAGCTTATATCGCCGGTTGTTAAAAGCTGGCCGCTAATTGAGAATGACGTATTGGGCCCGTTCCATTTTCCTAAACATCCGTTGGAAATGGCGGAATTTGGCTTAAAAGGACTGCAAAGTGCAGAAAAAATGTCCGCCTTATTCGCTACCGAACGGGCAAAGGCCTTGTTTGGCGGTATGGCGGCGCACAGTATGCAGCCGCTAAGCAACCGGTCAACAGCGGCTATCGCGTTGGCGCTTATAACCGGTGCCCACTTGAAAGGCTGGCCGGTGGCAAAAGGCGGTTCGGCATCAATAGCAGCGGCGTTGGGCTCTTATTTTATCTCTTTAGGTGGCGTTATGGAGACGAATATGTATATCACTTCATTATCGCAATTGCCGTCATCGCACGCTGTACTATTTGATGTAACACCAAAACAAATGCTGCAAATTGCAGGGCATAAGTTCTCGGCTATTTACAAATGGCAGCTAAACCGCTACCGCTATGGCATGGGTGTTTATAAAATAGATTGGGCGCTTGACGGACCGGCACCTTTTGTTAATGACTTTTGCCACGGCGCGGGTACTGTACATTTGGGCGGTACATTTGCCGAAATAGCTGATGCAGAATTGGCGGTAAGCGAAGGTAAGACCCCACAAAAACCATTTGTATTATTTGCCCAGCAAAGCTTGTTTGACCATAGCCGCGCACCGAAGGGTATGCATACCGGCTGGGCGTATTGCCATGTGCCAAATGGTTCAGTTAAAGATATGACAGCTGCCATCGAGAACCAGGTGGAGCGCTTTGCCCCGGGCTTTAAAGACATTATTATTGAGCGCCATACCTTGAATACCGCGCAGATGCAGGAATATAACCCCAACTACATTGGCGGAGATATTAACGGCGGCATTCAGGATATAAAACAGCTATTTACTCGCCCCGCCCTGCGTTGGTCGCCGTACAAAACATCGGCAAAAGGACTATATATCTGTTCGTCATCTACCCCTCCGGGTGGTGGTGTGCATGGCATGTGCGGCTATCATGCCGCAAAAAAAGCTTTGAAAGATGTTTTTGGGATAAAAGCGCGATAGCGTTAGTCTTTATAAACCTCAGCCATAAAATTCATACTTAAATTGCCACCTACTTTTAACCAGGTTGATTGGCTTTTATCCCTGAATAAGATGTAATGGCCAATAGCCGGAACGGCTGCTACATTGAAAGATTTTTGAGGATCATTCCCGGCTGTACTTTTTAACCACTGAATAGCCGCCGCCACCTTTTCGTATCCCTCCAGGTAGATCTGATATTTTGTAAGATCGACATTGATCCATTTCTGACGGACGTGACCAACATCTAATAATATATTATCCTTTATAATCAGCGTGTCGGGTAAGCCGTCTTTTACGCTGTAAATATTTAGTCGGAACTTAACGTTATCAAAATGGTTAAATATAACATGCATGTTAAACGCGGTGAGCCTGCAATTTTTATCTATGTTAATTACCGTTCCTATTTCGTTGCCTAACTCGTCGCTGGTATGGTTATGCTCAGATATCATTTTCGTACTCATAAACGCCGAGCTGCCGGTTCTGCCAAACGTTTTCACCTTAACCTTTGCCGGTTTTACCGCCACCTGGCTTAACAAAGTGGTAGATGGCGATAAAGCAATTGATTGCTGTATGTCTTTAAGGTCCCGCGCGTTTATTTCTAAAGAAGTATACCCGATACAACTTACTATAACAGGGTTATTGGGCCCAATACTATCGGTGGATATAGATAACTGGAACCTTCCGGTTGAATCAGCCACAGTACCAATAATTCTGTTTTTAACACCGATAGTAGCAAAGGGGATAGCCGTCTTTGTGACGGCATCAATTACATGGCTCTGTAGTTTAATCTGCGCTTTTAAATAACAAGGGGCAAAAGTTAAAAAATATAAGATCAAAAATTTAATGCGGGCTCTTTTCATTGTGATGATTTAGCGTCTTTTATAACCTAGTTGACTTAAGAATATTATAACACATGACGAAATAAATGCGCATAAGGTGTCATTCATCATAAATCATCCTAATTTTATATCGTGGAAACAAAAAAGTCGCCTGCGCTAACATCTGTTTTAATTATTGATGACGAGAAAAAGCTCAATGATCTGTTGTCGCGTATTTTAAGTCTGGAGGGTTTTAATGTGCTGCAGGCTTATACGGCAAAAGAGGGCCTGAGTATTTTACATCATGAAGATGTTGTATTGGTTATAAGCGACGTAAAATTACCCGACGCCAACGGCGTGGAGCTGGTAAAGGCCATTAAGCAAATAAAACCTTTTGTTGAGGTGATCAACCTTACCGCTTACGGCACCATTGCCGATGGGGTACAGTCCATTCAGAATGGTGCGTTCAACTATATTACCAAGGGCGATGATAACGATAAAATAATCCCGCTGGTTAACCAGGCTTTTGAGAAAGCGACCGTTCAGTACAATGCGGCGTTGTTAAAAAAGAAAGAAAAAGCCAATATTAGTTTTGATAATATAATAGGCACATCGCCCGCAATTGTTGATGCAATAACGCTTGCCAGAAAAGTGGCCGCTACTGATACTACCGTTTTGTTAACAGGCGAAACAGGGACAGGGAAAGAGGTTTTCGCGTCGGCAATTCACCAGGGCAGCGACCGTGCGGCTAAGCCATTTGTCGCCATAAACTGCAGCAGCTTTAGCGGTGATCTGTTGGAAAGCGAACTCTTTGGTTACAAAGCAGGTGCCTTTACAGGGGCTTTAAAGGATAAAAAAGGATTGGTAGAAGAAGCGCATAACGGCACGTTATTTTTAGATGAGGTTGGAGAGATTAAGCCGGAGATGCAAGCCCGCCTACTGCGACTTATTGAGAACAAAAGCTTCATAAAGTTAGGCGATACACAAACCACAAAAGTTAATATCCGCATAATAGCAGCCACCAACCGCGACCTGCAAAAAGATGCCGATGCGGGGAACTTCAGAATGGACCTTTTTTACCGGCTTTCTGTTTTTAACATACCACTGCCGCCACTGCGCGACAGGAAGGCTGACGTTTTGCTTTTGGCGGAGTATTACCTAAAAGAGTTCTCTTTAAAAATGGGTAAATCAGCCGTTAAAATGGATGGTGATTTTATTAAATTGATAACAGGCAACCCATGGAAAGGCAATATACGCGAACTTAAAAACGTAATGGAGCGCGTTGTTATACTGGCTGATTCGGATACGTTATCACCGGCGCTTTTACCGTCCAACTTTACAATTGGAACTGCCGATGATAACCCTATCGATTTAGCCGGGGTTGAAAAGCAACACATCAAAAAAATACTCGTTTATACCGGCGGCAACAAAACGGAGACGGCACGCTTGCTGGGGATAGGCGTTACTACACTGTACCGTAAGTTGGATGAGTATAGGCTGGGGTAGTTAGGCTTTCTAATGAATATGGCCCGAGCGACTCCCCTCTTGAGAGGGGAATCACATTGCCCGCCGCTTCTTTTTAATTTTCCTGCCCTTCCAAAATGAAACAGCACCCTTCCAAAATGGTAGGGTCACGCAGTGTTCTTAAACACCAAAACCGCGTTTCGACTGCATAAAGTCACTTTTTGTCTTTTTGGAACAAGGCTTGCCAAGCCTGTATCAAAAAATACAAATACATGAATTCATCATCTATTCAGAAAGTTTCGGCAGGGGGCATGTTGGTTACACTCGGTATTATTTTTGGCGACATAGGCACATCTCCCCTTTATACCATTCAAACCATTTTAACCGAAGGCAAAAGCGCCGGTCCGTTTATGGTTTTGGGGGCGCTATCATGTGTGTTTTGGACGCTTACTTTACAAACCACATTTAAATATATCCTGATAACCCTACAAGCCGATAACCGCGGCGAAGGGGGAATCTTCTCGCTGTACGCCTTGGTAAAACGCTACGGAAAACGGCTGGCAACACCTGCAATTATTGGCGCCGCGATGCTGTTAGCTGATGGCATAATTACCCCTCCAATTTCGGTAACATCAGCTATTGAAGGCTTGGCCCAGGTGCCTGCCTTGTCCCGTTTTATTGTCCCGGGTAACGATGTTATTCTCATCATCGTAATTGCCATCCTGGTGCTGCTTTTCTTCTTTCAGCAGTTTGGCACCAAGGTAGTTGGATCATCATTCGGACCGATAATGCTGGTTTGGTTTGGGATGTTGGCTATGCTGGGCGCTGTTCAGCTTTTTGAATATCCGCAGATCTTTAAAGCGCTGAACCCTGTTTATGCATATGATCTTTTAGTACTGCATCCCGAAGGTTTTTGGCTACTTGGCGCAGTATTTTTATGTACCACAGGTGCCGAAGCGCTTTACTCCGACCTGGGGCATTGCGGCAGAAAAAACATCCAGGTAAGCTGGATCTTCGTAAAAACAGCGCTTTTAATTAATTACTTTGGTCAGGGAGCGTGGGTGTTAATGAATGTTAATCCCGCAGGGCTAAATGGCGTCAATCCATTCTTCGCCATAGTGCCGCAGGGCTTTATAATACCGGCGGTTATTATTGCAACGCTGGCCACCATTATTGCCAGTCAGGCGCTGATAAGCGGCTCATTTACTCTGATCAGCGAAGCCGTTAGCATGAATTTCTGGCCGCGCATAACCATCAAGTATCCATCCAACATCCGCGGGCAAATTTATATACCCAGCATCAACTGGATACTTTGCGTTGGCTGTGTGGCGGTAACTTTATATTTCAAAACGTCTGGCTCAATGACGGCCGCCTATGGTTTCTCCATCACCATCGCAATGATAATGACCACCATGTTAATGTACTACTTTATGCGCTATGTAAAGCACTGGCCGGTGTGGCTGGTTACAACCATAGCCTGCGTGTTTTTAACAGTGGAGTTCTCATTCTTTATAGCCAATGCCGTTAAAATATTACACAGATTATTTTTTGTACTGTTTGAGGTTGGGCTGTTCTTCACCATGTACATCTGGTTCCGTGCCCGCAAGATCAATAACCGCTTTCTTACTTTTGTGGACCTTAAAGAGCAAATACCCATTTTGCATGCTTTGAGCGCCGATACGTCAGTACCGCAATATGCAACACATCTTATTTACCTGACAAAAGCCAACAACAGCAAGCAGATAGAACAGAAGATCATTTACTCTATTTTCAGTCGCAAGCCTAAAAGAGCCAACGTTTACTGGTTTGTACACATAGAACGCACCGACGAACCTTACACCATGGAATATACTGTTGAAGAACTGGAGCAAGACCGGGTGATCAGGGTGGAGTTCAGGTTGGGCTTCCGTATTCAGCCGCGCATTAATGTGCTTTTCCGCAAGGTTGTGCAGGATATGGTAGCCAACGAGGGGCTTAACATAACCAGTCGTTATCCATCGCTTAAACATTTTAACCTGGCCGCCGATTTTCAGTTTGTGATACTGGAGAAATTCCTGTCGTACGCCAACGAATTCAGCGTGAAGGATGGGTTTATATTGAACAGCTACTTCGCCATAAAAAAACTGGCACAAACGGATGCTAAGGCATTTGGATTGGATACCAGCGAAACACATATAGAAAAAATACCCCTTGTGGTTGCCCCGGCTACCAATGTTACCTTAAAACAGGTGCCGGTCTAGATCAGGCATCTGTTTAATAAATTTTTACCACGATATTTACTATTCGTTATGAAAGTTAAAAATAAGCTCCGGCTGGGATTTGGGTTTTTGTTTATTGTAGTGATGTCATTTGGAGTTGCAGCGTTATACTGCATCAACAGAATATCAAACAGTGCTGAGGTCATATTAAAAGACAACTACAAATCGTTGGATTATGTGCGTGGAATGCGGGCGGTTATTGACGAAAATCAACTTCCGCTTAATAAAAAAAATGAGGCCTTATTCAACAGCCTGCTTAAAGATGAAGAAAAAAATATAACTGAAGAAGGTGAAGACAAAGCAGTAAGGCAGTTGCGCGCAACCTTTGATTCTTTACAGGCCGAGCCAATTCCGCAGCAAAGTCAGTTACTAGTCAGCAAGTTGCGAAATCACCTGCAAGCTATTGAACTACTAAACATGAACGCCATAGTGCGTAAAAGTAACACCGCCCGGGAAACGGAAAGCCAGGCTTTGTTTTTTCTGGGATTGGTTGCTTCTTTCACGCTTCTGGTATTGGTCAGTTTCTTTTTCAACTTTCCCGGCTATATTGCCGACCCGCTGAATGTGTTGTTAAGGGGTATACGCGAAGTTGGCCGCAAAAATTACAAACAGCGTATTGAGTTTAAAACCCATGATGAATTTGCCGAAGTAGCAAATGCTTTTAACGAGATGGCTGCCCGGCTAAATGAGTGGGAAACCAATAACCTATCCAAAATACAATCCCAAAATTTACGGATTGAGACAATTGTTGAGCAAATGCGCGACGCGATAATCGGCATAAGCGATAGCGGTGAATTGCTCTTTATTAATACGGCTGCTAAAAAGCTTTTTAATGTTGAAGGTAAAAACATAACCGGCCGGCCGGCTGCTGAAATAGCTGCCAAAAATGAACTCCTTACTATGGTGTTTGGTAGTGATGAAGCGAACAGGCTCATCAAAATAACCAGGAACTCCAAGGAGCTTCATTTTCAGATTGAGACCCGCGAGATATTTGTGCCGGTTAACCATGACGACCATACACAGGTTATTAACAAAACGCAAATGCCTGCAGGGAAGGTTTATGTGTTACGGAATATCACCGAATTTAAGGAGCAGGATACAGCTAAAACTAATTTTATAGCAACGCTGTCGCATGAGTTAAAAACGCCTATCTCCTCCATAAAAATGAGCCTTAAGCTGCTTGCCGACCAAAGAGTGGGCGAATTAAATACAGAGCAGCAGCAATTGGCAAAAAATATGACTGACGATGCCGAACGCCTGCTAAAAATCACTTTTGAACTATTGGATATGGCTCAAGTAGAGACCGGTAACCTGCGGCTAAACTTTGTTCAGGCGGATGCACACACCATAGTTAATTATGCCATTAACGCGGTTAGGCAAGATGCCGAACGCAAGCATGTTACCATAGACCAAATAGTTGAGGAAGAACTGCCTGCCGCGTACGCCGATGTTGAAAAAACAGCCTGGGTGCTTATTAATTTTTTGCTGAATGCTGTAAGATACGCGCCTTCGGGTTCAGCAGTAACGGTACAGGCTTTTGCAAAAAATGGTGCGCTTGAATTTTCTGTTACAGATAAGGGTAAAGGCATTGAAGAGCAATACCAGGAACGCCTGTTCGACCGCTACTTCCAGATACCTGCGGATGGGCAAAATAAAACCGGCAGTGGTCTTGGCCTGGCCATATCAAAGGAGTTTATTATAGCCCAGGGCGGCAGCATCGGTGTTAAAAGTAAGCCGGGCGAGGGCGCTAAATTTTATTTCCACCTGCCTGTTTGGAAGGGATAAGTAATTCATTCTAAACCCTATATTTGAACAAACCCGCTCATCATGATTAAAAGCGTTTTCAATGCCGCCGATGTTACCGAACTTAAGGATCGCATCAATAAATTAACGCCGCAAACAGCTGCCCTGTGGGGCAAAATGAACGTGTCGCAGATGTTGGCGCATACCAATGTTAGCTATGAAATGGCTTATACTGATAAATATCCAAGGCCAGGTTTCTTACTGCGGTTAATTTTAAAAACGGTAGTAAAAAATGTGGTGGTCGGGCCAAAACCGTACAAAAGGAATACACCTACCGCCAAAGCGTTTATAATAGGCGACGGAAGAGATTTTGAGACGGAGAAAAAACGTTTGTTAGATTATCTGGATCATACCCTCCAATTGGGTAAAGATCATTTTGAGGGCCGCGAATCCCTGTCCTTCGGGCGCCTGACCGCTGATGAATGGAACGTGATGTTTTATAAGCACCTTAACCATCATTTGGAACAGTTTGGCGTGTAAAACAATAGCGATGGGTTTAAAACGCGTCGCAATTTGTTTATTGAGCAGCCTCCTTCGGCGATACCCAAAAGTTGTTATATCCCAGCCCGATCTGAATTTCGAGCAGCTCCTGCTGCAGCATCTCCAGCACGGCTAAAAAGTTGTATACAAAATGCACTTTGTTTTCTGAGTTGCCGGCTATGGTTTTAAAATCGAGCCGGCTGTTTATGCGCAACAGATCATCTATGGCTTTCTTCTGCGCCTCTATGGTGTATGGGTACTGCACTACGGTATGCGTAACCTCCTGCGCGCGGTTTTGGTAATTGCGCATCAGGCGGGAGTAAACCATCATCAGTTTATATAAGCTTATGTCGGCCAATTCTTCGCCCGGCAGTTTTACGGCCTCGGTTTGCTCTATATCGTACTTAATGTTACCCCGGCGCTCCTGTTTAAAGCGCTCTTCCTCCATCGGCCTTATCTCTTCGCAAATCTCTTTAAATTTCTTGTATTCTATCAGCCGGCGTATCAGTTCATCTTTTTGATCTAGTTCGCTTTCGCCATCTTCGGTATCGTATCGCGGCAGCAGCATTTTAGCCTTTATGCGCATAAGCGTAGCGGCAACAAAAATAAACTCGCTGGCCAGCTCAATGTTAAGGCTGGTCATGTGGTGGATGTAATCCAGGAAATCGTTGGCTATGCGGGTGATGGAAATCTCGTGTATATCCAGCTCATCCCGTTCAATAAAGAACAGCAGCAGGTCAAACGGACCCTCAAACTGCGGCAGTTTTATTTCAAAGCTTTCTTCGGTCATGGCTTAATCCAAATATAGGGATTTCGACCATTATTGCCTCAGGTGGTAAATCAGAAAAAGATATTGCCCCCGTATAACAAATCGCCTATCTATGTCGTTATAATTAATTGCACCTGCAACAAACTAATTTTTTCTTTAAAAGTTATCATATAATTAGCTTAATTTGTAAGTTAATATCGGTAATATAACAAATGCAGGTACCCGCTGGTGAACTACTTGAAGGCATTAACTCGCCTTCTGATCTGAAACTACTTAAAGAAGAACAACTTGAGCAGGTTTGCCAGGAGCTGCGCCAGTACATTATTGATGTGGTATCGGTAAACGGCGGGCACTTTGCCGCCAGTTTAGGCGTGGTTGAATTAACTGTAGCGCTGCATTATATCCTCAATACGCCTTACGATCAGTTAGTGTGGGACGTTGGTCACCAGGCTTACGGGCACAAGGTATTGACCGGCCGCCGCAACGACTTTCATACCAACCGGGTTTATGGCGGCTTAAGCGGCTTCCCTAAACGCTCAGAAAGCGAATACGATACTTTTGGCGTGGGCCACTCTTCTACTTCAATATCGGCAGCATTGGGTATGGCTGTCGCATCAAAATACAAAGGCGAGAACGACAGGCAACACGTTGCCGTAATTGGCGACGGCGCCATGACCGCAGGCTTGGCTTTTGAGGCTTTGAATCATGCGGGCATAGCCAACTCCAACGTGTTGGTTATTCTGAACGACAACAACATGTCTATAGACCCGAACGTTGGCGCGTTAAAAGAATACCTGACGAGCATAACCACTTACAGGCCCTACAATCGTTTCAGGGATGATATTGCCAGCGTTTTGGCTAAGATCTCGTCTATAGGTCCTGATGCCTATAACATGGCGCTTAAAATTGAGAAGAGCATTAAAGGCACCCTGCTTAAACGAAGCAACTTTTTCGAGGCCTTAAAATTCAGATATTTTGGTCCGGTTGACGGGCATGATGTTAAAAATTTAGCTAAAGTACTGCGCGATCTGCGCGATATTCCCGGCCCAAAACTGCTGCACTGCATTACGGTTAAAGGCAAAGGCTATGCATTGGCCGAAAAAGATCAGACCAAATGGCACGCCCCCGGTTTGTTTGATAAAATAACCGGCGAAATAAAAAAGACCAAAAGCGACAAGCCTCAACCTCCAAAATATCAGGACGTGTTTGGCCACAGCATAATTGAATTAGCCGAGCAGAATGCCAAAATAATGGGTATAACGCCTGCTATGCCTTCGGGTTGCTCATTAAACCTGATGATGAAGGCCATGCCTGATCGTGCTTTTGACGTAGGCATAGCCGAGCAGCACGCCGTTACTTTTTCGGCGGGTTTAGCAACACAAGGGCTGGTACCGTTTTGTAATATCTACTCTAGCTTTATGCAGCGGGCTTACGACCAGGTGATACATGACGTTGCCATCCAAAACCTGAATGTTGTGTTTTGTTTGGATAGGGCAGGTATTGCCGGTGCGGATGGTGCAACACACCACGGCGCTTACGATCTGGCGTTTATGCGTTGCATCCCTAATATGACGGTTTCTTCACCAATGAACGAGGAAGAACTGCGTAACCTGATGTATACCGCGCAGCAGGAAAACATGGGTCCGTTTGTGATACGCTACCCGCGTGGTACGGGTGTTATGGTTGACTGGCAGCGTCCGTTTAAGGCCGTTCCGGTTGGCAAGGGGCGTAAAATATGCGATGGTGAAGATGTAGCCATATTAACCATAGGGCACATAGGTAACGAAGCCGTAAACGCCGTTGCCGAACTTAATGGCGAGGGTTATTACCCGGCCCATTACGATATGCGTTTTGTTAAACCGATTGACGAAGCGTTACTCCACGAGGTATTTAAAAAATTCAGCAAGGTTATAACTGTTGAAGATGGCTGTATGGAAGGCGGTATGGGAACAGCCGTGCTTGAATTTATGGCTGATAACAACTACCAGGCGCAAGTTATCCGCCTGGGTATCCCCGACCATTTTGTAGAACACGGCGAGCAGCCCGAACTCTGGGCAGAATGTGGTTTTGATGCCGCGAATATTGCCATAAAGGTTAAAAGCATTGCCGCACAGCGCAAAGCGCATACGATAGCTAGTTAATTATCGCCCCTCATACAAAAATAGCGATGGGTTTTAAACCCATCGCTATTTTTGTATGAGGGTTTATTGTTTTTGAGCCTTTTTTATCTCTTTTACTTCATCCGTAAAAGATTTATCGCGATGGTGTTTCTCTTGGTTATAGATATAACCTCGCACCCTTTTTAATTCATTCGGGCTGACACTGAACGCCGCAAAACCATCTTGCCAGGTAATATATTTCTCCGGATCATTTTTAAAATATTCCCACGAACTGCCTTTTATCGTTTTAACTATATCGGCAACTGATTGATCTGTTCTTAATCGCACTAAAAGATGAACGTGGTCTTCTACACCATTAATGCAGTCGAGGTATATTTCATGGTCTGCTGCTATTTCGTTGATCACTCTGTAAACTTCGCTTTTTAATGTGGGTGTAAGAATTGGCTCTCGGTTTTTTGTGGACCAGATAAGGTGCACCCATATTGAAGAATAACTTTGCGGCATTGGTTTAGATTTACATCTAAAATATTGAAAATTATTCATTCTCAATAACGATGGGTATAAAACCCATCGCTATTAAAGAAAATGCCGTTATAATAATGGGTTAAAACGCGGTTACCGCTATAGCGATGGGTTTTATACCCATCGCTATGATAATGATAACGCTATAATGATGCCACCGCTATTTATTATCTTTGCCCCGTGAGCGAGAAAACCATTCTTAAATTGCAGTTACCTACCGATCCTGTTTGGGTGAAAAATGTAGTGGAGAGCAACATTGAAGAACTACTTACCGACCACGCTTTTTGCGAGCAAAAAGCCGCCAGCAACGCCATAACGCTTATTGTACAAAACCCTAACCTAAGCGACCTGGTGCAGCAAATGGCCGACCTGGTGCGCGAGGAGATGGATCACTTTAAACGGGTGCACCAGATAATATTGGAGCGTGGATTTATCTTGGGAAAGGAACGCAAAGACGACTATGTTAACGAGCTACGCAAATTTATAATAATAGGCGGCGGCCGCGAAGCGCAGTTAATTGATAGACTGCTGTTTTCGGCCATGATAGAGGCGCGCAGCTGCGAGCGTTTTAAAGTGCTGTCAGAGAATATTAATGATGAGCAACTATCCGAGTTTTATCATGAGTTGATGATAAGCGAAGCCACGCACTACACCATGTTTATTAACCTGGCCAAAAAATACGCAGGCAGTATTGATGTTGATACGCGCTGGAAGGAATTTTTAGCTTACGAGGCTAAAGTGATACAGAATTATGGCAAGCACGAAACCATCCACGGGTAAGCAATACAAACACATCTACTTTGATCTTGACCATACCATTTGGGATTTTGACAAGAACGCCGAAGAAACCCTGCACGAGCTATACTTACTGCACAAACTGGCTGATATCGGCCTAAACTCTGCCGATATATTCATTGAAACCTACACGGCGAACAACCACCGCCTGTGGAGGGAATATCATTTAGGTACCATTACCAAAGAACAACTCCGCCAGGCACGGTTCAATCAAACATTTTTAGATCTGGGTGTTCATCCTGACGTTATACCGATGGGATTTGAAGATGCCTACGTGCAGCTATGCCCTACCAAAACCAACCTTTTCCCGCACGCGCACGAAACGCTGAGCTATTTGCAAGGCAAGTATACTTTGCACCTCATCTCTAATGGTTTTAAAGAGTCGCAGGATATTAAAATAGGCAATACAGGTATTGGTAAGTACTTTCAGCATATAGTAGTGTCAGAATTAGTCGGCGTAAACAAACCCGATAGAGCCATTTTTCAGCATGCTTTGGATATAGCAGGTGCTCAAAAACACGAAAGCATTATGATAGGTGATAGCTTAGAAGCTGATGTTTACGGAGCGCTTAACTTTGGGATGGATGCCATTTATTTTAATCCTTTTAATGCAGAAAAGCCGGAGGATGTGCCGGTTCAGATCAACCATTTAAGGGAGTTGACGGTGTTGTTGTAATCATCCTATCATTGCAAGGTAGACATGTTTTCCCCCCTGTTAACATGTTCATAAAAAATATATTTTTCAACAGATGAAACCTTTTACATTTAACAGAGTCTTAACGTTAAATTAAATTGATTTACAGACCTTTGTAAAAACCTTTTATCATGTTTGAGTATACATCGTATATGGTTGTTATAGGGCTGCTTGTATTAGTTGGCGTGTTCTATTTAAGTCCGTATGAACTTAAAGTTAATGAAGACGAAGACGACGAATAAAAGTTGCTCTGCTATACTTCCCTTTATTGCGCCGGTAAATATTACCGGGAGTGCCTTTTATCCCCCTTTAATTAATGGCAAAGCGCGAAGTTGATATCGTAATTATATCTGATGTGCATTTAGGCACGTATGGCTGTCACGCCAAAGAACTGCTTAAATATCTAAAAAGCATAAAACCCAAAATACTTATTCTTAACGGCGATATTATTGATATCTGGCAGTTCAGCAAATCGTACTGGCCCGAGGCACACATGAAAGTGGTGCGCAGGATATTAAAGTTTGTTACTGATGGTGTTCCGGTGTATTATCTAACCGGTAATCACGACGAAATGCTGCGCAAGTTTGCAGATATGAACCTGGGCTCGTTCCAACTATTAAATAAGCTTGTCCTTAATATCGATGGTAAAAAAGCATGGATCTTTCATGGCGATGTGTTTGATGTTACCATGCAACACTCTAAATGGCTGGCCAAATTAGGCGCTGTTGGTTATGATACACTGATACTGCTTAACAGCTTTACCAACTGGCTGCTTACCGCCATGGGGCGCGAAAAGATGAGCTTCTCTAAAAAAATAAAGGCCCGGTTTAAAGACGCTGTAAAATTCATTAACCAGTTTGAACAAACAGCTGCCGACCTTGCCGTAAGCAAAGAATATCAATACGTAATATGCGGCCACATCCACCAGGCCGAAATGCGCGAGATAGTAGCTACAGATAATCCGGGCAAGGTGCTTTACCTTAACTCGGGCGATTGGGTAGAGAACCTTACTGCGCTGGAATACAATAAAGGCGAATGGGAAATCTTTAAATATTCCCCCCTTGATTTTGAAGAAGACAGTGATGCAGCCGACCTGTCAGACGCCGAGGACCTGGACGCAAAAATGGACGTTCGCGGTTTATTGGAAAGATTTAGGCAAGAAAGTTAATTGTAATGCAAACTTTATTCCTTGTAAACCACCCGTTTAGCGCTCCTACACACCTAAACTACGTACTTAGGTAAAGAAAACGCTATCTTCGTTCCAATTTTTAAACCCTTAATTTTATTACAATGAAAAACCTTATCCTCTCTTGCGCAGTGGCATTTGCAGCTGTTTTGGCCTTCACAACTAAAACCAACGCACAATCAAAAACCAGCATTGGCGTTAAAGCCGGCCTTACCTATATGACTTTGGGCGCGGCATCAAGCAACGGCATATCTATTAATTACGATTTCCGCCCGGGTTTTCAAGGTGGTATTTTTATTGAGACGCCTATATCAGAAAGTGTCTCTTTCGCACCCCAGTTATTGTATACCCAAAAGGGTGGCAATGCTGCAGCAACCATAAGCGGTGTTACCTTTGATGCCAAAACGCAGGTTAATTACATTGATCTTCCGGTTTTATTTGGTTTTAAAGCCAATCCTAAACTTTCGTTTTACGTAGGTCCACAGGCTTCATTTTTGATGTCGCAAAAAACAGTTGTAACTGTTACAGGATTGGGTACTAATACCGATACAAAAACCGACGATTTGAAAAAAGTTGCTGTTGGCGGCAACCTTGGCGCCGGTTATACCATAACAGACAAAGTGGGTGTAAACCTCCATTATGCATTTGATTTTGGCCACGCCGCAAAAAGCAATGCTGACACCGGTGAAAGAAACAGCGGTTTCGCTCTTACATTAGGCGTTAAATTCTAATAATCATTACAAAAAAACCCTAACGGGCCGCTTCGTTTGGATAGTAAAACAGACGAAGTTGGCCCGTTTCTGATGTATGCGACAAGGCATAAATACTTCCCAATAAGTACCTCACTATCATAGTCTAACGGCATACTTCCGTCCTTTTTAAGCATTACTAATTATGGCTTTGGCATAGATATTGGCTTGGCCTGTCCAATATTTTATTACACAAATCATAAAAAAATGAAAAAGCTAATCATACTATCAGCATTAGGATTAACGCTAACAGCAGGCCTAAACACGGCCACGGCACAATCAACGAGGCCACGTATAGGTATTAAGGCCGGCGCTAATTACATGACGTTGGGCCAACTGGAAACAGGGGGCGCTACTTATGACTACGATTACCGTTTCGGTTTCCAGGGCGGTTTAATGGCCGATCTGCCGCTGGCAAGTCAACTATCATTTATGCCACAGGTATTATATACCCAAAAAGGCGGTAACGTAAAAGGGACTATAGGTTCAACAACCGGCGAATTAAAGACCCGACTTAATTATTTGGATGTACCGCTGCTAGTAGGTTTTAAACCTTCGCCGGATGTTACCCTGTTTGCGGGCCCACAGGTGGCATTTTTGTTGTCGCAATCGTCAGATACCTATGTAAATGGCGCAGCAACATCAAACACTACCAGTACCGATGGTTTAAGAAAAAACGCTATAGGGGGCCACGTTGGGCTAGGTTATAATTTTAACAGCAATGTAAGCCTTATTGGCAACTATGTTTTTGATTTTGATAAAGCAGCTAA
>CBFGNU010000013.1:0-27687 GCA_965650195.1 uncultured Mucilaginibacter sp. | reverse complement strand
TATTGCATGTTTAAACCTGCAACACTTTGCAACAGACTTATTCGTCAGAAAATTTAGCTGTAAAAACTATCCAACGACTTGATTTGCAATATGTTATAAAATAATATTTTCTTCTGATCTCGTGCAACAGCAAACATGGCACATTTGCTGATGTCCCCTTTAATTGGTAAACCCCTCGCGATACATCAATTCACCCGGTCCTGTCTACTCTGCGCCTACTTAATCCGCTTGTAAAACCCCTCCTTAAACGTATCAGACACAGGTATTAATTCACTTCCTATCCTAATCCTGTCCCGTTCAACATGTTCAATTTTATCAATTGCTACGATGTAGGATTTATGAACCCTGCAAAACCTTGCCGCAGGCAACTCTTGCTCCAACTCGCTGAAAGTTTGTAGGGTCATGATGCTTTTACCAGACAGGCGGATGCAGCGGTAATCGCGCATGCCTTCAATAAATAGTATGTCATTGAGCATTATTTTCTCCAACCGATATTCCGTTTTAACGAATATTATTTCCTTGCCGCTTTCTGCCGGTATAAGCCTGTCGTAAACGCGGGTTACGGCCTGCATAAAGCGCTCAAAAGTGAATGGCTTTAACAGGTAGTCGGTAACATTCAAGTCAAAACCTTTAAGGGCGTATTGGTCAAACGCGGTGGTAATTATAACCTCAGGGCGCTTTTGAAGCGACTCCAATAACTGTAGTCCCGTAAAGCCATCCATTTGTATATCCAGGAACAACAGGTCTATCTTATTAGCCTTTATAAAGCTGATGGCGGCTATGGCGTTATCAAAACAAGCCAGTAAGTTTAAACCCGGCACCTTAAGCACAAAGCTTTTAATGCGCTCCATGGCCAGAGGCTCATCTTCTATAATAAGGCAGTTTATGATCATGCAATTGTTATAGTCAAATTTACTATAAAACGTTCAGCAGTTTTGTTAATTTCTAATTGATGGTTCTCCGGGTATAGCAGCTCCAAACGTTCCCTCATAATGGTTAGCCCTAAGCCGCCTTCCCCGGCAATTTGCTCATTAGCATCATAAATATTGCTGCAATTAAACGTAATGGTATTATCTGTAGTAGCTACAATAATTGCAATACCATTATCAATTTTTTTATTGGTGCTGTACTTAAAAGCATTTTCAATAAAAGGAATAAACAGCATGGGGGGTATATGCTTATTACCGTCGGCGCTGCTAAAATCAAACGTCACAAAATGCGGGTTACTCGTGCGGATCTTTTGAAGGTCTATATACTGTAAAATATAATCCAGTTCCCTTTTAAGCGGTATAGTATCTGAGGGGCTTTCGTATAAGGTAAAGCGGAGAATATCTGATAATTTTTTTAAGTATACGGATGCCGCTGCCGCGTCTTTTTCTATCAACACATCAATGTTATTTAAGGTATTGAACAGAAAGTGGGGGTTGATCTTGGCTTTCAGCAGTTCCAGATTGGTTGCTACGTTTTGCTTCTCTAATTGCTCTTTATAACCTATCTCGGTAAACCTGGTAATAAACCCTCTCATTACGCAAGCCGCCACAGCTGCGCTTAATACCTTTGTTGCTATAGTCGTTATCATAGTATGCATTCCGGCGTTAAGGAGGTTTTTATTAAATATCTGCTGCCCATACTTGTATCGCACGTAAAGAGTAACGTACAAGCAGCCAATGCCTACCGCAACAACTATAGTTATTAAGCTCCATAAAGCAAATTTCATCCATTGGGGCTTGTTTAAAAAACGCGGAAACAGGAAAAAATAAAACAAATAAAAAATTATGAAAGACAGCAAACCAGAAGCCTGCGCGCTCATACCGGCTATCTCGAAATCTATATCTGTGCCGGTTACCATTATCCAAAATAAGGGTATGATCGGCGCCAGCCAGAAAGCCAGGTGCATCAAAACAATAAGTACAGTTGATTTTTTCATGTGATAAGGTTTAAATTAAACATGCATAAAAATCGTTCTGTACATCGGGCCGGTATAATAACTTCTGCAAGCAGGTGGGTTTGGCCGGCAAAATGGCAATAATATACCGTAAGTAAAAACAAGGTTATTACTTCCTTATCTCAATGCAGGAGGGTAACACTGGATTTTCAACGATCAATCATTCCGGATGATTAGTCGCTAATTAATGGAAGGATTGCTTTAAGGCTTTTATTCCCGTTTAAGCTGTTGTTATTTTATAGAATACTCCGTCAGCTTAAGAATTGACGGACCAGTGCTGTCATTCACATCAATAATACCAATGCCTTTAGCTATATAATAATTAATAGTTTGCGCATCACTGTATACTGTTGAGCCCGAAGGACTTGATTGAATTAAGAGTTGCGTGTGAATTACGTTATTGTACGTTTTGCCCAATACAACATGGGTGATGTTTTTTTCTATAATTTTCCCAACATTTCTTACTTTAATACCATTGTAAGCGGCCACATCCTGTATCCAGGTATCGCCTACGGCTGCGTTTTCTTTAAGATGCAGCGCTTCGTTTTCACCAACAACGGGTTCAACACTAAATATAAAATAGTCGGCATTTTGTTGGCCGTAATAAGCTACAGACGCGTCCTTGTAGTTATATTCAGCCGTAAACTTATAATATGTTTTGCCTTTAAAAACCGCTGTTTCACCCGTCATGGTGCGTACCGATGTACCCGAGGCCGTGGTGTATTTCCAATAGGTCCCTTTGGTTACAGGCTGATAACTGTCGCCTAACTTTTCGGGTTGTTGGTTGTCGCTTTTTTTGCAGCTAAATAATGTCGCGGTAAGGATAATTAAGAAAGATAAAGCCTTTTTCATGGTGCCGGTATAGGTTGGAAACATATGAATTAAAGTTGCGAAAATATAATTTTACTTCCTTATTTCAATAGGGATAGTGCGATATTGATACTTCATAATGGTATCTAAATGGTTATTTGCTATAGCTATACAACCATTCGTCCAGTCTTTTAATTTACTCCGCGCCGGGCTGGTGCCGTGTATCATTATATCGCCACCGGGCTTAACACCTTGTTTTTTAGCGCGGGCAATATCATCGGCATTGGGGTACGAAATATGGAAACCCAGGTGATACGATGCTTCTACATTAATATTGTAATCCAAATAATATAGCCCTTCCGGCGTGCGCCCATCCCCTTCCTTTAATTTATGCCCCACCGGCGATTTGCCCAGGTTTATCGGGAAATCAAATAAGCGTTTGCCATTTCGCTCTATATATAGTCTGCGTTTGGCTTTTTCTACAATAATTCTGTCGGCCCTGTTCATCCAGTTAACTATCGCGTTGTTGGTAGTAATACTATCTCTGGTAAAATATGCAAGCCCCTGCCCTTCAAGCCCTCCTATCCACCTTTTCCCGCTATCCATGCGCACCACGTATTTACCTGTTAGCAGGATGGGCATATATTGGTAATATCTTAAAGGTCGCTTATTCTGGTAAACTATAATGTTGGTATCTAATTGACTTAACGATTTCATGGCTGGTTTATACAACATTTGCTCAATGCGTTTGTCTATAGATGCGGCATCCATACTTGCATTTTTTAGCCATTTATCATCCAATTTTCTCAGCTCTTTGTTCCCTTCTTCTACACGCCCTTCATTAAAGTTAAACCGGCTGCTTATGGCGTACACCCCTGTTTTAAGATATTTTATGTATTGATAATAGCGTAGGGGCTTGCCCTCAAACCAAACAACTATGTTGGTATCAATTCCGGCTGGTTTGGATTTTAAGGACATAGCTGTATGGCTGGTATGTTTAATACCTGGCACAGCTTTAAGCGCGCCAACAAAAGCGAAAGGAACAAGTAGTATAAAAAACAATATCGATCGCATAATTAGTGCAAGGTTTATACAGCTAAAATGAGAAAATAAATTGGCCCAAACTATCTTTTTAGTAATCCTGTTAATTATAAATTTTATATCATTCTTGTTACAAAAACTACGATATTGCGTTGTGCTTTAATACGCACACAGAACTAAACACACGCCTATGAGTTTTCACGATCAGATCACCTCCATTTTTGTTGAGGAGGACCACATACCCGAACAGTTCAGGATAGAAGAGATACACCAGCGCGAATACCTGTGCAATGGAGAAATGAAGCCCTGGGATGGCCCTATGGCAGATGTATATTCGCCGGTTTGTATTCCCGGTCCGGATGGGTTAAAACCTAAGTATATAGGCAGCTACCCCGTTTGTACAGAAAAGGAAGCCACCGAGGCCATGGAAGCAGCCATCGGCGCTTACAACAATGGTCGCGGCGAATGGCCCACCATGAGTGTGGACGATCGCATTAAATGCCTGGAACGCTTTGTTTTTAAAATGAGTGAACAGCGCAGTTTGGTTATCAAATTGATCATGTGGGAGATCGGCAAATCGCACGCCGACTCAGCCAAGGAGTTTGACCGCACCGTTGAATATATTAACGCGACAATAGACGAGCTGAAGGATATCGACCGCCTGTCGTCGCGCTTTCAAATTGCTGATGGCGTTATCGCGCAGGTAAGGCGTTCGCCGCTGGGCGTGGTGCTGTGTATGGGGCCGTTCAACTATCCCCTTAACGAAACCTTTACCACGCTTATACCCGCCCTTATAATGGGCAACACGCTGCTATTTAAACCACCTAAACACGGCACGTTGCTGCACTACCCGTTGCTAAAGGCTTTCCAGGAATCATTCCCTAAGGGCGTGGTAAATACCATTTACGGACGGGGCGCAACAGTTACACCCGGACTAATGGCCACAGGCAACATTAATGTGCTGGCGTTTATAGGTTCGAGCAAAGTGGCTAATGATCTGAAAAAGCGTCACCCTAAAATAAACCGCCTGCGTGCGGTTTTAAGTTTGGATGCCAAGAACCTGGCTATTGTTACCAAACACGCCGACCTGCAACTGGCGGTTAGCGAATGTATTTTGGGTGCCTTGTCATTCAACGGGCAGCGTTGCACAGCTATAAAGATCATTTATGTACATAAAGAAGTAGCCGATGAGTTTTTGAAATTATTAAGCGATGCCGTGGCCAAACTACCTTTTGGTATGCCCTGGGATAAAGACGTTAAACTAACGCCCCTGCCCGAACCACATAAACCAGCCTTTTTAAAAGATACCATTGCCGATGCAGTGGCCAACGGCGCGCAGGTGGTTAACCCTAACGGCGGCGATAATGTAGCATCGTTTGTATATCCGGCCATTTTGTATCCGGTTAATGATAAAATGAAGATCTTCCGCGAGGAGCAGTTTGGCCCGGTTATTCCCGTTGTGCCGTTTACTGATATTGAAGAGGCCGTTGCCTACCAGATAGATTCGCCGCACGGGCAGCAGGTAAGTATTTTTAGTGATGACGCCGATGAGATAGCGTCATTGATAGATCCGTTTGTTAACCTGGTTAGCCGCGTAAACGTTAACAGCCAGTGCCAGCGCGGCCCCGATGTGTTTCCGTTCACCGGCCGCAAAGACAGCGCCGAAGGTACACTTTCTGTGCACGATGCCTTGCGGTCCTTCTCTATCCGCTCACTGGTGGCTACTAAACTGAACGAGACCAATAAGCACCTGTTTAATGATATTGTGCAGGACCAGTCGTCTAACTTTTTGAGTACGAAGTTTATTTTTTAGAGGAAGATAGAAAAATAAAAGCCCTTCGATATTTAATTAGACCATTTGGTACAACGGCTTATAAAAAACTTCTGTTTGAATTAAATGTTGCTACGGAAATATCTAAACGTAAGATATCAATACTTGGATGACCAAACAGTGTCGAAGTTGAGATCAAATTGTAATTTTGGGATAAAATCAGGATCAAGAAACAAGAGTCAAGATATATGAGCCATTCCGCAAGGGGTGGCTTTTTTGTTTAAGATATTTTTAAGTAAATTTGTTTATGAGCACGTTTGTAATACATCCAACAGAGGAACAGGAAAAAGTGGTGAAAGCATTTTTAGAAGCTTTAGATATACCGTTCGCAAAAGATGATGAGGAACTTCCGCCACACGTTTTAAAGGGTATAAAGAAAGGCCAGGATGATATAGCGGCAGGACATTTTTTTACACATGACGAATTTAAAAGGCGAATCGGCGTGCAATAAATGGTCTATTTATTAAAATATTCTCCCGTAGCCTTAGATACTTTTGATGAAATTGCAGAGCAGCTGCGTAATAGATGGGGAGACAAATACGTGGGTGAGTTTAAACAACGAACGGTAAAAGTCATAGAAACCATCCGTGCATCGCCTCTTATTTTTCAATCAATTGAATCGAACACCAATGTGCGAAGAGGCTTCATTCATAAAAACTGTTCGGTTTTTTACTTGGTAAACGAGACTACTATTGAGATTTTATTTTTCTGGGATAACAGGCAAGATACGATGTTATAGTATATAAGCAACCCGCAGATAGGGGCTTTTATTGCGCCGTCTGCGACGAATGCTTAAAATGGAGATTGCATCGCAAACCGCGCTTGTTATGGACACCGAATTACTACTTCAAAACACATTTTTACACTATGCTGACTAAAATCCCCATTTAGTCAAAAATTAAAATATTGATAATCAATCGATTGATTAATCGTGACTTTTGCCTGATAAATCGTATATAAATTGTTGCTTTAATTTGCCCCGTGTTACAAAAACACATCACAACAATTAATATAAAATACCATGAAAAGTACATTAAAAATTTCAGCATTAGTTGTGGCATTTGCTGGTCTTACCTTTGCCGCAAAAGCACAAACCGCCCCTACATCTACCAATGCAAATGGCGTACGTTTAAGTATCGGTGTAGAAACCGGTATCCCTACAGGCAAATTAAATGATGCCTATAACTGGAACCTGGGCGGATCGGTACAAGCCGATATCCCTGTTGCCAGCCAGTTGTTTGTTACCGTTAACGCGGGTTATAACAACATCTTCGGTAAAACCGTTGGAGCTGTATCAGCAACTGATATTCAATTGCTGCCGGTTAAAGCAGGTTTAAAATTCTTCCCTGTAAGTAACTTCTACATCCAGGGTGAAGCCGGTGCCGGTATAGCTTTAAACAAAAAAGACCTGGGTTTTGATAAGTCAGCTGCTTTTATCTGGGCACCACAAGTAGGTATCCAGTTCCCGGTAGGTAACAAAAGCTACATTGATGCCGGTGTGCGTTATGAGGCCAGCACCAAATTTAACAGCCTGGTTAGCGATAGCAAGATCAACTTTTTAGGTCTGCGTCTGGCTTATGCGTTTGATACCAAGTAATTACAATCACAACATTTGTAAAAGAAGGGGAATGTAGATTTGCATTCCCCTTTTTATTTTCCCCGCTTTTTTGGATATATTTTGTCCCGCAAAATTTTTTTTCGTTATTTGAAATGATTACTATTAATATTTTTGTGTAATTTAACGGCTTGGGTACATCTGCCTGGTAATTCTAAACGCTTATATGAAAAAAATACTCATCATAGACGATGAAGTTAACGTTGCCTTATTGTTGTCGAAGTTTTTAACCCGTAATGGCTTTGATGTAAATACAGCGTCAAGCGGTAACAGTGGTATGGAAATTCTCAAAACCGAGGCGTTTGACCTTGTTTTATGCGATTTCAGACTGGAAGACACCGATGGCCGCGAAATGCTGAAGAAGATCAAGACCCAATACCCAAAAACAGGCGTAATTATCATCACCGGCTATTCTGATATAAAGATGGCGGTTGAGCTGATCAAAATGGGCGCCTATGATTATATCACCAAGCCGCTCTATCCCGACGAAATATTAAATACCATAACCAAGGCCATTGAAACGCACCATGCTTTGGTTGAGGATGAAGAAGATACTCCTATTGTTTTAAAAGCCGGCAAAAGGCAAAATCTTTCGGGTTTTGTGGTGGGTACCAGCCGGGCGTCAAAAGAACTGCACAGGCAGATAGAATTAGTAGCACCAACCAATTACAGCGTAATTATTTTAGGCGAAAGCGGTACAGGTAAAGAGGAAGTTGCTAAAAGCATCCACCTGCACAGCAACAGGCACAACCAACCGTTTATAGCTATGGACTGCGGATCGTTAACCAAAGAACTAGCCGCAAGCGAGTTTTTCGGGCACGAAAAGGGTTCTTTCACCGGGGCTTTTGCTACCAAAATAGGCCACTTTGAAATGGCTAACGGTGGTACCTTGTTTTTGGATGAGGTGGGCAACCTATCCTACGAGATACAGGCCGCTTTGCTTAGAACCGTGCAGGAACGTAAGGTTAAAAGAATTGGCAGCACAAAAGAGATAGACCTGGATGTACGCATTATTGTGGCAACCAACGAGAACCTGCAGGAAGGCATACAGAAAGGCCGTTTCCGCGAGGATCTTTACCATCGCTTTAATGAGTTTAGTATCTATATGCCGCCATTGCGCGAGCGTGGAAACGATATTTTTTTATTGGCAGAATACTTTTTAGAGGAAGCGAACAAAGAACTGGGCAGGAATGTAACCACCTTCGCGCCCGAAACGATTGAATGCTTTAAGAACTATCGTTGGCCGGGTAACGTACGCGAGCTGAAAAATATAGTGCGCCGCGCAGCGTTGATAAGCGAGGGTAGCGAGATCACCACCAAATCGTTGCCGTTAGAAATATCAAACCACAGGATGCCGGCAATCGATCATTCGCAAGGTAAGACAACCGATCAACCGACTGCGCAAGCGGCACCATACCACGATTTGAAGAACGCTGCGCTTGAGGCTGAATATGAAACAATATTGAAGGTATTGCGCGAAGTGAACTTTAATAAAACTAAGGCAGCAGAAATTTTGCAGATAGACAGGAAAACCCTTTATAATAAAATGAAGGCCATCAATCTTAAATAAATGGAGAGTAAACAGGTTGACATGAAGACGCTACGTTTAATTAAACATGATATAAAAAATCAGCTTTCCAACATTCAACTTGCTTTAGAAACCATTAAACACGAAGTAAGCAACCCCACCAACGACGTTAAATTTTGTATTGATACCATTGCAGACAGCGCTTCAAAAATTGATGCCCTGGTGAAAGAAATGCCATAGGCTGGTTCAAAAAATATTTAATAATTATAGGCTAAAACTTTTCTGCGCATTTTTGTTGTGCTTATATATTTTACTGCATGTCAATTTTTAACTATAAGCAACGCAACACAATAATTCTGGTCAGTATAGTAATATTGGGCTGTTTTATAACGTATGCGTTAAGCGGGTTGTTCAGCGCTATACTGGGGGCCATTGTGCTCTTCACCATTTTCAGGCCATTTTATTTATACATGGTTGATAAAAAGGGATGGAACCGGTCGCTGGTGGCCGTTATGATCATCCTTTTTTCGTTTGTGGTTATAGTACTGCCTTTCCTGGCGCTCAGCCTTATGGTGATAGGCAAAATATCCGACCTGAACAGCAAAAACTTTCCTATACAGGAGTGGCTGGTTAAAATAGACGAGTTTGCCGGCAAAACAATTGGCAAACCTCATTTTGCCGAAGAAAGTATTCAAAAATTAGGCACAACGGCAACCGAGCTTTTTCCATCTCTCATTGGCAGTGTGGTTAATATTGTGTTAATGCTGCTGGTTTGTTATTTTTTGATGTACTTTATGTTTGTACAGATAAAACAATTTGAGGCGGGCTTATTAAAATATGCCCCGTTCCGCGAGCAATATGCCTTAAAATTTGCCGAGGAGCTGCGCAATTCTACCTATTCAAACGTATTGGGCCAGGGCCTTATAGCCGTAGTGCAGGGCGCTTTACTGGCTAATGGCTTTTGGCTGGCAGGTATCCCCGATCCTCTTTTTTGGGGCGTTATAGGCGCTTTTATTTCGTTTTTACCTGTTGTTGGTGCGCCTACCCTAACCATACCGGCCGCGGCTATTTTATACGCCCAGGGGCACCCCTTAAAAGGGCTGATATTATTGTTATACGGCGTCCTTTTTATAGGCAATATTGATAATGTATTACGGATGATCATCAACAAACGTGTATCCAATACTCACCCCATTATAACCGTAATAGGCGTATTTATTGGCTTACCGCTATTTGGTATATTAGGTTTGGTTTTTGGTCCGCTTTTGTTTTCGTACTTTTTATTGTTGATTGAGATATACGAAACTAACCGCCTTGCTGCCGACAGGCTGGAGCGGATCCAATCTGTACACGAAGAAGTCTGACCTGACACATGGACAGTTTTCTGAACAATAATTTGATCTTTTTAATATAAAAAAAGGCGATTTTTGTTTAAATTCAAATAAAATCTACCGGCTTATATATTTGGCAAGATATTTAGTCGTTATAAATAGAAAGTTCAACTTAAAAAACCATTATTATGAAAGATAACACAAAAGTAGTTGTTGCGCTGCTTGCCGGCTTGGCGGCAGGTGCTGCCCTTGGAATATTGTTTGCCCCCAGCAAAGGCGATGAAACCCGCGATAAACTGGCCGAATCATTAAAAAACCTTGGCGACTCTATCAAAGAAACCGCCGCTGCCGAAATTGATAACCTGGTAGGCTTTAAAGACAAGATAGTTGACAACATCAAAACTAAGATTAAAGGTGCGGAAGAAGAATACCAGGACGATCTGGAACACGCATAAAAATACCTGAGGTTTAAATGCAAGCCCGGTGGGCTTTATAATCCCAAAAGCCTGGTTATACACCGGCTAACATAATATTATGGAAGACCAAAAAGATCCGCAACCTCAATCTCTTATTGATCAGATAAAAGAATACATTGAGCTACAGATAAAAATTGCCAAATACAAGGCAATTGACGGCAGCTCCGGTGTAATAGCATCTGCAATAGTGGGTACTGTACTTGCGCTCTTAGCCGTATTTTTAATCCTGTTTGCAAGTATGGCGTTAGGCTTTTACTTGTCAGACGTGCTTCAATCTTTCTGGGCGGGATTTGGCTGCGTTGCCGGATTATATTTTGTTTTGGTGCTGATACTTTTGTTAAGCAGCAAAGCCATCAAAACTTCAATTGCCGACAAGATGATCCGCAAAATATTTAATGATTAAGCTATGAATACGCTGATAAGAAACAGAAGTGATCTGAGGACTGAGATATTCAGGCTGCAACAGGCAAAATTAGAGAAAGAGATAACGTTGAAACAACATTTCAGCAGCCCGGGTGCTATTTTATCTACGGTTTATGGCTTAATAACGAGCTCTTCAAAATCTGACGATAAAGACGAGCCCAAGCAAGATTGGGTAGGCTTTATATCCCGTTTTATTATACCGCTTACATTAAATAAAACACTATTTCGCGGCTCAGGCTTTTTAATGAAGGCTTTGGTGGGTATTGCATCGCAAAAAGCAGCTAATTATGTTTCAACTGATACCGTTACCGGCATTTGGGATAAGGCTAAGGGATTGGTTGGGGGGTTATTCAGCAAAAAACCGAAACCCGCGCCATCTTACAGAAAAATAAAAAAGGATTAATGACTTGATGCACGTTTGTGCAACCATGTATAAAGGTATGTTTTAGCGCAAGCTAATAACATACCTTTTTTGTTTCTACATCAGGTCAAGGCTATTCCGTCAATGGGAAACAGTAATGATATGTTTTTTATATCCCAATTGACCAGCCATATCGGTGCCCTCTAAAAGCACGGTATAATTAGCCGCTTTATCGGCGCTGTAAAAAGAAACCACAGCCTTGCCATCTTTATCCGTAGTAACATTTGCATCCCAAAAAATAGTTGAACGCAGATCTGTTCCTGCCGCAATGCTTTTGTTTTTAAGTGTGTATTTAGGGCTGTAAAATTGTTTTGCCACAGAAAATGGAAACGTTTTGTACAAATAAGTACCGGGCGTTACCTGCATAAACGGGCCTTTTTTAGCGCGGGTGGTAACTTCTAAATAAGTATAAGGCAATAAAGGATTCGGTTCTGCCCTAATATCCTCGCCCGAAGCAACATAGGCAACAATATAGTCTACGGCATACTTCACGTTAAACATCAATTCTATTCCTGTAATGTCTTCAGCTGTAAAATAATCCATGTAAGTCTTCATATATAAGTATCGCTCTCTTTCCGTCTTGCCCGTATAAAAACTGTTAAGATTGTATCCGTCTATTATTAAAAACAACCTTTTACCATTGATATAATATGCTTTTGGCTGGTATTTAGCCGGCCACCAAACGGTAAACCCCTTTACTTTTTTTAGTAACAGCTCCTCCAAGGTCATCTTGTCGGCTTTTTTAAGTTCTTCTTCATCAATTATCAGGTCGGCCTCACCTGCCCCGTTCAGATTTTTTGAGCCAGGTATTATTTTTTTTGCTTTAATGTTCGCCTCTTTAAGCACGTTTCCTTCGCCTCTGTAACTAGACAACGCCCTTTCTTCAGCTATTCTGGCTTTTGAGTTGTTGATTAAAATACTATCGGTATTGAGGTACCAGGGATTGGTTAATGGGTTGGGGTTAAACGCCGGCGGTTTAAACTCTTCCATTTCAATCTTCACGTTCATCTCCTTTCCCTTCTTGTTCCGCGCCTGTAATTTGAATATGGCCGTATCAACAGGAAACAAGCCTTTAAAAATAAAGCGCCCTGTATTGTCTGTTAGTGTATCCTTAAAAATAAGCGGGTGGTTAGCCACCAATACTACGTTTGATTTTTCTATCGGGCTGCCAAAAGCTGTTGTAACTTTTCCGGTTACAACAAACTCTTTTTCAGGTTTGTAGGCATAAGGCAGTTTAGGATAAAAAACCTCCTGCCAGTTGTACCCCACCCAGCCCTGCGTGAGCAGTAAGTTGTCAATACCGTCTTCTTTTCCCGGAGTAAAATAGTAACCGGGTCCCTCTATGTCGCCTTTCAGATCAGACGTAAGCAACAGATTATTCAGAATATTGTTACCTAAACTATCCAATTTAATTTGGCTGTTGTCGGTTACAGCTAAAGAGAAATTGCCCTGTACCGGGTTGCCGTCCTTGTCTTTTACTGTGATATTCAGCGCTATGCTATCTCTTGTGGTGTAAGTCGCCTTATTTGTATTAACGTTGATATTTAAGTTATCATGATTATCAATAAAAACGATCCGCTCATTAAGCGGCTGATAATTGTTAAACAGTGTAAAGCGAGCTATTCCTGTAGGAAAGAGTTTCTTGTCGACGGAGATTTTTGTGCTTTTATCAACATCCATCGTTTTGGCAAAACAAACTATGCCATTTGCCTGGGCTACTAAACTGTAAATTCCCCTTGCATCCGACGTAGCGGATACGACTACCTGTACTGAATCCTTTGTTTGTTTAACCGCTAAAGCGGTACCGCTTAACTTAACATCTGGCAAAGCGTAGGTTTTAACAATGCCGTCCACCTTTGCCGAATAAACCTCGCCTGCCTCAGGCGTAAACTCAAAACTGCCCATGCCTGCATGGGCGGAAGTAAACACGGCTACTTGCTTACCTTTATTATCAACCACTTTACCTGATACAAAAACACTTTTGCCGTCTTCGCCAACTGCTTTAAACCCAATCTTAACAGGCAAGCCCGCTACCAACTGCCCACCTTCGGGCATAAACTGCACATCCGTATTTTCTTTACGGTTGATAAGCACAGGGATATTCAACAATCCACTTCCTGTCGTTGTGGCCTGAATGCTTAACGCCTTTTCTCCTTCGGGCAGGGTAAAGTTTACTTTAACAGAACCATCAGCGCTTGTTATCACTTTGTCCTTCGACAGGTTACGTTTACCATTCATAACTTTTAGTTCCACATCCCTAAAAGCCTGTATCCTGCCATCAAGCAGGCTGAATAATAATTCTCCTTCCACTTTATTACCAACCTGTTTAAAATTCGCTTTAACCAGTAAAGGGTTATCGGCGCTTTTCGATACCGTGATGGTTTTTCTAAAAATATAATCTTCGCCAAAGTTGCGCATCCAGTTGGTATAGGCACGTAATGTATAATTGCCATCAGGCACCTCGGCGCTGTCCAGAGTCATGTCGCCCCATGCCATACCGCTTATTACAGGCACCATTATACGCTTGGCGCTTTTGCCCTGTTCGTTGTCTAGCTCAACATAAAGCAAACCTGTGCGAAGGGATGGTGTAAGGTAATCGGCATTCAATAGATACCCTTTAAAGCGCAGCGTATCGCCAACGCTATAGTATGGTTTATCTGTTTGCAGGTACAGTTTTTCAACAGGCTTTAGCTCGCGGATGTTGGTTAGGGCAGTTGCGTAACTTTTCAACTTAGTGACGGGAAGTTGCTGAGCATCAACTTTATAAAAGCCAAAGCCAATAATGACAGTTAAAATCCAGATCTTAAATACTGTTAACTTCATAATTGGACGATATGGCTAAAAAGGCAACAGCCTTAATAAGGTTGCAATTGGTAATAGTCGAAATTAACTAAAAGATTAGTCAATTTAAAATGCCCGGCAAATATTTTTACCGGGGAATATTGCGTATAAACAAAAATAGCGATGGTTTTAAACCCCATCGCTATTTTCCTGTTGGTATATTCTATGATCTTATCCTAATTCAAAAGGCAGCTTACGATACCGTTTACCCGTTGCGGCAAAAATAGCATTACCTACAGCAGGTGCTATCGGCGGTAAGCCGGGCTCGCCTAAACCTGTTGGTGGATCTTCTGACGGTACAAACTTCACTATCACCTCTATAGGCGCATCCTTCATGCGCATAAAGCGGTAGGTGTGGAAGTTGGTTTGTTCTACAGCTCCTTTATCAAAAGTAACCTTGCTAAATAACGCGTGACTTAAACCATCAACAATTGCACCTTCTACCTGGTTTTCGGCACCGCTTTGGTTAACTACACGACCGCAGTTAATAGCACTGTAAACTTTTGTTACGCGCAGTTGGCCATTGGGCATTTTGGTTACTTCGGCAACATGTGCAGCGTAGGTAGAAAACGAGTAATGCGAAGCAAAGCCTTGAAAAACATTAGGTTTTTTGGTTTTGCCCCAACCGCTCATTTGCACCACAAGATCAATAACACTCTTGTATTTAACCGGATCATAACTTAGCGCACGCCCTACAGGTTGGGCTTTTCCCTTCTCTATAAGTTCCAGGCGTAGCGCTACCGGATCTTTCTTCATCTGATGGGCCAGCTCATCTATAAAACTTTCATCAGCAAAAGCTACAGAGTTGGCTGTTGGTGCACGCCATGCGCCGGTTTGTATATTGGTAGGCAAATTTTGATTATCTACTCTAAAATTATTGATGCTGGCTGCCGGAAACGCATTAGCAGCTGCCGCTCCGCCACCGCTTAACACAGCTGCATTTAAATGCCATGCAGCAATTTCATTATTCGGGCCAATGGCAGCACGGTATTTAAACATCGATGCCGGGCGGTAAAAGTCTCCCTGCATATCATCCTCACGCATCCAAAGCATTTGTACAGGCACTTTAGCTGCTTGCGATATCAGTGCTGCCTCAACACCGTTATCAGGTTTTAACTTTCTGCCGAAACCTCCGCCCTGCCTCGGCATTGCCAAAGTAACATTGGCTTCGGGAATACCTAATGCACGTGCAACTTCTGTACGCAAGCTGCCTGGTACTTGTGTTGGGCCATATAACTCTGCTTTATCGCCTTTTACATCCGCAAAAAAGTTAAGCGGCTCCATATTAGCATGTGACAATGCCGGCGTTTCATAAACCGCTTCAATAATTTTATTGCTGCTGTCTTTTAAGGCAGCTTCTACATCCCCGTCGTTACGCGCGGCGCGTTCAGGCGTTTTGCTTAACAATTCCGCAAATGCCGCGTTATGCTCAGTAGTGCTTTCTAACTTGCTTTTATCTTCCCACTCCACCTTAAGTGCCAGCTTGCCCTTTTTAGCTGCCCATGTAGAAGTAGCTAATACAGCAACCACGTTACCTGCTTTTACCACATTTTTTACGCCGGTAACCTTACGCGCTTCGGTATCATCAAAAGATTTTAACGCTTTACCAAATGCAGGCGGGCGGGCCACAGCTGCAAACAGCATCCCCTCACGGCGGGTATCAATACCGTATAAGGGCTGACCGGTTACAATTTTATGGTTATCTATATTTGCTACACGTGTACCAATGATCTTGAAATCCTTCGGATCTTTTAATTTAACATCAGTTGGCACCGGCAATAAAGCAGCTTTAGCGGCCAAATCGCCATAAGATAATTTACGCTTGCTTGGTTTATGAATTACCGTAGCATTCTCTGCGTAACACTCTTCAGCAGGTACGCCCCATTGTTGAGCGGCTGCCGTAACCAGCATTGTTTTCGCTGTAGCTCCGGCGGTGCGAATAGGCATATACCGGGTTCTCACCGCGCCACTGCCACCAGCAATTTGCGAGCCGTATTTCTTTTGGTCAAGCGGAGCCATTTCAACTTCCACATCATCCCATTTAACTTCAAGCTCTTCTGCAAGGATCATAGGTAGCGCGGTTTTAACGCCCTGCCCTATCTCCGGGTTAGGCGACATCAACGTTACCACACCCTTTGAACTGATAGAAACATAGGCATTCGGCGCGAAAACTGCATCAGCAGCATTGCCCAAAGCCGAATCGGCTATCATATTAAAGCCAACCAGCATACCGCCACCGGCTATTGACGTGATCTTTAAAAAGTTCCGTCTTGATGTTGATTGATCTATCATTTCGCTACTCCTCCTTTCTCAGCAGCCAAATGGATGGCTTTTCGGATGCGGTAATGTGTGCCACAACGGCATATATTATTCATAGCCGCGTCAATATCCGCATCGGTTGGTTTTGGTTTTGTTTTTAATAACGAAGCCGCTGCCATTATTTGGCCGGCCTGGCAATAACCGCACTGTGCAACATCAATTTCTTCCCATGCTTTTTGTAAAGGATGGTTCCCGTCCGGACTAAGTCCCTCTATAGTGGTTATCTTATTTTTGCCCACCGATGCCACCTGTAACTGGCATGAGCGTGTTGCAGTTCCATTAACATGAATGGTACAGGCGCCGCATTGTGCAATACCGCAACCAAACTTAGTGCCTACTAAGTTTAAATGATCACGCAATACCCATAACATTGGGGTATCCGGATCAGCTTCAACGGTCATGGTCTTGCCGTTGACATTAAGGTTATAACTGGCCATATCATTAAGTTTATTCCCAAATATAAAAATTTACGGCCTTAGTTATCAAGAACTATCCGTTTTCGTAACTAAAATGCTACGATTAATGGGCCGCCCTGCTGTCTAATAAATAAGTTAGTTTAAAATACTGATATTGAGTATAAATACCATTGTTTCAGCAATTAAAATCAGGCTCAAATGCTAATGCCTGTGGCTTTTTTTAAGTGTTAAAAACACATGTAAAGATTTATATTTGTTTTACAGACTATAAACCAAAAAGACTCCTAATAAACAGCCAATAACAATGAAGAAGAATCGTTTGATAGCGCTTTCCGCATGTGCGTTAACATTACCCGTTGGATTACTAATAATGGCCATGACCGGGCCAAAAGATGCCATACCGCAGCGGCCCGAAGGAACTTGTGATATTTATGCTAAAGGGGGCACACCCTGCGTTACTGCGCATAGCACTACACGTGCCTTATACAAAAGCTACAACGGCCCGCTTTATCGGGTTATGCGCGAAAGCGACAAACAGATATTAGATATAGGCGTGGTTAAACCTAGCGAAGACGATGCCGGCGGATACGCCAACGCTGCCGCCCAGGACGCTTTTTGCGCCGGTTCGCTTTGCCGTATCACAACGGTATATGATCAGTCCGGCAAAAAAAATCATCTTACCGAGGCCCCTCCGGGCACGTTTAAAGGACCTGAAAAAGGCGCCTATGATGCTTTACCAATAGCCGACATGGCGCCGGTAACCATCAGCGGGCATAAGGCTTATGGTGTTTTTATAATGCCGGGGATGGGTTTACGTAACAACAACGCCCGCGACCTTGCTATAAATGATGAGCCCGAAGGTATTTACTACGTGATTAACGGTAAGCATTTTGACAGCGGCTGCTGTTTTGATTATGGCAACTCATCAACAAACAGCCGGGCTGTAGGCACGGGTACTATGGAAACCACTTATTATGGCACATCAACCGCATGGGGAAGTGGTAATGGCGCCGGTCCCTGGATAATGGTTGATATGGAGGCTGGTTTATTCTCAGGCTTTAACGCAAAAAAGAATGACGTACCCAGCATTGATTCGTGGCGGTTTGTAAGCGCCTTTACTGACGGCGGCGGCGGTAACAAGTGGGACCTACGCGGCGGCAACGCGCAGGAAGGCAAGTTAACAACTTATTATGATGGCGTTCGCCCCGGCACACCGGGCAGCAGCGCTTATTACCCAATGCACAGAAAAGGCGGCGTATTATTAGGTAACGGAGGCGATAACGGCGCAGGTTCATCAGGCACATTTTACGAGGGGGTAATGACAGTTGGCTATCCTACTTTTGCCACTACCGATGCTGTGCAGGCCAATATAGTAGCTGCTAAATATGATGTTGAAAGGTTAAGTGTTTCGCGCATTAAAACTTTTACACCTAAAGCATCGCAGGATGTGACTGTAAAGTTTACCAATACTACCGGCGCAACGGCCAATGGCGTTAAGCTAAGCATATTGCCACGCAATGGCTGGACAGCCGCAGTTGACGGAGGTACAGCCGCATCAAAATCATTTACTTACCCTATTCCGGCAGGAGCTTCGGTCAGCGTTACCTTCAAAGTAACCGCGCCCGCCAATACCGAAGGCGGATTTTTAACCGCCAAGGCCGAGTGGAAAGGCGCTAACAAGGCGGTGGTTCAATCAGATATAAGTACACAACGGGTACGCAACGTTTTACCTGTAAAAATAAACGAGGTGCGTTTTGGTACCGGCAACAACCTTACTAATCAGTTTGTTGAACTTTACAATCCGGGGTCATCAGCTGTAGATATTTCTAAGTGGACCATAATGAATACCCGCAGCGAATGGGGTACTATTAAACTGGGCACCATCCCGGCAGGTACAAAAATTGCCGCTAAAGGTTTTTATGTGCTGGGGCTTTCAACATCGGGCCTTGTGGCACCTGCCAAGGCAGGCGATGGGGTTATCCATGTTCAAAGTATAGATGGTTTAGCCGAAGGACAAATATTGGATGTAGACGGCGAAACACGCAGGATAACTAAATTAGGTACTGCGGCAGCGCCTGCCACTACCGTATATATCCCCGTTTCTACATCGTCAAGGTTAACCATTCCGGCCGGGTCAACCAATATACCGGTTACCAGCGCGGCGGGTTTTGTAGTGGGCGAGAAAATAGGTATTGATATGGGAGGTAATTATGAGATAGCGACGGTTACCGCAGTTGGAAAAGCAGGCACACAGGCCAATCTTGCGGTAGCAGCCAAAGCGGGAGAAACTGTTATTAAAGTGACCGACAACGCTAACATTATAGTAGGTGACATATTATCCATTAACACAGGAGCCCGCCTTGAAAAAGTTAAGGTAAAAAGAATTATCAGCACATATACTGCTCCAGCCCGTGGAGCCGCTCCGGGAGCGGGTGGCGAGATAGAGTTGGAAGCGCCATTAAAGCGTGATCATATGTTGGACGTTGATGTATTTGGGCAGGGTGCGGGCATCAGCTTTACGCCGGCCACACGTTTCGCGCATAAAAGCGCTGATCTGGTACAGGCATTGGGCAGTGGCATTACATTAAATAACAACCTGACCAGCACACATCAGGAAGGCGCGCCGGTACACCACGCCGGCGATGCATCCTTTGGTTATCAGGGTCAGCCTAACCAATGGTTCGGTATTCCGCTTTCGGCCAACGCAGGCTCAATAGCGCTGATGGATGCCACCGGGAAAGTGCTGGTAGATGGCATGGTATACGGATCGCAGCAGGGTAACTCGAGCGCTAACGGTACTATAGCCAGCACAGAGATAGCTACGTTAGAAGGAGAACAAGGTCAGGGAGGATGCATTGTTGCATTACCTTGGGCAACCGCGCGGCCCCAACCGCAAAGAGCATCAGCTACCGACCTTACCAACCGCAGTGTAGGTCGTTACCCCGACGGTTATGACAGCGACAGTAATTGCAGTGATTTTAACGTGCAAAATACAGTGAACATTGTAGCACTTGTAGCGGCAGGTTCCAATAATATTAAAGTGGCAAGCGTGGCTAATCTTTCAGCGGGTCAGAAGCTTATTATTGGCTCCGGCGCTAATGCCGAGAATATTGTGATAAGCAACGTTGGCACAACAGGCGCTACCACAACCAATGCAGCAATCAATGCCGGCGAAACCGTTATACCGGTTGGCAGCGTGGCGGGCTTTGCGGTTGGGCAAACCATAACTATTGGTAGTGGTGCCGGTACAGAAACTGTTGTAATTGCCACCGTTACGGCGGCACGCCGTGGCTTTGGCGGTCCACCGCCGGCGGCTAACGCGCCTGCAGCGCCCGGTAATTCAATTACTTTAACTGCGCCGCTTAAAAACGCGCAGGCGGCAGGTGTGCAGGTATCGGGCAGTGGTGTTACGCTTGCAGCGGCATTAACTAAAGCGCATGATGCGGGTACACAGGTAGCAAGTGCCGGGCCTACGCCTGGGGCGGCTAATGTTTATACGGTGAAGAAGTAGCAGAAAGAATATTTATATAACCAAAACACCCCGCAGTTGGAAAGCTGCGGGGTGTTTTGGTTTTGGCCAGCACGGAATATTAAACAGATAACCGCCCCACCGCTTCCTCTTTCGACACCAGAAAATTAACAAGTTTCCCCTTATTACTCTCGCGGATAAAGTCTTGCAGGCTTTTGCTTTCAACTTTACTAAAATCACCCAAAACAACCAGCCTAACCCGGTAGTTAGAAAACTTCTGGAGTATTTCGCCGGCCAGTTTGGTTTTTAGGTCGAAGAAATCAGGAGTGATGTTATCCTTGCAAATAATTAGTTTTTCATAGCCCTGGTAATAGGCGTTTCCTACCAGGTCTGTTCCGTCGTCTACAGTATTGATCACTATACCCGCTGCAATTATTTCTATTATTCCCGTATCTGCTATCTCGCGAAATTCCATCTCATTTGTTTAGATCTGCATAATAGTAAATTATTCCGTCCCTAAGAAGTCGCATTTTAAAATGCATAACTAAACGCATTATTTTTTTAACTAAATTCCACTATTATTACAAAGGCAAATACAACCGGCCGTTGTAACACTATCACAATTAAAAAACCTAAAAATGGAATCAAAAAACCAATTAACCGAGCCTACAAGAGTAATTATCCCGGTACAAACCGCCATAGAAAGAACTACACACTGGCGGAATTTCATGAAAAAAAATACCGCTGCTGAAGATGTCCGGAGGATCCCCAAAGCTGTATATCTCTCCAGAACGGATATAATAGATATGGCCAAACAATGCGAGGCTGATGATAGCATTGCAGGTATGCGTGCCTACTTTACACTTAACAATGAGTTTACCGAGACCGTAAAAAACGAAGTTAAGTTTGTAATGGTATTGGTAAGAATAAGCGACACCAAGCCATTTGGCGAAGATGTGCTTTATGCGCCCGGATATACAGCAGACAATAATGTGGGTGGCGGATCAAATGTGTACGACTATTCTAAACCTTGTCCTGATTGCTGCGATACAAGCAGTCCGCTTTATACAGGAGATTAAACGTCGAACTAAAAATGGACCCTTTTTCTTCGTTTTATTTGGGATATTTTGTACCTGCGGCTAACCTGATCCCTGTTGTAGCGGGCTTTATTTTTTATAAGCGGCTAAATAAACCCCTGCGTACAATTCTGTTTTTTTTATCTGCTTCATTTATTTTTAATGTGATTGGCAGTGCACTGGCCGGGTATGGTATAAATAATCTGCCCGGGCTGCATTTATATACCATTGTTGAGCTGGTTACGGTAATGCTGTATTATCTATACGCTTTTGACAAGGGCGATATTAGCAAGTGGATAAAGGCGGTAATGGTAATATTCCCTGTTATCTGTGTAATAAATTCCTGTTTCATCCAGAGCATTTATACGTTTAATACTTTTACAAGGCCGCTGGGGGCAATAATTATTATACTGTTTACAAGCGCTTACCTGGCTACGCAAAGCAGTTTTAAGAATCGCGAATTGATAACCAGGTCGGGTAGGTTGGTGGCAGCAGGCTTTATGATCTATTTTTGCAGTTCACTGTTTCAGTTTATCTTTTCAAACATCGTAAGCAAAAGTGTAAGCATAGGTATTAAAATTTTAATATGGGATATGCATGGTACTTTTGTGCTGATTATGTACCTGTTAATTTTCTGGGCAATTATTTATGAACGAGGTAAAAGAAAATATTGATGTAATGGTGATTGTGGCCATGATGTGCTCATTCACCATCGTTATTTGTTTTCTGATAGTTATATACCGCAAACAATTAGACGCTTTCAGGCATAAGAACGCCAACGAGGCTAAAAGCGTTTTTTTAGCCACCATGAGCCATGAGATCCGTACGCCTATGAACGGCGTATTAGGTATGGCCGCCCTGCTTAAAGAAACCGACCTGGACGACGAGCAAAAGGAGTATGCCCAGGCTATTATACAGAGTGGCGAGGCTTTATTAAGCGTAATTGATGATGTGCTCGACATTTCGAAAATTGAATCGGGTAAGATGGTGCTTGACAGTCATGAGTTCTCCTTGCGTAATTGTGTGGAAGATCTGTTGGCCATATTTTCTGTAAAACTGGCCAACAGCAATGTTGAATTACTTTATAAAATTGATGAGCAATTGCCTGAATATTTACTGGGCGACAGCATGCGTTTACGCCAGGTGCTTATCAATTTAATAGGTAACGCCGCAAAATTTACGCATCAGGGCGAAATATTTATAAATGTAGAACTTAAAGCAGCCCATGGCGATAAAATTGAGCTTGGGTTTGAAGTAAGCGATACCGGCATAGGTGTATCGGCTGATAAGCTGCCCCATTTATTTGACCCTTATACACAGGCGGATGCTTCAACGGCGCGCAAGTACGGCGGATCTGGCCTGGGTTTGATGATATGTAAGCAGATAGTAAACCTTATGGGTGGTGATATCTCAGTTAAAAGTCAACCGCAAATAGGCACCACTTTTAGTTTCACAATTAATTGCGCAATTGCCCGCGATGCGCAGCAGGTTGACGATCACCAGGATACGGTTCAATTGCAAGGCTTACATATACTGGTAGTTGACGATAACGATACTGCGCTGCAATTGCTGTGCGCAAAACTAAGGGCGTGGGAAGTAACCGTTACGGGTGTAAACAATGCGTGGGCAGCCATCGATCTGGTAAACATTGGCCAGCGTTTTAACATTATTATAACTGACGCCGGCCTGCCCGAATCCGGCGAAGAACTGCTTTTTACAGCTGCTAAAGCCGCCGATGCAGCCGTACCGGTGGTGTTAATGGTAAAAGCCGGTGCAGAATTTGAAAGAAGTGCAAAGCAAAAATTTTCGGCAGTATTAACCAAACCTGTTAAGCAACAGGCATTGGCTCATACTTTGTTATCGGCGCTTAGTTTGCGCACTGCCGCCGCACCAAAAACAAATAGCCTGTTAAATAAAGAATTTGCTACCGCGCATCCCTTAAATATTATTGTGGCAGAAGATAATAAGATAAACCAGCTGCTTATTTTAAAGATCCTTGATCGTTTTGGTTATTCGCCGGTGCTAGCCCAAAACGGTCTCGAAGTGATTGAGTTACTTAACCAGCAACCTTACGACCTGGTGCTGATGGACATTGAAATGCCTGAAATGGATGGCCTGACCGCCTGTCGCCAAATACGTAAAAACAACGCTTTTCAGCCGCACATTGTAGCTATGACGGCTAACGTGATTGCCGAACAGCAGCAGGAATGCCTTGATGCCGGAATGAATGGCTTTTTGGGTAAGCCTATAAAGATAGATCTGTTGCACGCGATGTTGAAGAAGACGGCGGAGGGGTTAACTAAGATCGAATAACATAAGCCGGTCTTCTATGGCAAATTCATTTGCTACTATTTACACGCCCTGTCTTAGCACCACCATAAAAAGTCCGGAAACGGTAGCGTATATAACGGTCAACATAATTAAATTTGACACATCAACTCCAATTATATTATGTCGTTTCAAGGATATTTAAAAACCATCAAAGAGAAAACCGGTAAAGACGCTGGCGATTTCAGAACTTTAGCCGAGCAAAAAGGCTTTACAAAAAATGGGGAGCTAACGGCAAAAGCCGGCGATGTAACCAACTGGCTAAAAGAGGAATTTGACCTTGGGCATGGGCACGGTATGGCCATTTTCGCGTTGTTAAAAGGCATTAAAGACGAAAACAGTATTTGAATAGAGTATAATTAAGGTATAATATTGTCAATAATTTACATTAGCTTTTTGATAATCTCACACATATGAATCACGAACCGGAAAGACATGCAATTGCGACATTAAGTTCTTGCGCATTAATATTACTTCTCGTGTTTACATGTAGCCAGGCATTTGCACAAAAGCCAAATGTTTTATGGTATAACAAGCCCGCTACCCATTTTGAAGAAGCTTTGGTATTGGGCAATGGCAAAACAGGCGCAACTGTTTTTGGCGGCGTATTGGCCGATCAGGTATATCTTAATGATGCAACGCTATGGTCGGGAGAGCCGGTTGATGCCAATATAAACCCTGAAGCATACAAGCATATCCCCGAAATTCGTGAAGCGTTAAGTAAGGAGGATTACCGCCTGGCGGATAAGTTAAATAAAAATATCCAGGGCAAGTTTTCCGAATCATACGCGCCTTTGGGTACCATGACCATTACGTTTAAGCAACAGGGCGATTATCAAAACTATCGCCGCGAATTGGACATCAGTAAAGCCACAGCAACGGTTAATTATGATCTGAATAATGTTCATTACACCCGCGAATACTTTGTATCACATCCTGATAAGGCCATGGTGATCAGGTTATCGGCCAACAAAAAAGGTGCTTTAAACTTCAGGGTGTCATTTAAAAGTTTGTTAAAGTATTCTTCATCCGCAGTAAACAATACGCTGCAGGTTAACGGCTACGCACCCTACCACGTTGCCCCGGATTATTGGCGTGAGGCGCAGCCGGTTAAATTTGATGAAAACCGTGGAACCAGGTTTTCGACTTATTTTAAAGCACTAAATAAGGGCGGGCAGGTTACCCTGTCTGACAGCACACTTGATGTAAGCAATGCGGATGAAGTGGTGCTATTTGTTTCAACCGCAACCAGTTTTAACGGCTTTGATAAGGACCCGGCAAAAAATGGCCTGAACAATAAAGCCTTAGCCAAAAAACAACTGGACGATGCTTTTAAAATAACTTATTCCGTGCTGAAGGAAAGACATCTGAAAGATTATCAATCATTTTTTAAGCGGGTAAATCTTAGTCTTGATCAAAACGCCGTATCTAATTTGCCGACGGATGAGCGGCTGAAAAGTTATGGTAAAGGGGCGGATGATAAAAACCTCGAAGTGCTGTATTTTCAATATGGGCGATATTTATTGATCTCGAGTTCGAGGGTGGCAGGTGTCCCGGCCAATTTGCAGGGGATATGGAACCCTTATATCCGCCCACCGTGGAGTTCTAACTATACCATGAACATTAATGCAGAAGAGAATTACTGGATGGCAGAATCGGCCAATTTGCCGGAAATGCACATGCCTTTTCTCACATTTATAGGTAACCTGGCAAAAACCGGGAAGAATACAGCTAAAAATTTTTACGGAATTAACCGCGGCTGGGCAGCGGCGCATAACTCTGATATTTGGGCCATGAGTAACCCGGTGGGTGAGTTTGGAAAAGGCGATCCGGTGTGGGCCAACTGGAACATGAGCGGCACCTGGGCCGTTACCCATCTTTGGGACCATTATTTGTATACAGGCGACAAAACTTTCTTAAAAAACCATGCTTACCCGTTGATGAAAGGCGCCGCCCTATTTTGCCTGGACTGGCTGGTGAAAGATAAACAAGGTTACCTGGTAACATCGCCATCAACATCCCCGGAAAACGTTTATTTAACACCCGACGGCTATAAAGGTGCTACGCTTTATGGCTCTACTGCTGATCTGGCCATGATAAGGGAATGTTTTAAACAAACCATAAAGGCCGCCGAAGATCTCAATATCGATGTAACATTCAGAGACAGTGTAAAAAATGCGCTTGATAAACTATATCCTTACCAGGTAGGAAAAAATGGCAACCTGCAGGAATGGTATCACGACTGGAAAGATCCCGATCCACAGCACCGGCACCAAAGTCACTTATATGGCTTGTATCCCGGCCACCAGATAACGCCGGCGGAAACTCCGCAACTTGCCGCGGCAGCTAAAAAAACACTGGAGATACGGGGCGACAATACCACGGGATGGTCTAAAGGCTGGCGCATTAATCTTTGGGCCAGGCTTAACGATGGCAATCATGCTTATAAAATGTTTAGAGAGCTGCTTAACTACGTTGAACCCGACGGAGCCAAAAACATTAACTATGGAGGCGGCGGTGGCACTTATCCCAATTTATTGGACGCTCATCCGCCTTTTCAGATAGATGGAAATTTTGGTGGAGCAGCCGGAATAATAGAAATGCTTTTGCAATCTGACGATGAAAATGTTTACTTACTGCCTGCACTGCCCGACAAATGGCAAAGCGGTACCGTATCCGGCATATGCGCCCGCGGTGGATTTGAACTTTCGATAAAGTGGCAAAACGGAAAATTGATGAGTGCTGAAATACTTTCAAAGAATGGAAAAAAGGGCCGATTGCATTACAATGGTAAAACATTAGCCATCAACATAAAAAAGGGAAGTCGTTTAAAAATTAACGCTGATCTTGTTTCGGCCCGCCGGTAGCAAACTAAAAACCCGGATCTTTCGGGCACATGTAAATGCCATGTGCCTGACTGTTCCAAATTCAAATTTTACTGTTCCAAAGTGTTCCACTTTTAATCGAAAATCGAAAAACCTCACAAGCTGGTTATTATCAGCGACTTGCGGGTAATTTACAGCTAATTTTACTGACTTATAAGTAGTTTCAAAGTGTTCCAAAGTGTTTCGGGGCAAAAAGTTAATTACCTTAAAATCAATAGTTTAATACCGTCAGTGTCTTTAAATGTAATTTGAGGCTTTATATTTTTTGGAACAGCGCGCGGCGGTAGTTTACTACAACGTTTTCTTAAAAATAACGCCGAAATTTTGCCACATATAGCATCTGAAGGGTATGACTTAATATAATTATTGTTATAATTACAATTAATAATTATAACCAATTATGAAGATATTACGTTTCGTTTTTAAACGAAGTCAACCGGCTTTGTTTGTTGCAGTTGCGTGCATACTTGGCGTTACAAAAACAAACGCTCAAAACGGCGCTGCCGGTGCTGCCAGATTAAAAGTGTCCGAAAGATTTATCCACACAAAAGCGGGTAACCCCTACCTGCCGTTGTGGGAACACGTTCCGGATGGCGAGCCCCGCGTTTTTGAAGATCCTGATAAGCCGGGAAAATACCGCGCTTACATTATAGGATCACATGATCTGAGGCTTACCAGCTATTGCGGACCAGACATCAGGGCGTGGTCTGCTCCTGTTGAAGACCTGACCAAATGGCGCGATGAGGGGCCTATTTTTACCTACTTTATTGACAACCAATGGGACGTTATGTACGCCCCGGATCTGGTTGAAGTAAAAAGAAAGAACGGTAAAAAAGAGTACTACCTGTACCCACACAGCCGTGGCCGTAACAGGGAGGCAATGGTATGCAAATCCGACCGCCCAGATGGACCGTTTAAACCTGTTAACGTTA
>CBFGNU010000012.1:0-27767 GCA_965650195.1 uncultured Mucilaginibacter sp. | reverse complement strand
TAATCCAATTTTTGATGTAGTATCTTTTGGTCAAACAACTCTATGGGATGATTGACTTGTTGCCATAACTGGAAATTGATGTTTTGGCTATTCTTTCTCCCCGCTCTTTCCATCATGCATAACATCCACTCTCTCCTGCTTTCAGCCGGATGGCTTTTTATTGCCTTTTTTAACGCCGCCGATGTATGTTTTTTCATATCACGCATTATATCTTCCAACTTTTCGTCATGGCTGCCAATTATCATGTGTACATGGCTCGTCATTATACACCAGCCATAAATTTCGAGGCCCTTATTCTGTTGACAATGCCGCCACGAATCCAACAAGATATCCTTATATTCATTACGGACAAACAGATCAATCCAGTTTATAACCGCGAAGGTTACAAAATACAGTTGTTCCTGATTGCCGAACTTGTATTTGGTACTCATTATAAGTTTAAATATAGAAAAAAGACATAAACTAAGCGCCCTGTAATGCACGAGTAATCAAAGTGCAAGCTTACCCTTATTTCTGGCGCGAGTATGCAGCGCCGGGTAAAAAGAGGTGGGGTACTCGTGACTTTATAAATTGACAGGTCTTATCTTCTACTTAGCGCTTGGGGCACTACTCAGCCCCCAGGCCTGAGCTGCATACTCGCGCCAGAATGGGTACTCGTGACTTTTAATAATTGGCAGGCCTTAGCGTTTACCTAACAAGTGGGGCACGAGTACTCAGCCCGCAGGCCCGCGCTGCATACTCGCGTCAGAATGGGGCTTTTTTTAAATTGATACGGATCGTGCAGGCCAACCCTTATTTCTGGCGCGAGTATGTAGCGCGGGATAAAGAGGTGGGGACTCGTGACTATATATAATTGCCAGGTCTTATCTTTTACTTACCGCCTGGGGCACGAGTACTCATCCCCCAGGCCGACGCTGCATACTCGCGCCAGAATGGGGTGCCAAAGAAAAGTAAAAAACGGCTAATTAATTTTATATTTATGAATGAAAATTTTAGTCCTTAAAGTAATATTGAATCTTTTCGTGGCCATATGCGCAAGTATTCCACTTCTACAAGAATTAAGAAAATCGGCAGAAATAGCAAAAACTGAGGCAAAATTACTATTTAGCGTTATTATTCTAATAGCGGCGGTTTCTACATTAATTGACATTAAGAGCTATTTTGACGATCTAAGCAAAACTGAGAATCAATCAAAAGAATTTGCCAGTCTTCGTGACCAAAACAGTAAACTGTCTGCTCAAATAAACGAATCAAAGGTTGCTACGGAGGGAAGTGAGGGGCTGGCGCTTTTACGTACAGAAGTTCGACCGTCCGGAGGTGTAGGTTTTTATTGGAGTAATCCACAACATTATAGTTTAAAAAATTTTAGCTACTACGTTTTAAAGTATAGTGATTTTGCAAAAGTGATTAGCCAAGACAATGCTGGCAAAAAATTTATCCGGTGGCGCTTATTAGAGTATTTAGCAGTAGACAAAATAGAGAACGCGTTATTGGTTCCCGGAAAATCTGGATTAAAGTATAAGCCGACAGATCTTCGAGAAAAACTTTTAATTGTAATTCGTATATCCGGCAATCTATACTATCAGGAGTTATATTATACTATCGACGGCGAAGTGTTTAAATTGTATAAAGTTAAAATGAGCACCGGCTATGCTAATTTAATAGATCAATATGGATCTATCGATCTCCAGGAGTGGAAAAAAATGTTTCCAATAGATTTAAACTACCTCGGACAAGATTATATTTAGTCCTACCTCCGCTTTTTACGCTTGCGGCTGCGAGGGATACTCGCGTCAGAATAGAGCTAAAAAGATGATAGATCTATGGTGAAAACCTTTTTGCATGTTAAACTGTCCACGACTATATTTACAAGTAACGAAGTTCTTAAAAAGATAATATATGCCGATATCATCCGACCAAATGCAAAAAATCGAATTGCATTTAAATAAATATTTAAAATTTGGCAAGTGCCCTATGTGTGCGGGTAATCAATGGACAATTGAGTCCGAAATTATAGTTTATCCAATATTTGATACTCAATACAAAATGATCGTCGAAGGACGGGTTATTCCAATGGTTGCTGTAAGATGTAACCAATGTCATTTTACTTCGAATTTTGATGCGATGAAATTGGGAATAATATGACTATATTTTTATTCGGTGCAGGGGCATCCTTTGGTTCGGGGCAAGTCGACCCATGCCCTCCTCCTCTTGGTAGCGATCTCTACTCTGCGCTTAAAAGAATTTATCCAAGTTCTTGGGGAAGCTTTGATTCAACATTACAATACAAATTTAACACCGATTTTGAAACTGGAATGGCTCAATTGATTGACCAAACCGGTCATTTAATTCCCGGACTGATGCAACAAATGGCGATCTTTTTCTCACGATTTGGATTGAGTTCATACCATGATAATTTGTATAAAAGTTTAATCAAAGAATTAAAAAAAAGAGAGCTGCTTCCAGCCACAATTTTATCAAGTTTAAATTATGATTGTTTATGTGAAATAGCAGGTTTTCATGAAGGCATCAAAATTGACTATTTCGGTAATAACGATGAGCAAACCGCGAAAATCTGGAAAATCCATGGATCTTGCAATTTTAAATTGGAGGGTATAGATGCAACGAGGAATATATCATTTGGTACTGGGATAAAATTCGACGGAGGATCAATTCAAATCTTAAACCCGGCTGATGTCCCAAAAACCTATCGAGGAAACACCGCCTTATACCCCTCAATGTGTTTGTATGCAAAAGATAAACCGCTGGCAATAGCAGAAGGACTAATTACGAGTTACCAACAAGATTGGTCCACGATGATTTTAAATGCCGACAAAATTTTTGTAATCGGCGTAAGACCACTTTCAGAAGATAGTCATATTTGGCAGCCGATCGCAAACTCAAAAGGGAGTCTGTATTTTGTTGGCGACCAGAATGAATTTGAAAATTGGATTGCAGTTAATAGACAATCAAAGACAAATGAATTTTTAGGAAAATATTGGTCGGAAAGTGAGTCCGCAATTTATATGAAACTATAAAACGGTACAGAGCCAGACACAAGTCGCAATTATAATGTTCGTAGTGACATACTTACGCCAAGCATGGATATTTTAGGCTGCATTGCTAATACAGATAAACCACCAAAAGGAGATTACCATTAAATAAAATCACAAAATGAAATATTTCGCTACTTTCCTTCTGCTTACTGTAAGCTCCTTAGCTTTCGCCCAACAAAAGAAAATTACTAACAACATCGACGTTGTAACTAACTTGAATATAAACGGTAATGATACTAAAGTCAGTATTGGGAAAATTATTATTCAAGAAACACTACAAACTAAGCTTTATTTAATTAAATCTGAGCAGAAAAGAGATAGCACTGGCTATTTAACAACTTTTTATTTTGGAAATAATGAGCGTCTTCCTCTATTTGGGACGGCCATATTGATAAAACTCGACTCAAAAATAATTACAGTTAACCTGCAATTAGCTGGGTTAGCAATGTATGTTACGCGGGGAATACAATCAGATAATAAATCTTATCTCTTAAAGGCTCAACAGATAAATAGAGACGCTGATTCCAGTACCATTATCGTTATTACGGTTAAAACTGAAAACCAAATACACGCGGATATTTACGGATTGGACGGCGTTTTAACATCTCATTGATTTAGCATTTCTAATTTGTCGATATTGTTGTAATACTCTTTTTTTAAAGGACTCCTGTCTTTATAAACAGTATCAATTCGTGTTTTCGACACAAAAACTGTGTCAGGATAGCCTTTAGGTATATTATCCTCAAATAGCCCATAAAGTAATTTAACATGCTTCCCTTTGTGGCTGCCAACTATGTATGACCAAGTAGCATAACCCGCTAAAAGCAGCAATAACCCGAATATTATTCTTAATTGAACTTTCACGATTTTATCTCTGATTAAGGTTTTGTAAATTTTTACTATTTCGTCGTACGACAAGCCCATAACAAAGGAGGTTTATGGGTACTAATATAATAACTTAAACCATTTGGTGTAATTATATATCATTCCCCACTGGTCGAAGTTTATCAACTTCGTCCTAAAACTGCTTAAGCCTTCAGCTTATTTAATAAAAATATTGTTATCAACCGGCATAATACAAGGTACGAAGCTTCCTGTTATAAAATGGTGACACTGTTTTGTCAGTAGCCGGCTATGTGGTGGCAAACAGTTCAATTTCTCTGTTGCACTTGCCAGTTAAAATTTTCTGTTTTTCAAACACCTGATATACAATTCATTATCGCCAATCCACACATAAATTTCCTGACGAATAAGTCTGTTGCAAAGTGTTGCATCCGGATTCGATAAGGTGCTGTTTATCAATGCTTTATATAAAACTGATGTTGCAACTGTTGCAATTGTTGCTATATTTTTCTGCAACACTGCGTAGTTCATGGGTGATGGTTCATAGTTCATAGTTTTATCTTGGTTGGCAATGAACCATGAACTAATAACCATGAACCGGTCGGCTATGAACCATGAACTATGATCCATGAACTATGATCCATGAACTAATAGCTATGAACCATGAACTATCAACCATGAACCACTATGAACTAACCACCAAACTCACTACCTTAGCAATTATGCAAAAGGACGATAAAGGCAGGGCCAACGGCAGGAAGAAGATATTTGTGCTGGATACCTCGGTGATATTGTATGACCACAGCGCTTTCGAGAACTTCCAGGAACACGACGTGGCCATACCCATACAGGTACTGGAGGAACTTGACGACAAGAAGAGCGGCAACGATACCCGCAACTTTGAGGCCCGCAGCTTTATCCGCATGATAGACGAGATCTCGCGTAAGGACCTCATCAACCAATGGCAGCCCCTAAACGGCCATAACAAAGGTAGCTTCAAAGTGGTGGTTGATCCTGCGCATTTGACTAACGATGCCATAACCATTTTCGGCTCAGACAAAGCCGATCACCGCATATTGAACGCCGCGCTAGGCCTGCAGCAGGAGTACCCAGATAAGAAAGTGGTGCTGGTATCAAAAGACATTTGCCTCAGGCTAAAGGCCAAATCCCTCAACCTGCACGCCGAAGACTACGAGACCGGCAAGGTAAAGAACGTGGAGGAGCTGTACAGCGGCAAAACCGGCATAGCCGTTACTGACAAGCTCATTACCCAACTCAACAAGCAGGACGTACTGCCCGGAGACGCGGTTTCGCTGGGGCATACCGGCAACCACTTTTACATGCTGCATAGCAAGAAGAGTAGCGCGGCGGCTTTCTACAACAGTCAGGCGCAGCAGTTGGAGCGCATAACCGAGCAGCCCATATTTAACATTTTCCCCAAAAACCCCGAGCAGGCCTTTGCCATCCACGCCCTGCTCAACCCCGATATTAAACTGGTAACCATACAGGGCAACGCGGGCACGGGCAAAACGCTGCTGGCCCTGGCCGGCGCGCTGGAGCAGCGTAAGAACTACCGCCAGATCTTTGTTACCCGCCCTATAGTACCGCTAAGCAACAAAGACATTGGCTTCCTCCCCGGCGATATAAAATCAAAGGTGGACCCCTACATGGCCCCCATATGGGATAACCTGAAATTTATTAAGGACCAGTTTGCTGATGATGACAAGATGCAAGCCAAACTGGATGAACTGGTGAGCAACGAGAAGATCTCTATAGCGCCGCTGGCCTTCATCCGCGGGCGTACCCTGAGCAAGATCTTCTTTATTGTCGACGAAGCGCAGAACCTAACCCCGCACGAGGTAAAGACCATCATCTCCCGCGCCGGCGAGAACAGCAAGTTCGTATTCACCGGCGACATCTACCAGATTGACACCCCCTACCTTGATGCCGAGAGTAACGGTCTATCCTACCTTATAGACAAAGCCAAAGGGCACCCGCTATACGCGCACATAACCCTCCAAAAAGGCGAGCGCAGCGAGCTGGCCAACCTGGCTAATGAGTTGTTGTAGTTAGACGTTGTAGAAAACCTCGTTGTTTGCTTCCAAAGCACTCAGGTCGGGCTTAGCATCAAATATACCGAATACCGATGCGCCGCTCCCGCTCATGGCAGAGTATAATGCGCCGGCTTCGTATAGGGCGGCCTTTACCCATCTAATCTCTATATGGTTTTTGAAGATATTGGCCTCGAAGTCGTTTTTAATGTGTTTTTTCCACTCGCGTACCGGCTCATAGATCAGGTCGTATAACGAATCTTTAACCGGCGCGGGTTGTATACCCCTGAATGCCTCCGAAGTTGACACATGCACAGGCGGCATAACGAGCGCGATGTGGTAGGCAGATAGATCAAGCTTTATGGGCTCAAACTCATCGCCCCTGTCAAAAGCGAAGACGGGCTTGTTTTCAATGAAGAATGCACAGTCGGCGCCGAGGGTACGGGCGTAAGCTTGCTGCTGCTCAATGGTAAGGCCAAGTGCAAATTTGTCGTTCATCAGCTTAATAAAAAACGCGGCATCAGATGATCCACCGCCCAGTCCCGCGCCTATGGGTATATGTTTATGCAGATGAATGGTGACAGGCGGCAGGTCAAAATCCTTTTTTAACAGATAATAGCCTTTAACGCAAAGGTTGTCCTCCATCCTGCCGGGGATGTCCAGGCCGGATGAGGTAAAGCTCAGTTTGTCGGCCTCAATAACTTCCAGGGCATCGTTTATTTTTATGGGATAGAAAATGGTTTCGAGGTTATGGTAACCATCAGAGCGGCGTTCGGTAATGTTCAGTCCGATGTTGATCTTTGCGTTGGGGAATAATATCATATAATGATTAACACGGCGCTTATTTTTAAACATCCGTAGGATACCAAAATTAGTTTATTTTTATTTGTACTGTGGAATTAGATTGAACATTCACTAATTCACTCAATCACTAATTCAATAATTAAAATGAAGCAGTATCTCGACCTAATGCGCCATGTGATGGAAACCGGCACCCAAAAGCACGACCGTACCGGTACGGGCACCATCAGCGTATTTGGTTATCAGATGCGGTTTAACCTGCAGGAAGGATTTCCGCTGGTTACCACTAAAAAGCTGCACCTAAAATCTATCATCCACGAGCTGATATGGTTTTTGCAGGGCGATACCAATATTAAATATCTTAAAGACAACGGCGTACGCATTTGGGATGAGTGGGCGGATGCCGATGGCAACCTGGGGCCGGTTTATGGTTACCAATGGCGCTCATGGCCCACACCGGATGGCGGGCATATTGACCAGATAAAACAGATCATCCATCAAATAAAAAACAACCCTGATTCGCGCCGTATTATCGTATCAGCATGGAACGTGGCTGATGTTAATCAGATGGCCCTTCCACCCTGCCATAGCTTGTTTCAGTTCTATGTGGCTGATGGTAGGTTGTCGTGTCAACTGTATCAGCGTAGCGCCGATATATTTCTTGGGGTACCTTTCAATATCGCCTCATACGCGCTGCTTACCATGATGGTGGCGCAGGTTTGCGATCTTCAGCTTGGTGACTTTATACATACTTTTGGCGATGCCCATCTATACAACAACCACCTGGAGCAAACCCGCCTGCAATTAAGTCGCGACCCACGGCCGCTGCCTACTATGAAAATCAATCCGGATGTTAAGGATATCTTCGATTTTAAATTTGAAGATTTTACGTTGGAGAACTATGACCCGTGGCCACATATTAAGGGCGCGGTTGCGGTGTGATATTATCGAATTTTTGTATTTTTGTATATGACAGTTTTGGAATTAAGAGCGGAGATACATAAAGCCATTGATAATGTGCCGGAAACATTATTGCCGCAAATTTTAGAACACTTAAATGCTATACAGCAACCATCAGCCAATAAGGACGATATTGCAAAATTTATCGACAAGGTTTTCAAAGAGGATGATAACCTTTTAAGGCGGCTAGCTGAATGATAGATTTTGAAACGGCGCTTATTATACACCACAGAAGTATTGAAGATTATGGCGGAGGAAGTGGTATTAGAGATGAGCGCTCTTTATACGCAGCTTTAGGAAGACCGTGGCAAACTTTTGGTCAACAAGAACTTTATCCTTCACCTATAGATAAAGCCGCTGCTTTATTTGAGAGTATTATCATAAACCATCCCTTTATAGACGGCAACAAACGCACAGCTTACGTACTTTTAAGATTGACTTTGCATATTTACGGGTTTGATATAATGGCCCATGAAGATGAAAAGTATAAAATGACAATAAATACAAGTAGCGGGATTATTCGCTTTGATGAAATAAAGGAATGGATCAACAATCACCTTATCGAAATAAATAAATGATCATCTCAATAGTAGTAGCTATTGCCGAAAACCATGCCATTGGCAAGGACAATAAACTGTTATGGTATCTACCAAACGACCTTAAGCATTTTAAAACCATAACCATCGGTCACACTGTAATTATGGGTCGCAAAACTTACGATTCGGTTGGTAAACCCCTGCCTAATCGCCGTAATATTATCATAACGCGGCAGCATATCGATATTCCGGGCTGCGAGGTGGTTAATTCGCTCGATCAAGCAATTGGATTATGTAAAACCGAGGAAGAGGTATTTATTGTAGGCGGTGCCGAGATCTATCGCCAGGCCATGGCTATAACAAATAAAATATACCTTACTATAGTCCATCAAAACTTTGAGGGAGACACATATTTCCCTGACATTGAGGAAAATATTTGGATGAAAACCGAACGCGAGGATCACGACCCGGATGAAAAAAACAAGCTCGCCTACTCGTTTATAACTCTTGAGCGACGATAACAGCAAGCCCCATTATTTTGTTTTAATTTAAAATTTCATGCTAACAAAATTTTGTTAGATTTGCCGTCTTGTTAAAAATGCTATAAACTAGCTATAAACTAATTAATATATATAAAATACCACAATGCAAGGAAAAGGGGTTATTAAATTTTTTGCTATAATACTGGCTTTGGCCTGTATATATCAGCTTTCGTTTACATGGGTAGCGCATAAGGTTGAAAGCGATGCACATTTGTATGCTAAGGGTGATACAGCCGTTGAAAAAGCCTATCTGGATTCAATTTCGACTCAGCCTGTTTATCCGTGGCTTGGTCACACTTACCAGTATTGCCTGGAAAATGAGCTTGCTCTTGGTCTGGACCTTAAAGGTGGTATGAATGTTACCATGCAGATTGATCTGAAGGATGTAGTTAAAGCACTTTCAAACAACAATCCAGATCCGGTATTTAACAAGGCCCTTGAAAATGCAACCGTGGCCATGAAAACCAGCCAGACGGATTACATTACCTTGTTTGTGAATGAGTATGAAAAACTTAATCCTAACGGTAAACTGTCTGCTATATTTTCTACCAAGGACAACCAGGCTAATCTGAAATACAACGCTTCTAACAGCGAAGTTGAAAAATATCTTAAAGCAGAAGCTGAAACTGCCGTACAGCAATCGTATACCGTATTAAATACACGTATTGACCAATTTGGTGTTACACAACCTAACATTTCGTTAGAGAAAAATACCAACCGTATTTTAATCGAGCTGCCCGGCGTTAAAGATCCGGCACGTGTTCGTAAACTATTATCAGGAACTGCCAAATTGGAGTTTTACGAAACTTTCCAAAGTCAGGAAGCTATGCCCGTAGTAACCAGTATTGATAACCTGTTAGCTGCAAAGAGCAAAGCCAGTGCAAAGGATACGGCAAAAACACAAACAGCCGCAGCTACAGATACCGCTAAAAAAGACGGTCTGGCGCTGTTAAATAAAGTTCAGAAAAACGCCAAAGATACTTCGGCCAATGCACTTAGATCAAAGATGGCAAGCGAGCACCCTTTGTTTGCTTTGCTTACGCCACCTATCTATGCTGACGCAAGCGGGCAGCAGCAGTTAATGCCAGGACCAATAGCAGGTCTTGCTCAGCAAAAGGATATCCCTAAAATTAATGAAATACTAAATAGCGCGGAAGTTAAAAACATTATCCCGCGAAACATGAAGCTTTTGTGGTCTGTTAAACCACGCGAAAAAAGCAAAACGTTTGAACTATATGCCATTAAGTTAACCGGTGCAGAAAATGGCCCTGTATTATCTGGCGATGTCATAAACGATGCACGCAGCGTTACCAACCAACGCGGCAGCCCCGAAGTGGAAATGACCATGAATTCGGCGGGTGCTCAAAAATGGCGCGTTGTTACTGCTGCTGCAGCAGCAACAACACCTAAAAAGTCAATTGCCATTGTGTTGGACGATAATGTTTACTCTGCACCAACCGTACAAAACGAAATATCAGGCGGTATATCTTCCATTTCAGGAAGCTTTACTGTAGATGATACCAAAGATTTAGCCAACGTGTTAAAGGCCGGACGTTTAGACGCCCCTGCCCGTATAATTGGCGAAGATGTGGTTGGACCTTCATTAGGTCAGGAATCAATTAATGCCAGTTTACTATCGTGCTTATTGGGCTTTATTGTAGTGCTGGTATTTATGATAGCTTACTACAATCGTGCAGGTACGGTTGCCGTTGTTGCTGTTATCATCAACGTATTCTTCCTGATGGGCGTTCTTACCAGTTTACATGCGGTGCTAACGGTGCCCGGCGTTGCAGGTATAGTGCTTACCCTGGGTATGGCTGTTGATGCGAATGTGTTGATATACGAACGTGTGCGGGAAGAGCTTGCTTTAGGTAAATCTTTACGCCTGGCAGTAATCGATGGTTTTAAACACGCGCTTTCATCCATCCTTGACTCTAACATAAGTACATTCCTTACCGGTCTTATCCTTTTCATTTTTGGTAGCGGCCCTATCCAGGGTTTTGCAACAACATTGATGATAGGTATTATCACTTCATTATTCTGTTCATTATTAATTTCAAGATTGATATTTGAATGGTTGCTTGATAAGGGTGGCAATATCAAGTTCTCCAACCCATGGAGTTCACACACTTTTAAAAACGCAAATTATGCGTTCGTAAAAAACCGTGGCAAATTCTACATCTTCTCAGGTTTATTCATTGTTGCCGGTTTTATATCCATGTTTACACAAGGCTTCAATTATGGTGTAGATTTCCAGGGCGGACGTAGTTATGTTATTCATTTTGAAAACAAAAATGTTTCTGATGATGACGTTCGTGGCGCTCTTATAGATGTATTAGGCCGTGGCACACAGGTTAAAACTTATGGAACTGATAAGTTCAGCATTACAACTAACTATCTGATAGAGGACAATTCAACCGCTACAGATACCAAAGTAGAACAAACACTTATTGAGGCCCTGAACAAAAAGGCTGTAACTCAAATGTCTAAAAAGGACATTTTAAGCTCGCAGAAAGTACAGGCAACCATTGCCGATGGCCTGAAAAAATCAGCTATATGGACAGTTTTATTCGCCATATTAATTATAGCTGGATATATTCTGTTGCGTTTCCGCAAATGGCATTTTAGTGTGGCAGCTATGATAGCTACTGCTCATGATGCCTTAATGGTTTTGTCCTTCTTCTCCATATTTAAAGAGGTTATTCCGTTCCTTGAAATAGACCAGGCATTTATTGCTGCTGTTTTGACGGTTATTGGTTACTCAATTAATGATACAGTGGTAGTGTTTGACCGTATTCGTGAGTTCTTGCACATTCATCATTCAAAAGCTGATAATCCAGCGGAGGTTATTAATACGGCTATTAACAACACGTTAAGCCGTACTATAATTACCGCTTTAACAGTGCTATTTGTATTGATCATATTGTTCATATTCGGTGGCGATGTTATTCGCGGCTTCTCGTTCGCATTGTTGATCGGTATAATATTCGGCACCTATTCGTCGATATGCATAGCTACACCGGTTATAGTTGACTTCGGCAAGAAAGACCTCAGATAAACTGACAATCAGTTAACAACAAAAAAAGGCTCCGAAGAATATTTGGAGCCTTTTTTGTTATACATATATTATAATTCTCTGCAAAAATGGATACAGCATCAACCTCTAAATTCCCATTAGTAGTTATTATCGGCGGTGGTTTTGGCGGATTGGAAGTAGCAAAAAAACTTGCCGACGCACCTGTTGAAGTATTAATGCTTGATAAGCACAACTATCATACATTTCAACCCCTTTTATATCAGGTAGCCACCGGCAGACTGGAAGCGGAGTCGATAGCATTCTCGCTTCGCAAGAATTTCGCTAACCAAAAAAATTTCAGGTTTCGTATTGCCGAAGTGTCAGGAATTGATACTGAAAACAATATATTGGATACCACCATTGGGCCTATCGCGTACGACTACCTGGTAATAGCAACCGGATCGACCACCAACTTTTTTGGCAACAAAGAAATAGAACGATATGCCATGCCAATGAAGTCAATCCCGGAAGCGCTTAATTTACGCTACCTGATTCTACAGAATCTGGAAGAGGCTGTTTTAAAAGCCACTAAAGAGGAAAGAGCGCCGCTGCTTTCATTCGTTTTGGTAGGAGCCGGCCCAACGGGCGTTGAATTAGCGGGATCGTTGGCAGAGCTTAAAAATGATATTCTTACGCGTGACTATCCCGAATTGAATAAAGATGAAATGAAGGTTTACCTGGTTGATTTTCTTCCTAAGGTACTCGGACCTTTTTCAGACGAGGGATCAAACGCTGCCAAAGACTTCTTAACCGGCATGGGCGTTGAAGTACTGCTAAACATGAAAGTGGAAAGCTATGACGGCGAAGAAATAAAATTTGAAGGCGGAAGAAGCATTAAAACCAGGAATGTTATTTGGTCGGCAGGTGTAATGGGAGTTGTTCCTGAAGGTTTAAGCAAAGATAATTTAGAGCGCGGCAACAGGATACGTGTTGACGCCTCGTTGCGTGTCAATGGCTATAATAATGTTTTTGCCGTTGGCGATGTTGCGGCAATGATAACTGATAAAACGCCAAAAGGTCATCCCGGCGTGGCTCAGGTGGCTATTCAGCAGGGCCAGCATGCGGCTAAAAATATACTTCATATTTTAAAGTCTCAGCCTACAGAAGTATTTGAATACAATGATAAAGGATCATTAGCAACTATAGGGCGTAATAAGGCAATCGCCGACTTAGGAAAACTTAAGTTCCAGGGCTTTTTTGCCTGGTTGATATGGATGTTTGTACACCTGATATCACTATTAGGCTTCCGTAACAAAGTGATCGTGTTTATCAACTGGGTGGGCAGTTATTTTAGCAACAATGGCGGCACAAGGCTTATCATCCGCGGCTTTAAGCGTAAAGAATTAGCTAAAAAAGATGAACAGGTATCGGTGCCTGATTGAGGTCAACTTAAGCTATCACTTTATCCTCCTGAAAACCGTTGCGGCTAATGGCGGCACGGTTATGCTTATGCTGTTGTTGCGGCCATGCCAGCTAACGTTCTCGCTTTTTATGGCGATGTCATTTTTTATGCCACTGCCCCAAAAACCCTTAGCGTCAGAGTTAAATATTTCTTTCCAGTTGCCCGGATGAGTTACCCCAACTCTAAAATCAGTTCGGGTAACAGGCGTCATGTTCAATACAATTACCAGGTCGTTAACCGGGTCGTTTCCTTTACGCGCGAATATCATTATTGAATCATTAGCATTGCCGCCATCTATCCATTCAAATCCATCACCGCTAAATTGTTTTTCGTATAAGGCTGGTTCGGTTTTATAAAGGGCGTTAAGCGCTTTTACAGCCTCTTTTATACCTACATGGTTAGGATATTCCAGTACGTGCCATGGCAGCGAATGCTGGTAGTTCCATTCAGTTCCTTGCCCAAATTCGCTGCCCATAAACATTAGCTTAGCGCCGGGATGTGTAAACATATAACTATATACCAAACGTAAATTGGCAAATTGTTGCCATTCGTCGCCGGGCATTTTACGCAGCATAGAGCCTTTCCCATAAACCACTTCATCATGCGAGAATGGCAGCATAAAGTTCTCGGTAAAGGCGTATATCAAACTAAAAGTTAGCTGATTGTGATGATATTTACGATTAATGGGATCTTCGCCAAAATATTTGATGGTATCGTGCATCCAGCCCATCATCCATTTCATACCAAAACCTAAACCGCCTAAAAATACCGGCTTGCTAACACCTGTAAACGAAGTCGATTCTTCGGCTATGGTTTGCACATCGGGATAATGGCTATAACATGCTTCGTTAAATTCTTTAAGGAAAGATATTGCTTCCAGGTTTTCGTTACCGCCAAACATGTTGGGCTCCCACTCGCCCTGTTTACGCGAGTAATCCAGGTAAAGCATTGATGCAACCGCGTCAACACGCAGTCCATCCACATGATATCTATCTAACCAAAAAATGGCGTTGCTTATCAAAAACGACCTAACCTCGTTACGACCATAGTTAAAAATATATGATTTCCAGTCGGGATGGAAACCTTTGCGAACATCGGCATGCTCATACAAATGTGTGCCATCAATACGATATAATGCATGTGCATCGCCCGGGAAATGCGAAGGCACCCAATCTAATATAACACCTATACCCTCCTGGTGAAACCGCTCTATCAATTGCATCAATTGCTGCTGTGTACCATAACGTGATGAAGCTGCAAAATATCCGCTAACCTGGTAACCCCAGCTTGGATAATAGGGATGCTCCGCTATCGGCATAAATTCCACATGAGTGAAACCCATTTCCTTAACATAGGGAACTAACCTTTCTGCTAACTGCTCATACGTATAAAAATCATCCGGGCTTTCAATATTACGTGCCCATGAGCCCAAATGCACCTCGTAAACAGAGTACGGTTGCGCCAGATTATTGTGTTTATGGCGGGTATACATCCATAAAGAATCGTTCCACTCATAATAAGTGTCTGCTACTATTGAGCCGGTAAGCGGTGCTACTTCCCAACGCAAGGCGTAAGGGTCACTTTTCTCCAGTTCTTCGCCGCTTGATGATTTGATAAAATATTTATAAACCTCGCCGTTCCCAACATCGGGGATAAAACCTTCCCAAATACCGGAGCCATCCCAACGTACCAATAAAGGATGTGAGCCTTTGTTCCATCCATTAAAATTGGCTATAACCGAAATGTACTGCGCATTTGGCGCCCAAACGGCAAAGTAAGTTCCTACAACACCTTTATGTTCTACTACATGCGAACCAAACTTTTCATACAGCTTATAATGTTTACCCGATTGAAAAAGCGAAACATCAAAATCAGTAAAACGACTGTACGGCTCAACAGCTGATAATTGCTCTTGCTGCGCGGGCAAAGTTTCGTTTATCTTTTTAGTTGCTTTAGGTTTTGTGATTTTAGCAGGTGTAGCAGCAGGAATTTCTGTGTCCTTTTTAACGGATCTTTTAGCCATATGAAAGCCCTTACGGGAATTTAGGAGTTGGAATAATGATCAAATATATTATTATTCAACACTTATTGGTGAAGCATGTTTAGGATAAAAATAATATAAAAAAATAACCCCGGTTTAGCCGGGGTTATTTACAGATCAAACAGCGATCTCTATCTTTTTGAATTTCTTATTGGTTTTAAACTCAAGCACTTTGCTTTCGTTAATAGTGAATTCGGTTATCGGCTTATCGTCTGCCATTATTTTAGCAGGCTTAAACGGCAATCCGAATACGTTAAACTGGTAAGTTTCATAACGTGGCGTGTAAAGGCCCTCCATACTTTGCTCAATTACAAAATTGACCGTGCTACCATGCACGGCAAATTTCTTTTCGGAGTATATATCTTGTTCGTAAGCAAAGGTTTCACCATAATCTTCAAAGAAGAAAGAATTGGTCTCTACGTCGTTAAAATAAACGTTTAAGGTTACCTCTTCAATTTCCTTCTCGCCAACATATTGCATTACAGGGTATTCCGGTAAAACCGCGCCTGCCTTAACAAATACTGGTATGGTATCTAAAGGTGTATCTACTTCTACTTCGCGTCCGCCTTCAATAAGTTCCTGTGTCCAGAAATTAAACCATTGGCCTTTATGTAGATATACCTTTCTGCTTTTTTGTCCGGGCTCTAATACCGGGCATATTAATAGCTTATCCCCATATTTAAATTCGTCCTGGCGGTAGTGGTTACTAAATTCGCCCTGCTCTTGCATAACTATTGGTCGCAGTATAGGGAAACCATAACGGTGATGCTCCCAGAAAGTAGAATAGAAATAAGGCATCAAGCGATATCTCAATTCAATAAACTTGCGATTGATAGAAGTGTAGGGCTCACCAAAGCTCCAGGGCTCACGCTCTTTGGTATCGCCCGCAGAGTGTGCACGCATAAACGGCGCAAATGTTCCGGCTTGTATCCAACGGGTAAACAATTCTCCATCCGGCTCTCCGCTAAACCCGCCAATATCAGTACCGCAAAATGGTATGCCTGATATGGATAAACGCTGCAGTTGTATATTGCCTAATTTTAAATGTTCCCATGTGGCCACATTATCACCCGTCCAAACAGACGAGTAGCGTTGCACACCAGAATAACCTGCTCTTGTTATGGTAAACGGACGTTTGTTTCTCTGAATATTGCGCAGGCCCTCATACGTTGCGCGCACCATTTGCATACCGTAAACATTATGTGCCTTACGGTGCGACCCACGGTGCCCATCATATTGATGGCGGACATCATCGGGGAAAGTACCTGTACCAAACACCGCCGGTTCGTTCATATCATTCCAAACGCCCGCAACTCCTGCTTCAACTAATCCCTTAAATAAACCGCCCCACCATTCGCGCACTTCAGGGTTGGTAAAATCAGGAAACTGGCACCGGCCCGGCCACACATGGCCCTCCATAAAGTAATCGTCGCTTCGGCGGCAAAAATAATTTTTCTCTTTTCCCTCTTTAAACACCCAATAATTATCGTCAACGCGTATGCCAGGGTCAATAATAACAACCGTTTTAAAGCCGTCGTCGCTTAGTTCCTTCACCATCTTTTTCGGATCAGGGAAATACTTTTTGTTCCATGTAAAGCAACGATAGCCATCCATGTAATCTATGTCCAGGTAAAGGGCATCGCAAGGTATTTGTTGCTCGCGAAATGTTTTTGCTATTGCTCTAACCTTGGCCTCGGGGTAATAACTCCAACGGCATTGGTGATAACCAAACGCCCAAAGCGGAGGCATCGGGTGGGTACCTGTAAGCAAATGGTAGTTTTTCACCACGTCCATCATATGCGGACCGTGGATGTAATAATATCTTAGCTCGCCACCATCAGCCCAAAAACTGGTATGGTCGCCTTGCTCCTTACCAAAATCAAAATGCGATTTATAGGTATTGTCAAAGAAAATACCATGAGCAATATCTTCATTCACGCTTATGTAAAAAGGTATAGTGCGATAAATCGGATCCTGGTTCCATTGGAATGAATAGGCATCGGTATTCCAGTTCACGAACCTTTTACCTCGTAGGTTAAGGTCAGTAGCTTTATCACCTAAACCAAAAAAACTCTCCTGTGGCGCACATGTTTTTGTGCAGAACACATAATATCCGCCGAAAGAAACATTCTCCTCCCAGTGCATAGATACCGCGTCTGAACTGGTAACATGATGTTCAGCATCAGAAAAGGATATAAAAAAGTCACTCTTGCGAATATGGCAATTCACCGCATTAGTTGAAACTCGAAATTCTGTTTCATCCTCAGACAGAGCAAACTCAGTAGCGGTCTGTTCAAGCTTTGGCACACCGTACGAAAATTCATCTAAAAAAACGCCATGTGGTGCAAGCCTAACGCGAATGATCTGATCTGTAACAACAACTACTTCAACCTTAGCATCGCCGTCTGTAAAATAGAATTTATTGCCCTGCTGGTCGCCGCTGGTGGGCATGCCCAAATATTTTTTTTGTATTGGCTTTAAACCAATAATCGGATTGTTAATGTGCTTAAAATCCTCGTCATCAGCTATAACTTTATTTAATTCTATTTCCGGGTCTGTAGTATTTTCTTCCATATAAAAATTAAAAACTGATGCACCTGCCCGCAAATAATTACAAAACGGGCAGTAAATAACCTGTTTCAACAGCTAATAAACGATTTTTATCGCAGAATCACCTCATTAAACAACCTAAATATGGAGCTTAAATTGAAAATTTAGAAAGGTTATAAAAATGAGGCGGTGTTTATGAAAATTTTGCAATTTGAAATAGTTCTCTGTTTTTAATAAACTGTTAAGAAATGCAATTTTAACGTCGCTACAACGATAAAGAATAATCTTTGACAGGCATTTGCCCTATCTTTGTATTGATGACAAAGCCCAATAAAGAGCAGGTGTTTTCTATAAGCAGCAAAGATCAGTTTGATGCTGTAGCCTTACAGGTATTTAAATATCAGGCGGGGCACTGTAAAATTTATCGCGATTTTATTAAAGGTTTAATGATCGATGCGGATCAAATATCAAGCGTTGACCGGATACCATTTTTACCCATTAGCTTTTTTAAAAACCACGCCGTAAAGAGCGACACAACACAGGCGGAAACTATTTTTACTAGTTCCGGTACCACGGGGATGATTACCAGTCAGCATTTTGTAACTGATGTAAGTTGGTACGAGGAGAGTTTCAGAAAAGCTTTTGAGTTATTTTATGGCGATATAAAAAGCTACACTGTACTGGCCCTGCTCCCTTCCTACCTGGAACGTGAAGGCTCTTCACTTATTTATATGGCTGCAGACCTGATTAAACAATCAGAAAATGCCGACAGTGGCTTTTATTTATATAATCACGAAGAGCTTTACCAGCAGCTTGTTAAGCAAAAAGTTGCTACCAAACCTACGCTATTAATAGGAGTGACCTTCGCCCTGCTTGATTTTGTGGAACGATATCAAATAGATTTTCCCGAATTGATAGTTATGGAAACGGGCGGTATGAAAGGCCGCCGTAAAGAAATGATACGTGAGGAACTGCACAGCATTTTATGCTATGGATTTGGTATTAAATCTATTCACTCAGAATACGGGATGACTGAGTTGCTATCACAAGCGTACTCAAAAGGCGAAGGCGTGTTTGCATGTCCGCCCTGGATGCGCATACTGATAAGAGATACTAATGATCCGCTTAGCTTAGTTGCTGAAAACAAAACCGGGGGAATCAACGTAATTGACCTGGCCAACATCAATTCCTGCTCATTTATTGCTACGCAGGATCTGGGCAAGTTAAGTGGTAACGGTGAATTTGAAGTACTGGGGCGTTTTGATAACGCCGATATACGGGGCTGCAATTTATTGATAGCGTAAAACTTAATATATAAACAAGGGAATTTATTATTTTTGCGCACTAAATACAGAAATACTATGATGGAGAAATTTTTGAACGACGAACAGGATCCTAAAGCGGTTGAAAAAGTCTATTTGCGCCTTACCGATCTGTTAACCACCGGCGAAGAGATAATTTACATTGCGGTTCAAAAAAAACCACTGGTAAACCTACTGCCTGATTGTATTGCTATAACTAACAAACGCATCTTATTTTTCACCCCTGCTAACCTGGGTCTGTCTATAAAATTTGTTGATTTTGTTTGGAAAGACATTGTTGATGTACACACCAAAGAGGAAATAATAGGCGCCATATTTAGCGTACGCACAACTAACGGCGCCGAAATGGGTGTTGATTACCTGCCTAAAGTACAGGCACGTAAATTATACCAATACGCGCAGGAACGTAAAGAAGCAGAGCGAGAAGCCCGCAGATTACGTGATCTGGAACAAAAACGAGCAGAATCCGGCTCAGTGCAGTTTGAAACGCCATCGCAGCCCGTTGCTGCTGCTGTTCATGCCGCTGCGCAAACAGTTGAACCGGTTACAGCCCCCACCCCCGCTGCGCCCGTTGCTGAGGTTGCTAAACCGGATGAACTAACCGAAAAACTAAAAAAACTGAAAACACTTTTTGAGAACGGTTTGATCTCGCAGGAAGAATACAACCACAAAAAGCTGGAGTTATTAAGCGACTTTTAATTGATTCCTAACATAAAAAGCAAAAGGCCGGAGAATTCTCCGGCCTTTTGCTTTTTATAGACTTTTATTTCTTGAGATTATGTTAATAATCGCTCATCAAAACTGAACGGCTTTTTACTTACGATCTTTACCAACTTTGCTTTTGGATGCAGTGGGTTCATCAGGTAATTGTATTCTTCGTTTACCAACGCTGATGGAACTTTAAGCAATAAATTAGCGGCGTTTTTCAAAAAATCGTTGCCCGTTTGTTTAAGTATTTGTTTTTCGGGATACTCCTGCCAGTCGGCAGGCAAGGTTGCGGCATCTAATTCCTCAACGTCATCAGGCACTTCTATCGTCATCATGCAAAAGTCGTCCGGCATATTTGTCGGACTTAAATGCGCCAATGCCTCTAATACCGCCAACGCCCGTGAAGATGCCAGGTATACCATTGCCCTGCCTTCGCTGTTCCATCTGCCGCCATATAAACGAGCTCCGTTGCCGCTCAAATCATCAGCGTAAACGCAGTTAATTAAACGGTAAAGTATCATCAGGCAAAAATACCGTGCTCTATGCGGCCCAGCTCTTTAAAAACCATGTCAAAGCCGATGGAGGTATCTAATAAAGACACAGGTGTTTCACCTTTAAAAACATGCAAAGGTGATTTCATCCAGGTTTTAAACTTATCTAAGGAGCCGAAGACTTCTTCGCCACGGGTATAAAGGCGCGCTAACTCAACAGCTTTTTCAGCGTATTCAACTTTAATAATGGCATCGTCATCATAACGCTGCAAAGTACGCTCAGAAATGTGCATTATATTTGCGAACTCTTGTAGGGTAAGGGATATTTTTTTGGCCAAGGCCATTAAACCGCTTTTTGGAAGCCCCTGCCTGCTAAGGGTTAACATATCAAAACTACTGGCACCCATAATATTAAAGTGCTTTGCAGCATTACCTAATACGGTTGCAAATAAATTAGGCTGCAGGCCATAAGCAAGCATAGGCTCTGCAACTTCACTTTGAGATGGATTATTCTTATAGCTTTTCATATCTATCAGACATTTATCCAAAAATACAACCGTTTTGTCGTAAAAACAAATTATTCTGCAATTATTAAAAAATAATTCTTCTTACCTTTTTGTACAACTAAAAACTTGTTATTTATTAGTGCATCAACGTTATAAGTAAATTCCGGCGATGCAATTTTAACCTTGTTAACTGCTGCGCCACCGCCTTGTATCATCTTTTTGGCTTCGCCTTTTGATGGAAAAACTGCAGTTTGAGCAGCCAGCAAATCAACAGCATTTATACCTTGCAGTACATCGTTTAAAGCAATGGTAAAATTGGGCACTCCTTCAAACAACCCTATAACCTCATCATCACTTAACTCGCTCAAAAACTCTATACCGGTATTACCAAACAAAAACTCCGATGATTTTATCGCTTTCTCGTACTCCGCTTCGCCGTGTACGCGTATAGTTATATCCTTAGCCAGTGCCTTTTGTATAGCACGTAAATGCGGAGCGGCTTCCTGCTCGGCTTCTATTGCTTTTATAGTTTGCTCATCAAACAAAGTAAATATCCTTATGTAAGCTTTGGCATCCTCATCACTGGTGTTTAGCCAAAACTGGTAGAATTTATATGGCGATGTTTTAGCAGCATCTAGCCATATATTCCCCCCCTCGCTTTTACCAAATTTGCTTCCGTCTGATTTTTTGATCAGTTGGGTAGTAAGCGCAAAGGCCTCACCCGCGCCTTTACGACGCACCAACTCTGTACCGGTAACAATATTTCCCCATTGGTCGCTGCCACCCATTTGCAAGGCGCAGTTCTCGTTCTTCCATAAGTAATAAAAATCGTAGCCTTGTACTAACTGGTAAGTAAATTCTGTGAACGACATGCCTGTTTCGCCTTCCAAACGTTTCTTTACAGAGTCTTTGGCCATCATATAATTTACGGTGATGTGCTTGCCAACCTCGCGAATAAAATCCAGAAAGGTAAAGTCTTTAAACCAATCGAAATTGTTAACCATTTGAGCACTATTGGCACCGCTGTTAAAGTCAAGAAATTTCTCCAACTGCGCTTTTATACCTGCAAGATTCTGTTGCAATACATCCTCTGACAGTAAGTTGCGCTCAGCCGATTTACCTGAAGGATCGCCAACCATACCGGTAGCGCCGCCAACCAACGCATAAGGCTTGTGCCCCGCGCGTTGAAAATGGATCAGCGTCATTATTTGGGCCAGGCTGCCTACATGCAAAGAATCAGCAGTAGGATCAAAGCCAATATATCCGGATACCATTCCTTTATTCAGCAATTCTTCAGTTCCGGGCATTATATCATGCAGCATGCCTCGCCAGCGCAGTTCTTCTACAAAATTCATTTTTTATGTTATTTGAACCCAATAGCTATCGGGACGCCAAAGATAATAGTTTATATAGAACGAGCGGTAATGAATAGAATATCCCAACAAAATGCCATCGTGTTGCTATATTTTTTGTAGCTTTAATGCACGTCGTTACCCGAAGCGCTATCTATGAATTTTTTATCTCATTATTATTTTGACCGCGATGTTACCGATTGTTATCAGATATTAGGAACAGTACTACCCGATCTGCTTAAAAATGCTGATAAAACAATTGTGCTTCATCCCGAAAAACTCCATCACACTAACAGCAAGGTTAACAGCATAATTAAAGGATGGAGCAAACATCTCGAAGTTGACCGGCATTTTCACTCTTCTGAGTTTTTTAAGACACATAGCCACCAGTTAAAAAAAATGCTGCTGCCTGCAATGGAAGGCTCGCCTGTTAAACCCTTTTTTTTGGGCCACATTGCGGTTGAACTTATTTTAGACAGCCTGCTGATAACTACCGGAAAAATAGAAGTTGACGATTTTTATGATCATCTGCACAGCTGTAAAGACGATATTATACGTGAGTTTTTCGATGCTGCGGAGTTGGAGGATCCAGATTTTTTCTTCAGGTATTTTGAGAAATTTAAAAAAGACCGTTACCTACATACTTATGCTGATATATCACAGATCGCCTATGCACTCAGGCGCATTTGTATGCGCATATGGCAGAACCCGTTTACACCCGAACAAGAAAACCAAATGACGGGAATACTTGCCGGTTATAACGACAGGCTCCTGCCTGATTACATGCTGATTTTTAACGAAATAGGCGAAAAATTAGCGGCGGAATAAGGTGTCTTTTTACCAACACATTAATAATATTACATAAAAAGGCAGTTACGGCACAAAAAAGCCTTAAAATCAATCAATAAACCTCAAATTAAATTTTTTTGAATAAAATTATAGTCCTACCTTTGCAGTCCCAATTAAGGTTGGGAAAAGGAGATAAAATATTTAATGGCAAAAAAACAAGAAGCAGAAAAAGAATTAAAAGCTAAAGAGGCAGAGCTGGAGACAGCAACCGCGACAGCAGAAAAAGAGACGATTGAATCAGAAGCTGATTCAATATCGATCGAAGACATCAAATCTCAGATCGCTACAGCACCAGACGCAGATTTTGACTGGGATGCTGACGACAAAAAATTTGGTAACTACAGCGACAGTGAGCGCGAAAAAATGGAAAAACTTTATGATGGAACTTTTAGCTCTATCACTAAAGGCGAAATTATTACCGGTACTGTTGTTAATGTTAACAACAAGGATGTAGTATTAAACGTTGGATTTAAATCTGATGGTTTGGTATCTGTTTCTGAATTCCGTGATACACCTGATCTAAAGATCGGTGATCAAGTTGACGTTTTTGTTGAATCACAAGAAGATGCTAACGGACAGTTAGTTCTTTCTCGTAAACGTGCAAAAACTCAAAAATCATGGGAAAAAATCAATTCTGCGCTTGATAACGACGAGATCATCACCGGTTTTGTGAAGAGCAGAACAAAAGGTGGTTTGATAGTTGATATAATGGGCGTTGAGGCCTTCTTACCAGGCTCTCAGATCGACATTAAGCCTATCCGTGATTACGATGTTTACGTAGGTAAAACTATGGAATTCAAGGTTGTTAAGATCAACCACGAATTTAAAAATGTTGTGGTATCGCACAAAGTGCTTATTGAAGACGATCTTGAAAATCAAAAAACCGAGATTGTTGCCAAACTTGAAAAAGGTCAGGTATTGGAAGGTACAGTTAAAAACATTACAGACTTTGGTGTATTCATCGACTTAGGTGGTGTTGACGGCTTACTGCATATTACAGATATATCTTGGGGCCGCATAGAGCATCCACGCGAAATATTGGCATTAGATCAAAAGATCAACGTTGTTGTTCTTGACTTTGATGACGAGAAAAAACGTATCGCTCTTGGTTTAAAACAATTAACCCCACACCCTTGGCAGTCGCTTGATGAAACCTTGCAAATAGGTTCTAAAGTTAAAGGCCGCATAGTAACTGTTGCTGATTACGGCGCATTCTTAGAAATTATCCCAGGTGTTGAAGGTTTGATCCACGTGTCAGAAATGTCATGGTCTCAAAACCTGCGTAACCCTCAGGAATTCCTGAAAGTTGGCGACGAAATTGAAGCACAGGTATTAACCCTTGATCGCGATGAGCGCAAAATGTCATTAGGCATTAAGCAATTAACTCCTGATCCTTGGCAAAATGCCGGCGAGAAATACGCTATCGGCACTCAACACGTTGCTACTGTTAAAAACATGACCAACTTTGGTGTGTTTGTTGAACTGGAAGATGGAATTGACGGCTTGATCCACATCTCTGATCTATCATGGTCTAAAAAAGTTAACCACCCTAACGAATTCACTAAAGTTGGTGAAAAACTGAATGTGGTTGTTTTAGAGTTGGATATTGATAACCGTAAATTGAGCTTAGGCCACAAACAGCTTGAAGAAAACCCTTGGGATACTTTTGAAACTATCTTCACTATAGACTCTATACATGAAGGTACAGTATTGAAAGTAACTGATAAAGGCGCTATTGTTGCTTTACCTTACGGTGTTGAAGGCTTTGTGCCAACCAAACACCTGGTTAAAGAAGACGGCAAGAGCTTAAAAGCTGATGAAGTTGCTGAATTTAAAATAATTGAATTTAACAAAGACAGCAAACGTATTGTGATCTCTCACTCACGTATTTGGGAAGAAGCTCGCGCTGAAGCTCGTGTACAAGACTTTGAGAACCGCAAGAAAGAAGCTAAGTCTGCAAGCAATGCAGTTAAAAAAGTTAAAGATTCAGTTGAAAAATCAACTTTAGGCGACCTTAGCGTTTTAGCACAGCTAAAAGAGCAAATGGAAGGCGCTGAAACTAAAGCTGCTGCAAAAAAAACAGCCGCTAAAAAATCAGAAGAAGAAGCTAGCTAAGCTTTAACAATAAATTTTTGCAAGCCCTGTTGAGCAATCAGCAGGGCTTTTTTTATTGTTCTGATTATAGTTTTATGCCAAAGTATTACTATTGCAAACAAAAACTAATCTGCAATCAACTATTCAACTAATCAAAAAATAATTACCTTTGCCCAAATCCACCCATACGATGCAAAACCTAACACTGCTCGACGGAAAGAAATTTCAGATAACCATTCAACGTTTATGTCGTCAGTTAATTGAGAATCACAACGATTTTTCTGAATCGGTATTGATAGGTATTCAGCCGCGGGGCATTTATTTAGCCAAACGGGTAGCTGAAGAATTACGTAAAATTTTACCGGAACATACTATAGAGCAAGGCGACCTTGATATCACTTTTTACCGCGATGATTTCCGCAGAAGGGAATCACCGCTGGTGCCAAATCAAACTAAAATAGATTTTATCATTGAAGGCAAAAAAGTGATCATGATGGATGACGTGCTTTGGACCGGCCGCACCATCCGCGCTGCAATGGATGCCATGCTGGCTTTTGGTCGCCCGGAAAAAGTGGAATTGCTGACCCTGGTTGACCGCCGTTATTCGCGCCATATACCGGTATCAGCAGATTATGTTGGGATTGAGGTAGATTCAATAGCATCGCAAAAAGTGGTGGTAAGCTGGAAAGAAACCGATGGCGAAGACAAGATAGTGCTGTTATCGGAATCAAAATAAGAATATCGGATTTCAGATTGAACATTTGATAACCGCTAAAACAAAAGAATAAAATTCGAAATCGAACATCCGACATTCGAAATAAAAAATATGGGACTAAGCACAAGGCACTTACTCGGCATCAAGGACTTAAACGAAGCAGATATTCAACTGATATTTGAAACTGCCGACACTTTTAAATCTGTTTTAAACCGGCCGATAAAGAAAGTCCCGTCGCTTCGGGATGTGACCATAGCCAATATCTTTTTTGAAAATTCTACCAGAACTCGCCTTTCGTTTGAATTGGCGGAAAAACGCCTCTCTGCAGATGTGGTTAACTTTGCTGCGTCTTCATCATCAGTAAGCAAAGGCGAAACGCTGATAGATACGGTAAACAACATCCTGGCCATGAAAGTGGATATGGTGGTAATGCGCCATCCCTACGCCGGTGCGGGTATCTTTCTTTCAAAACATGTTAAGGCACAAATAGTAAACGCAGGCGATGGCGCACATGAGCACCCAACACAAGCACTGCTTGATGCCTTCTCTATCCGAGAAAAGTATGGCGATGTAGCAGGAAAAAAAGTGGTGATTGTGGGCGATATCTTGCACTCGCGCGTGGCATTGTCCAATATTCTATGCCTTAAACAATTGGGTGCCGAAGTAATGGTATGCGGACCAACCACGCTTATGCCTAAATTCATCAGCGCGTTAGGGGTTAAAGTGGAGCATAACTTGATAAAGGCACTAAACTGGTGCGATGTAGCCAACATGCTGCGCATACAGCTGGAACGTCAGGATATTAAATATTTCCCATCGCTGCGCGAGTATACCATGCTTTATGGCCTGAATAAACAGATCCTGAACTCACTCGATAAAGAGATTACCGTTATGCACCCCGGCCCTATTAACCGCGGCGTTGAAATAACCAGCGATGTGGCCGATAGCAAACAGTCTATTATACTTGATCAGGTAGAGAATGGTGTGGCTATCAGAATGGCGGTATTGTACCTACTTGCAGGTCAAACTCCATAAATATTGAATTTATGAAACGGTGGATTATAGCGGTTTGGATCCTTTCATTTGCTCTTTCTTATACCAATACCTACGCCCAAAACCGCCAACTGCAAAAAACAGACTCAGTATTAACGCTGATAAAGCAAAAATTTAAAGCAAAAAACGCCAATGAGCTTTACGCTTTAACCGGGGATAAACTAAGAGGGGCATTAACTCCGACGGCATTTCAGCAGATCTGCAGTCAGCAGCTGTTTCCTTTGGGTAATATAAAGGCATCTGCACTCCTTAGCTTCGTTAATAATACCACGGCTACTTACAAGCTGACGTTTGATGCCGTTACTTTGCAGTTAATGCTGAGCCTTGATCAGTTTGATAAGATAGAACTATTCCTGTTTCAACCCTACAAAGACGTTACCCTTAAGAAGATCACCCTCGCCCCTACTAATAACCCCATGGCAACTATTGTTGACAAACAAGTAGACACAGCGGCGCGCGGGTACATTCAAAAAATTAATACGGTAGGATTAAGCATCGGCATTATAAAAAATGGCGTGCTTAACATTTACAACTATGGCGAAACCACTAAAGGCAACAACAAATTGCCTACCGGTAATACCCTTTTTGAATTAGCGTCAATAACCAAAACCTTTACGGCTACACTGTTGGCCTGGTATATTAATGAGGGAAAAATTAAATTAACCGACCCCATTATTAAATACCTGCCCGACTCAGTAGCTGCCAACCCGCAGTTAAAGAATGTTGCGCTGCTTACGCTTAGCAACCATACCTCAGGATTACCCCGCCTGCCCGAAAATTATAATAACCAAAAACCCTTCGATAAAGAGAACCCATATA
>CBFGNU010000011.1:0-28596 GCA_965650195.1 uncultured Mucilaginibacter sp. | reverse complement strand
TGGTTTTAGAAAAAACGGAATAGGGGGCCACGTTGGGCTAGGTTATAATTTTATCAGCAATGTAAGCCTTATTGGCAACTATGTTTTTGATTTTGATAAAGCAGCTAATGATAACTCTGCTCAAAACAGGGCTAAAAACAGCGGTTTCGCTTTATCATTGGGTTATTCATTTTAATTTTAACAGAGTTTAGTATAAACTGTAGCAAATAATATCTTTGTGGGGATAACAGCCTAATGAAGATATTATTTGCCATTCAGGGAACAGGTAACGGACACATCAGTCGCGCCCGCGAGATTGTACCGTTGCTGCAGCAATATGGCGAACTTGACCTGCTGGTAAGCGGTACTGAAGCCGAAGTTACCCTGTCGCAACCGCTCAAATACCGCTTTCATGGGTTTAGCTTTGTTTTTGGCACTAACGGCGGTGTAGACAAGTGGGCCACCTTTAAAATTATGGACCTGCCCCAATTGTGGAAAGACATGCGGGGATTGCCGCTTGACCAATACGATCTGATAGTTAATGATTTTGAACCGGTAAGCGCCTGGGCCTGTAAAATGCAGGGTATCCCATCAGTATCATTAAGTCATCAATGTTCTTTTGTTTCTAGAAAAACACCGCGCCCGCGCAAATGGCACTATGGGGAGTGGCTGTTTAAAAACTACTCGCCTACTACGCATCACATCGGTTTTCATTTTGAGCGGTATGATGATTTTATACATACTCCTGTCATCCGCAGCGGCATCCGCAGTATGGTTACCAGCAACGCAGGGCACTATACCGTTTACCTGCCGGCTTATGATGACAAGAAACTGGCGCAGCACCTTAGCAAGGTAAAAAACACCGAGTGGCACATTTTTTCAAAACGGCAAAAAACGCCCTATAAATTGGATAACATCAACATATTCCCGGTAAGCAACGAGGCATTTAACAGCAGTTTGGCAAGCTGCGAGGGCTTACTTACAGGGGGCGGGTTTGAAGGGCCTGCCGAAGCGCTCTTCCTCCAAAAAAAGGTAATGATGATACCCATGCAGGGCCAATATGAGCAACAGTGCAATGCGTTGGCAGCATCGCGGATGGGTGTGCCTTTTGTGCCCGCTATTGGCCATAAATTTGCAGAGCATGTGGCCAAATGGGTGCACGAGGATGAACGTGTGTTCGTCAACTTCCCGGATGAGACCGCCCAGATAGTAGATGATATGGTGAAGCGCTACGCACGGCGATAATACTAATCTCCGATTAAAAATCACCCAAAAACGTTAATATTGCCGCATGATCAACCTGTTCAGAACATATAACCCGCTTAATGCTATATGGCTGGTTATTTTGCTGGTTGTATTGCGCATTGGCTATGTATTAAACGCCCCGCAACAGATACAATTTGAATTTGTTGAGCCATTTGCTCGCCTGCTATTCCCGGCTGATTACAAACTCACGCCATCGCCGTTAATGAATGTTTTTTTGGCAAGCGTTCTCATTTTTCTGCAGGCGTTGTGGTTTAACCGTTTGGTAAATAGTTTTAATTTAATGGGGCGGCCCAGCTTTTTACCCGCGCTAATGTATGTTGTGCTGACAGCCCTTTTTGCACCATTTTTAACATTGAGCACACCGCTTATTTGCAATTTTTTGGTAATAGGCATGCTTTATCGGCTGTTTGGCACCTATAAAACGCCCGATGCCAAGTCTGTAGCCTACGACATGGGTATGGTGGTAGCCCTGGGCACGCTTATTTATCTGCCATTTATTTTCATGTTCCTGGTAATATGGGTAGGGCTGATGGTTTTCAGGCCATTTAACTGGCGCGAATGGGTTGCTGCTATTATGGGCTTCGCCACCATATTTTTCTTTTTAGCGGTGATCTATTATCTGACTGACAGATTGCCCGATTTTGCAAAAATATGGCTGCCGCTGACAACAAAATTTCCCGCACATATTCAAATCAGCTCCTACAATTACCTGGTACTAATACCGGTTGCTATAATATTGCTGCTTTGTTTTTTAAAGGTAAGCCAGATATTTTTCAGAAGCTATGTGCAAACGCGCAAATCATTTCAGCTTTTAATGGTGCTTACGGTTATAGCAGGGCTGTCGTTTTACACTAAAAAAGAGTTCCATTTGGAGCACTTTTTACTGTGTGCAGTACCCCTGGCAGTGTTTTTCTCCTACTACTTTTTGTACGCCACAAGCAGGTGGTTTTACGAGGGGCTGTTCTTTTTGCTGGTTGGCGGTATCATTTATTTTCAGTTTAACACTTTTTAACTTTTATATGCGTTCAAATTTGAGCGGTTATATTAGTTTTGTAGCATGAAGTTTGGCGTAGTAATTTTCCCCGGTTCCAATTGCGATGAAGATATCATCCATGTATTAGAAAATATAATGGGTCAGCAGGTTGTTCGCCTGTGGCACAAAGATCACAACCTGCAAGGGGCCGATTTTATAATTTTACCCGGAGGGTTCTCTTTCGGCGATTATCTGCGCTCAGGCGCCATTGCCCGTTTCTCGCCAATTATGCAAGAGGTTATACAGTTTGCGGCTAAAGGCGGCAAGGTTTTGGGCATTTGCAACGGCTTTCAGATACTAACAGAAGCCGGTTTATTGCCGGGCGCATTGCTGCATAATGAACACCGTAAGTTTATTTGCCGCAATATTTATATGAAACCGCAGACAGCTAATTCACTAGTTACTGCGCAAATAGATCAGCAAAGAGCGCTTAAAATACCTATCGCGCATGGCGAAGGCAATTACTTTGCGGATGCCGTGTTGCTTAAGCAATTAAATGATAACGACCAGATATTGTTTAGGTATTGTGATGAGGCGGGTAACATAACCACTGATGCTAACCCTAACGGTTCTATTGAAAACATTGCCGGGGTGTGCAATGCTGAAAGAAATGTATTTGGCTTTATGCCTCACCCTGAACGCGCTGCAGATAGCCTGTTAGCTAACGAAGATGGTTTGGCCATATTTGAATCTATTGTTTCAATAGCGCGAGCCTGATGGCCAATTTGGTTATCGATATAGGTAATACGCATACAAAATTGGCCGTATTTAATCATAATGAAATGGTTGATGTGGCGCGTTACGAAGATATTGACACGACAACCATCGAAACCATTCTGCAAAAACACAACATCAGTAAAGCCATTATCTCATCGGTAAAAAAAGACAGCCGCGCATGGGAGGCTGAGTTAAAAGCTAAAGCAACTTTGTTATACTTTAATGCCGGCATGGTAAAAAGCATAAATAACCGTTATAAAACTCCGCAAACATTGGGTGCCGACAGACTGGCCGCCGTAGTGGGGGCGCATAACTTATTTCCTGCTAAAAATAACCTGGTTGTTGATGGGGGTACCTGCATAACTTATGACTGGATTGACGCCGGCGGAAATTATTTCGGCGGCAGTATATCGCCGGGCTTAAATATGCGTTATAATGCGCTGAACCATTACACAGCGGCATTGCCATTGCTTGAACCAGACGCGAATTTTGACGGGGTATATGGCGATGATACTATTACCGCAATTACATCAGGTATACAAAACGGAATAAAGTACGAACTGATGGGATTTATTGAGAATTACAGTGATAACAGGCAGGACATAAATATTATACTAACCGGGGGCGATAATGTTTTTTTTGATACGCTGCTTAAAAATAGCATCTTTGCCCCCTATATAAAAAAAGAGCCGCACCTGGTTTTAAAAGGATTAAACGCAGCCATTGAGCATAATGATTAAATATATAAAGTTTTTACTGCTGTTTTTTCTTGCCGGTGTAGTACTTGATGCAAGATCTCAGAACAGCCCAACTACCAGTTCACCTTATTCGCGTTACGGTCTTGGTGACCTTAATCCATCGTTATTGCCGCAAAATATGGCAATGGGCGGTATTGGTACGGCCCTTGGTCCTATTAATCGCTATAGCACTGTAAACCCCATTAATCCGTCATCGTATTCATCCATCGGGCTAACAACAATTGATGTAGGCTTATATGGCAGTGTTTTTACGCTGAACCAAACCGGGCAAACTTCACAGCGCGACGCCAGTTTCAGGTTGAGCCATATTACTTTTGGCATACCGGTAACACGTAATTCGGCCTTAGCGTTTGGTTTAATGCCTTACAGCGAAATTGGTTATAATTATACTAAAACACTTGAGCACGGTTTTGGCTCATCGGCACCTGCCGACACTAATCGCACGTTATTAAGCTACAAAGGCGAAGGCGGCCTTTCAAAAGCGTTTTTAGGTTACGGTTTTTCGCTTTTCAGAACATTGAAACTGGGAGCCAACGTCTCGTACATTTTCGGCAACATGAAACAATTTAGCTCAACAGAGTTTCCTGATCTTTACGGCGCGCTCAACTCGCGCGATGAGAAAAGTTATGCTGTAGGAGGTGTTAACTATGATTACGGCGCACAGTATCAGCTTGATCTATCGCTAACAAGGCACGTTATTTTTGGCTATTCAGCCTCAGCACAGTCAAGCCTCAATTCTCAAAAAAGTCACATTGTTAGCCATTACAAAACTGACGCTTCCGGTGCCGAAGGTTTACCCACCGATTCGGTAATCAATATCCAAAACGCTAAAACTAAAATACAGCTGCCTAATGTTCATCATTTTGGTGTTTCTTACCAACGCGATGAGAAATTTTTAGTGGGTGTTGATTATTCCATAGGTAACTGGTCGGCATTAACAATTGACGGTGCAAACGCCGGTATGGCTAACAGCCGTACACTTAACGTGGGCGGACAAATAACCCCTAACTTAAACTCAATAAACAGTTATTGGGCAACGGTAGATTATCGTGCAGGTTTAATTTTAGACCAAACGTACTTTAACGTTAACAATGCAACCGGTACGGGCCAAACCAATATCAAATCTTACGCGGCTACTTTTGGCTTCGGTTTACCTTTACGCGCTGTTAACGGCACAAGTTTTTATAAAATAAACATTGCAGCCGAATTAGGGCGCAGGGGAACATTGACAAACGGCCTGGTGCGCGAAAACTATTTCAAAATACGCCTGGGCTTTACGCTTAACGACAGGTGGTTCCAGCGGTATAAATTTGATTAAACATGTTGCCACATACTCCAAAACATGCATCGCGCCTGCTTTTAGCTGTTTTGGCCATTGGTGTGTTTGGGCTTACCGCATGCGAAAACGATCTGGAAAACATTAAGAAAATTGCTAACATGACATCGGGCGCGGCGGTTGATACTACCCGAAGTGTTGACGTTATTTACAGCGACTCTGCTGTAGTAAAAGGCCGGATGCTAACGCCTTTACTTATTAAATACTCCACAGATAAGCCTTATGATGTTATGCCCGATGGCGTTAAGGTAATATCATTTGATAAATTTGGCAAAGAAGAAGGAAATATAGTAGCCGACTCGGCTGTTCAGCTGGAGAACGAAAACATCACTAAGTTTTATAAAAATGTTATTGTAACTAGTTCAGATGGCACTACCTTCAAATCTGAAGAAATGATATGGGATCAACCTAAAAAGATCATCTACTCTAACCAGCGGGTTGAGATGCACAGGCCTAATGGCGATGTAACTTACGGAGTAGGTTTTACCAGCGATGATAAGCTGGAACATCCGGAAGTTAAGGGTGCAACAGGCGAATTTGAGGTCCCTGAAAATCAAATGCAATAGCCTTATTTTGAGTTAAAAAATTGTATTATATAATTTTACCAAAAGTTGTATCTTGCGCCCTCTTTTAAAGAAAAAAGTTTCATTAAAATATTATAGATCAATATGGGTATAATGGGTTATCTGCGCGAGCGGATGGGTAAAATTGTAGCAGGTGTAATAGGCGTATCGCTTGTGGCTTTCGTTATAACTGAGGTTGTGCAATCGGGCGGTTCTTTTTTTAAAGACGATAATAGCACTATAGGCGAAATATTTGGTACAAAGATACCATATGTTGAATTTACAGAAACGGTTGAGCAAAACAGCAACCAGTTTAAACAGCAATCAGGTCAAAACAGTCTGTCTCCGCAAATAACGGCTTACGTACAAGAAAACACCTGGAACCAGATGTTAAGTAAAGCCATGATAGAGCACGAAGCCGAAAAAATTGGTTTACTGGTTACGGGCGACGAATCACAAGCGATGATCAGCGGAAATAACCCAAGCGCCGAAATAGTACGGGCTTTTACAAACCCGCAAACCGGCCAGTTTGACAGGGCTAACCTTAGCGCAACAATAAACAAATTGCGCGTAACACCTGATACAGATCCGGACAAACAACGATGGAACAAGTTTGTAGAAGAACTGATCCAAAACAAACTGGCTGAAAAATATATGTCTGCCCTGACCAACGGATTATATGTTAATTCGCTTGAAGCAAAAGACGATTATGAGGCTAAGAACAAACTGGCTAATTTTAAATATGCCGTTTTAAACTATCAAACTATTGAGGATAGCAAGGTTACTATAACTGACGCTGACTACAGCAGCTATTATGAAGAGCATAAAAACGAATTCAAAAATCCGCAGGAAACACGTACGCTGGAGTATGTAAGCTTTAACGGTGCGCCGTCAAAAGCAGATTCGGCTGTAGTAAAAACTCAGGTTGAAAAATTAAAAGCCGAGTTTGCAGCTTCAACTAACGACTCGTTATTTGTGCAGATAAATTCAGAAAACAAACAACCTTTTGCTTACAAACATAAAGGCGAATTGGGCAGTGGCTTAGATTCTGTAATGTTTAACGCTGCACCCGGTTTTGTGTACGGCCCTTACCTGCAAAACGGATATTATGCATTGGCTAAACTGGTTGACTCAAGAGTTGGCCCCGATTCGGTTACAGCCAAGCACATTCTGTTAAGCCCTGTTGACGGTTTGAAAAAAGCAGACTCGCTAAAAAACCTTATACAGGGTGGAAAATCATTTGCTGATATGGCAAAAACCTATTCGCTCGATCAGCAATCAGCAGCCAAAGGTGGTGATCTGGGTACTTTTGCCCGTGGCGCAATGGTACCTGATTTTGAAGAGGCCGCTTTTAACGCAAAAACCGGCGATTATAAAATAATTACCTCTCAGTATGGTGTACACCTTATATACATAGTTGCTCAAAAAGGATCATCGCGTGTTGTTAAGGTTGCCGTTGTTGATAAGCCGTTAACCGCCAGCAGCGAAACACAATCTGCAGCATACACAAAAGCACAGAACTTTTTGATCTCTACCAATGACGGAGACTTTACAGCCGAAGCTAAAAAAGCAGGCCTTGAGGTAAAAACTGCTGATGACGTTACCGGAGTTGCCGCATCGCTACCAGGCCTTGAATCTGCACGCGAATTGGTAAGATGGGCATTTAATGCTGATAAGAACGCTGTTTATGACCAGGTTTATACATCAGGCGATCAATATGTAGTTGCTCGTTTAACTGCAATTAAACCAAAGGGTATTTTAGCACTTGATCTGGTTAAGAAACAAATTGAACCAATGGTGAGAATTGAGGTTAAAGCGAAAATGCTTACCGATAAATTCGCGGCAGCATTAAGTGGGGCATCAACAATTGAGCAGGCTGCACAAAAAGCAGGCGCAACGGTTACTCCGGTTCAAAATATTGTATTTGCCAACCCAATGATTCCGGCCGGTGGTGCCGAATATAAATTGATAGGAACCATATTTGGTTCTCAGGTCAATAAATTATCTAAACCGGTTACCGGCCAGCAGGGTGTTTATATTTTTGTAGTTAATAGTTTTGTTAATCCGGCCGCTTTGGCTAATACCGTAACACAAAAACAACAGCTAGCACAAGCATTGGTTCAGCGCTCGCAAGGACAAGCACTTGAGGCATTGAAAAATAAGGGCAATGTAAAAGATTACAGGGCAAGGCTGTTATAGTTATAAATTAAAGTAATTTTGCATCCGGGATCGCGATAATATCGTAATCCCGGATTTTTTTATTTTACAGATATGGATATACAGGAAAATATAATGAATAAGGTGGCGCAAAGCGGACTGGTTACATTGGATCCTGCCGACTTTTATACGCCGGGTGAGCGCGTGGTATATGATATAAAAGATAACTTGTTTCAGGGCCTTATTTTGCGCGAGAAGGATTTCAGAGAGTTTGTTAAGGGGCATGACTGGACACAATACCAGAATAAAAATGTAGCAGTAACCTGTACTGCCGATGCGATAGTACCCGCCTGGGCATATTTGTTATTGGCCAACCGTATGGCACCCTATGCTAACGAAGTTGTATTTGGTGATGCGGATGTTCTGGAAACTGTACTATTTGTTAAAGCCATAGCTAAACTTAACCCGGAGCAGTACCGCGACCAGCGCCTGGTAATAAAAGGCTGCGGAGATATTGATATACCTGTTGCAGCCTATGTTGAGTTAGGCAAAAAACTTAGTCCCGTTGTTAAAAGCCTTATGTTTGGCGAGCCGTGCTCAACCGTACCCATTTATAAGCGAAAAGATTGATCGGGCTAATACCTCCTGATAAAAAATTAAACTATTATAAGTATTTATGGTCTTAATAATATACCAAAATTAATTGGTTTGCTTTTGTAATAACCTGATAATGAATAAATATATTATTACCATTATACTTTTTATAAGTTGCTTTAATCTTGTAACCGCGCAGGAACTTAAAACCACCGGCGACCCCGTTTTTAAACCCGGGGAAGAACTTAGCTATAAATTAAAGTATGGCATATTTACCGGTGCCGAAGCGACGTTGAAGGTTGAAGACGGGGGACAGAAAATAAGCGGGCATCCAAGCTATCATATAACCGCCAACGGAAAGACAGCAGGTACTTTTGATGTTTTTTACAAGGTGCGCAACCAGTACGATAGCTATATAGACAAAAACACACTGTTGCCCTACTATTACACCGAAAACAGGCGCGAAGGGGGTTACAGACATACAGATAACGTAACCTTTAATCATCAGGAAGGAAAAGTAACTGCCGATAAAGGCACATTTCCGTTTAAAGGAAAGATATTTGATTTTGTATCGGCCTACTATTTCGCCCGCAACCTGGATATATCACAGCTTAAACCCGGCGATAAACTGGATATGCCTTATTTTCTAGAGGATGGCATACACACTTTATCTATTACTTATATAGGCAAGGAACAGGTAAAATGCTCAATGGGCACCTTTAAGTGCCTTAAGTTTAACCCCACAATTATACCGGGGCGCATATTTAAGAAAGATAGTAAGCTATATTTGTGGATAACAGACGACGGCAACCGTATACCGGTTAAAGCACACGTTGGCTTGATAGTAGGCAGCGTAACGATGGATCTGACAGGAGCAAGCGGACTTAAATACGCCTTAAATCCTGTTAAAAAGTAAAGATATAAATGATTGAAGTAGGCAGTGTGCTGGTGCACGAAGATGTAGTAAAAGAGAATTTTGTTTGTAATTTGAACAAATGCAAAGGCGCCTGCTGCCTTGAGGGCGACTCCGGCGCGCCGCTGGAAGCCGCCGAATTAGATATCCTGAAAGAAATATACCCTAAAGTTAAGCCGTACATGACTACCAAAGGCATAGCTACCATTGAGCGCGAAGGTACTCATGTTACTGATTTTGAAGGCGACTACACCACACCATGTGTTGATACCAATAAAGAATGTGCTTACGTAATATGGGAAGCCGGTATAACCAAGTGTGCCATTGAAAAGGCTTATGAAGAGGGAGTTATCAATTGGAAAAAACCCATCTCTTGTCACCTATACCCTATCCGTATAACTAAATACCCTGAGTTTGATGTATTGAATTATGATCGTTGGAGCATTTGCAGCCCCGCCTGTAGCTTTGGCAATGAACTTAAGGTACACGTACACGAGTTTTTAAAAGCCCCGCTGATAAGGAAGTATGGCGCCGATTGGTACACTGAATTGGAAGAAGCTGTTGACTACATCAATACCTCAGAAATTTAAGCCTTAAGCTTTTCTTAAAAAACTCAAATAGCTTTTGTTTGTTGCACCTGTAGCTATATTATCAGCTAATTTAGAACCGCTATCTAACCGGTTTTACAATTAAATTGAATAATATTGTAATAATTACTTCACAACAATGAAAATAGCTTTAATAACGGGTATCACCGGTCAGGATGGTGCGTACCTGGCTGAATTTCTTTTAAAAAAGGGCTATTTTGTCCACGGAGTAAAAAGAAGGGCTTCATCCTTCAATACCGACCGTATTGACCACCTTTATCATGATCAGCACGAAGGCGGTTTACAGTTTAAATTGCATTACGGCGATCTAACCGATTCCACCAATCTTATCCGTATCATTCAGGAAACACAACCCGACGAAATTTATAACCTGGCTGCGCAAAGCCATGTTAAAGTAAGTTTTGACACACCCGAGTACACTGCTAACGCCGATGGCGTTGGCACCCTCAGAATACTGGAAGCTGTGCGCATACTAGGCATGACCCAAAAAACCCGTATTTACCAGGCGTCAACATCAGAGTTGTATGGTTTGGTACAAGCCGTGCCACAAAGCGAGACAACACCTTTTTATCCGCGCTCGCCTTATGCTGTAGCCAAAATGTATGGTTACTGGATAATAGTGAACTATCGCGAAGCTTATGGTATGTATGCCTGCAATGGCATCCTGTTTAACCATGAGAGCCCCGTACGCGGCGAAACCTTTGTAACACGTAAAATTACACGCGCAGCAGCAAAGATCGCTCTTGGGCTTCAAAATTGCCTTTACGTGGGCAATCTGTCTGCGCAGCGCGATTGGGGACATGCCAAAGACTATGTAGAAGCCATGTGGCTGATGTTGCAACAAGATAAAGCCGAAGATTTTGTTATTGCCACGGGCGTAACCACCACCGTAAGAGATTTTATTAAAATGGCTTTTGGAGAACTGGGCATTGAAGTGGAATTTAGCGGAAGGGACGAATACGAACGGGGTGTTATAATTGACGTTGACAGGCAACGGGCGGAAGAACTTGGCCTTAACCTGGCAGCGCTACCGCAAGGTCAAACCATTGTTAAGGTTGATCCTAAATATTTCAGGCCCACAGAAGTTGATCTTTTGATAGGCGATGCTTCAAAAGCTAAGCAAAAATTGGGCTGGACACCAAAATATGATCTGCCGGCTTTGGTTCAAGAGATGGTGTTATCAGACCTGAATCTGGTAAAAAAGGACGACTATCTTCAAAAAGGGGGCTTTAAAACTTTAAATTACTTTGAGTGATACATAAATAAAAATCATCTGCCTACATGAAAAGAATCTACCTAAGCATAATTATACTTATAACAGCGATAACAATATCAAAGGGCCAGGCGCAATATCAGCCTTATTCTTACCAGTTCTACCAAAAATTCAATGCCGACGCCTATTCAACCAAAACGCGTTTTCACACTTCGTTAAAGCCGTTTTTTATGGATGATACGGTGCTGCAGCGCCGCTATCAGCAGCTGATGAATTATGGTAAAGACAGTACTGTACAGCACGGCTGGATACATCGCAAACTTTTTAATGAGCACTTAATAGAGGTTAACGATAAAGAATACACTTTCTTTGCTGATTATCTGACTGATATTACCGGGGGCCGTGACATAACCGGTAAAAAAACTGTGTGGCGCAATACCCGCGGTTTTCAAATAGGTGGTACCGTAGGTAAAAACTTTTACTTCTACTCTGCCGGGTTTGAGAACCAGGCCGTGTTTCCTGACTATTACCGAAAGTATATTGACCAGGTTGGCGTAGTGCCCGGCCAGGCCTTTGACCGCACCTTTGCTGAGCACGACGAAAAAGATTGGTCTAACGTTTTAGCATTGATATCGTACACACCGGTAAAATTTTTAAATGTTACGCTGGGGAACGACAGGAATTTTATTGGTGATGGTTATCGTTCGCTGCTACTGTCAGACAACGCCTCTCCCTACCCTTTTCTTAAACTTACAGCAAACCTGGGTAACATCAAATACATGACCATGTGGTCTTATATGACGGATCCTGCATCGCCCCAGGTATCATACGTAAATGGCTACCGTAAAAAATGGGGCGCCTTCCATTATTTGGACTGGAGTGTAACAAACAGGCTTTCGTTGGGCTTCTTTGAATCAGTTATATGGGCCGAACGTGATGGTGACGGGAATTTTAGAGGGTTTGATTTTAATTACCTGAATCCCATTGCGTTTTTAAGGCCGACCGAAGCCTCTATCGGCTCGCCTGATAACGCTATGATAGGCTTTACCGGTAAATACAAAATAGCAGATGGCATAGCAGCCTACGGTCAATTCGTGTTGGATGAATTTGTGTCTAAAGACCTCTTCTCGGGCAATGGCAGTTCACGCAACAAATATGCTTTTCAAATTGGCGTGCGCGGCGCCGACCTGTTCAAGGTTAAAAATCTAAATTATTTAGTGGAATATAATTCTGCACGGCCATATACTTATTCTGAGCAAAACTCCATTACCAACTACAGCCAGCAGGCCGAGCCGTTGGCGCATCCTTTCGGCGCTAACTTTAGAGAAACCGTAGGGATGCTTAATTATAGCTACAAGCGCTTTGATTTTAGCGGACAGCTTAATTATGCCCGCTATGGCCTGGATGTAGACGCAGCTAATTACGGTAAAGACATTTTTAAAAGTTACATATATCCTGCTAAGGCATATGGAAATTATATTGGCCAGGGTTTAACCACTAATATGGTTTACTTAAACGGCAGGGTTGCTTATGTAGTTAACCCCAAATATAACCTGCGTGTAGAGGCTGGTTTAACCTATCGCAACGAAACTAATTCCAAGTTTAACGATAAAACCACCATGGTGTTTATTGCGTTACGGAGCTCATTCCGCCATTTGTATGAGGATATAGCGAGACCAAGGGGTTACTAAATAAAGATGGTGATTATACGAGTTACCTTATAGTTTCTCGTATTTGCATAGCGCGTTGCAGGCGTGGACGGTTATAGCGCTGAAGTACAACCGGGTAAGCATTTAGCACTATATTAAGGAATAAAAGCGGCAGTGATTTAGCAATGCCGTAATAAATTGCTACAAAGAGATTTGTTGCTAACACGATAAAGAAAATAACCAAATGCCCAAATTCTGACTGACGGGTGCCATATTCTAAATGTTTTATTGCGTCCAAATTGTTTTTAACGGGATTGGACGCTCTAATAACTTTCTCCCAGCCAATCCATACCAAAATTTTCCTGAACAGATTAACGCCAAACCATTTGTATATCGCTCCCTTAGCCTCCCATTGCTTTGCATCATAATACTTTGATGCTAATGACAGTTTAAACATGTTGGTAAAAAAGAAAACACCCAACATTAGCATAAAGTTTAAAGTCCAGGCAAAAACAAAAGAATGAGGTCCTTTCCGAATAGCAATATATGTAACTGTTGATAGTACAATTATCAACGTTAAACCCGCCTTCAGGTATTTACCGATCATATTATTTTAACGGATAAAAGATTAAATTCTATACAAACTTTTGCTCTCTATAAACTTAAGCACAGCATCGGGCACAAAAAACTGCACGTTCTTTTTCTCGGCTATTGATTTGCGGATAAAAGTAGCAGACAGTTCCATTTGTGGCGTCATAGTGATGGTAACTGATGGATGCGAAGCAAGTTCAGCATTTTCATAACCCGGGCGGGGGTATACATAGATCTGATGATCTCGCAATATGAGCTTGTAGTTTTTCCATTTAGGCAGCGATATCAGGTTATCTGATCCCATTATAAGGGCAAACTCATGCTGTGGATATTTCTCTTTAAGGTGGGTAAGCGTATCAATAGTATAAGATGGTTGCGGCAGTTTAAGCTCCACATCACTCACCTCAATATTCTGCGCATTATCTGTAGCCAGGCGTGCCATCTCCAACCTGTCGTAAGTATTTATCAGGTCGCCGTATTTTTTTAATGGATTTTGGGGCGATACCACCAGCCAAACTTTATCTAAAGTTGTATGGTTAGCCAAGTAGTTGGCTATAATTAAATGGCCGATGTGAATGGGATTAAATGAACCAAATAGCAAGCCTATTTTCATTTAGTTGGCAGTTTTGAGTGAGTAGTGCCTAGGAATTAATAAAATTGGCAACCAATTTCTCCGCCTCCTCGCAGGCTGTATTAAGGTCGTAATTTTTTAGTATAATATCAAATTGAGGGGCATAATTCAGCTCTTTTTCAGCTTTAACAAACCTTTCCTGCAATTTTTCCGGGCTATCAGTGCCCCGACCGGCTAAACGCTGCTTTAAAACCTCCAGAGATGGTGGCTGTACGAATATTGCTAAAGCCTGCTCTTCGTATTTTTTCTTTAAGTGAAGGCCTCCCTCAACATCAATATCAAAGATCACAGTTTTGCCCGATTCCCAGATCCGCTCAATTTCTTCCCGAAGCGTTCCATAAAAAGTGCCGCTATAAACTTCTTCAAATTCAACAAACTGCTTTTTAGCAATGCGGTGTAAAAACTCTTCTTTACTTATAAAATAGTAATCCTTTTTATCAACCTCATCGCCTCGGCGCTCACGGGTAGTAGCCGATATAGAAAACTCCAGGTTAGGTATTTTTTTAAGTAAGTGGTGTACTATAGTTGTTTTACCTGCACCTGAAGGGGCCGAGAATATAACGAGTTTACCGTTTGGGGTCATGGTTTTCAGTTGATGGTTCATAGTTCATGGTTCATGGTTGATAGGCGGTAGTTCATGGTTATTGGCTAATTGTATAATTTCTATACACTATTAACCATCATCTATAAACTGCTATGAACTATGAACCATCAACTATGAACTCCTATAATACATTAAGTAATTGTTCCTTTATTTTCTCCAGCTCTTCTTTCATGCCCACCACCAATTTTTGCATGTTGGCATCGTTAGCTTTAGAGCCCAGGGTATTTATTTCCCTACCAATTTCCTGCGATATAAAGCCCAGCTTTTTACCATTCGCATCGGCATTTTGCAGGGTTTCTAAAAAGTAATCGCAATGCGTTTTAAGGCGGATCTTTTCTTCGGTAATATCAAGCTTATCAATATAATAAATAAGCTCCTGCTCAAAACGGTTCTGATCTATGGCCTCGCGGTTAACAGCTTCACTTAAAAACTGGTTTAATCGCTCGCGTATAACCGGTACACGTTTAGGTTCCTCAATTTCTACCAGTCTTAGGTTTTCTACAATAATGCCTATACGGTATTTAATATCCTTTTCAAGCGTATCGCCTTCATCTTTTCTGAACTGCTGAAAAGCGGCCATGGCCTGCTTAAAGGTATCCTCAACTATTCTCCACTCCTCGTCTGATACCGTTTCTTCATCATACTTAACTACTTCCGGCAGGCCCAGCGCCAACTGTAAAAGATTATCAGCCGGTTGACCTAGTTCTGTGCTAACCTGCTGTAACTGCGTTAAGTAATGTTTGAGTAAAGTAGCATCAATACCGGCAGCTTTAACTTTAGAATTTGCCTGTTCAGTATTTATAGAAAGGTTTACCTTTCCGCGCTCAATTTGCCTGCTGCAGTCGTTACGCAACTGAAATTCTTTTTCAGAAAACATTTTCGGCAGGCGCAGACTAAGTTCAAGAAACTTGCTATTGAGGGATTTAATTTCGACGGTGTATTTTGTATTACCCGTATCAAAACTGGCAATGCCGTACCCTGTCATTGATTTTATCATGCGCAAAGATAATCTTTTTAGTAAACTACAATCTGCCGGTCGGTAATATTCTATACAACCGCTATGGCAAAAAACCCATACGTTAAACAAGGTTTAACAATTTTTAACGTTAGATATTTCAATAGTTTGCTAATTTTGCGTGTGTTGACAAAGCCATTTTTATACCGGATATGCACTTTTGTACTTTTGCTTTCTGCATTTGTTTATAAGGACGCAAAAGCTCAAAAGCTATTTATAGTAACAGGAGTTACGTTTGAAAAAGCTTCGCAAAATCGTGTGTCACAGGTGGTAATTAGCAATATAAACCGCAGAACGATTGTTAAAAGCGATGACCTGGGCGTTTTCAGGATCCAGGCAGGCGCAGGCGATACATTACTGTTCAGCAAAAACAGGTACACCACACAAACCGTTGTAGTAAACAACGACGATCTGCTTTCGGTATATCTACAACCAATGGTAACGTTAGACGAGGTAAATATATCTGACAAGAGCACAAGGCAGGAACTGAATTCTACATTAAATAATTATAGAAAAGCCACCCCCTTTGGTACGTTACATCCGAGTGTTGCGGCTACCATCTTCTCTCCATTATCCGGCCTATCTAATCTCTTTGGTAAAACAGCTAACCGGGCAAGGCGCTTTGAAGCGTTTTCTAAACGCGAGCTGGAGCAGGTAGAAATTGAAAAGCGATATAATAGAGGTGTAATTAAGAAAATTGTAGATATCCCCGACGAGGATATCACAGCTTTTATGATGGCTTTTACACCGTCGTATGATCAGATAAGGGTTTGGGCCGATTACGATATTATTAAATACGTACAGACCTCTTACGCTTTCTTCGTGAAGAATAAGGAAAATTTGAAGCCGCAAAAATTATATTAAATCCCCAAAGCTTCACAAGCTTTTTCGGCAGCCAGTTTCTCAGCATTCTTTTTACTGAACTCTTTACCCAGGCCCAGCATTTGGCCCTCTATACTGGCTTGCACGGTAAATAACTTTAAACTTTCTCCAAGGTCATTCTCTACAACATCAAAAGAAATATCTTTACCATGCCTTTGGCACCACTCTATTAGCTTACTTTTAAAATTGGTTTCGGTTTGCTCCAGCATATGGATATCAATATGCGTTTTGATGATCTGGTTCACCAAAAAATCGCGCGTAAAATTGTATCCTTTATCCAGGTAAACAGCACCTACAAGCGCCTCAAAGGCATCGCCTAACAATGAGCCCTGGCGCGATGGACCAAGCATACGGGCATCATACTCAATAAGCTGCTCAAAACCCAATTTACGGGCCAGCTGATTCAAATTTTGGCGGTTAACTATTTTAGAACGCAGCTCCGTTAAAAAGCCTTCGTCCTCATAAGGGTAAAGTTTAAAAAGCACCTCGGCCACCACGCTGCCTAAAACGGCATCGCCTAAAAATTCAAGGCGCTCATTACTGTTTTTTACGCCTTTTTTTACGTTTTGGGCTACCGACTTATGCCTGAAAGCTAAACGATATAACAACAAATTGCCCGGCACAAAACCGAGCAAATTCTTTAAAACTTTAACGTATTTTCTGTGAGGAGATAAATAAAGCTTATATAATCGGCTTACCGGCATTAACGTTACTATTAACCTTCATACTTTTTAAAAATCACAGAAGCATTATGACCGCCAAAACCAAAGCCGTTGCTTTGTACTATTTTAACATCGCGCTTTTGAGCAGTGTTAAAAGTAAAGTTAATTTTAGGATCAAATGATGGATCGTCTGTAAAGTGGTTGATAGTTGGCGGTATAATGCCATTATTTAAAGCCAATATAGATGCTATTGCCTCAACCGCACCCGCAGCGCCCAAAAGGTGCCCGGTCATTGATTTGGTTGAGCTGATATTTATACGGTAAATATCATCGCCAAAAACATCCTGTATAGCTTTTACTTCCTGCGGATCGCCTATGGGAGTTGACGTTCCGTGTACATTAACATAATCAATGTCTGATGCCTGAAGCCCGGCATCGCTTAATGCAGCTTTCATAACCAGCGCAGCGCCCAAACCATCGGGATGCGGAGCCGTCATGTGATACGCATCGGCACTCATGCCACCGCCTATCATTTCAGCATAAATTTTAGCACCACGCGCCTTAGCGTGTTCCAGTTCTTCTAAAATTATTGTACCCGCACCTTCGCCGGCAACAAAGCCGTCGCGGTCCAGGTCAAACGGACGTGAAGCCGTAGCCGGATCATCATTACGTACTGATAAGGCATGCATGGCGTTAAAACCACCAATACCCGCTTCATTTATAATAGCCTCAGAACCGCCGGTGATAAACATATTGGCGCGCCCCAGGCGAATGTAATTGAAAGAATCTATCAGCGAATTGTTTGACGATGCACAAGCCGAAACAGTAGTAAAGTTTGGCCCGCGTAATCCGTATTTGATGGAGATATGGCCGGGGGCAATATCTGCTATCATTTTAGGAATAAAGAAGGGATTGAACCTTGGTGTTCCGTCGCCTTTTGCAAAGGCAACAACTTCATCTAAAAAGGTTTTTAAACCTCCTATGCCTGATCCCCATATCACACCTATGCGATTGGTATCAAGCTTTGAAAAATCTAACCCGGCGTCTTTAACTGCTTCCTCTGTAGAATAAAGCGCGTATTGAACAAACGGATCGAGCTTACGGGCATCCTTGCGGCCTAAAAAGCCGTCGGCATCAAAGTTTTTAACTTCGCATGCAAATTTTGTTTTGAACTTTTCAGTATCAAAACTCTTGATCAAAGCAGCGCCACTCACTCCATTGATAAGAGCGTTCCAATATTCAGAAACGCTGTTGCCAATTGGAGTGAGTGCCCCAAGCCCGGTTACAACTACTCTTTTAAACCCCATTTAAATAAAATAAGGAGAGCTTATTTAACGTTTTTCTCAAGGTAAGCTATGGCTTGACCTACAGTACCAATAGTTTCTGCCTGATCATCAGGTATAGCCACATTAAATTCTTTTTCAAACTCCATGATAAGTTCCACGGTGTCTAAAGAGTCGGCACCAAGATCATTGGTGAAGCTAGCCTCAGGTGTTACTTCACTTTCGTCAACACCCAATTTTTCAACGATAATAGCCTTTACTCTTGAAGCGATATCAGACATAGTTTTATAGTTTAATGATTAAATAAAATTCTGTGCAAAGAAAAATAAAATCTATCAAATATCAAATCTAAAACCTTTTTAGTTTTTGACCAACAAAATTTAATTCCACAATGCTGTTTTTGTATCTTTAGCGGGATAAATATAGTTATAATTGAACAGGAAAATTTTAAAGTTTGAGATAGATCTCGATTTTATTTTGATAGCCGTAACTGCCTCATTAAAAGACTATCGCGCCTGCTATCTTATCAATAAACACTTAAATTTCAATTTTGTTCGCGTAGATGATCTTACGGTTGATAATTTAAACGGCAACAATAAACGCGGTTATTTTTCGCTGTTCAGCTGCAACTGGGAAGCCAGCGAAACCGACTTTTATTTTATCGCCAACAAAAGTACCGAAGGATATCTTGTTCCGGAAATGCGTAAAGCCGACTATTTTCTGCTAATAAAAAATTATATTGATGAAACCGACCTCGAAAACCTTATTTCATCGGTAAATCGCATCCCCGAAATTGTTGCTGCAGTAAAGATCGACCCAAAAAAAATAAAATCACGCGAAAATCTTCTATTTTAGCGGAAATTTTACACACGTATTATAACCGTGTATAGTTATAAAAATACTTGGATACAGATAAACATGAAATTAGCTAATAACCGCACCAAAATTGTTGCCACCATGGGGCCGGCATCGTCAAATAAAGATGTACTGCTGTCAATGATAAGAGCCGGCGTAAACGTATGCCGTCTTAACTTTTCGCACGGAAAAATTTCTGACCATAAAAAAGTTATTGAAACAATACGCGAAATTAACGAACAGCATAAAACCAACGTGGCCATACTTGCTGACCTGCAGGGGCCTAAAATTCGTATTGGTTTGGTTAAGGATGGCGGTATAAACCTGATTAATGGTACGCATATTAATATAACTACCCACGAGTGTATAGGCGACGACAACCAGATATATATTACTTATGATACGTTTCCGCAGGATGTACAGGCTAATGAGATAATTTTGCTTGACGACGGAAAAATACAAATGCGTGTATTAGAGACCAATAAAATAGATACCGTAGTTTGCGAAGTTGTGCATGGCGGTATTTTAACGTCTCGTAAGGGTGTTAATCTTCCAAATACTAAAGTATCTATCCCAAGCTTAACTGAGGATGACCTGGAACACCTGAATTTTGTTTTAGAGTGCGATGTTGACTGGATAGGCCTGTCGTTTGTAAGAAATGCTGAAGATATTGTTGAATTAAAGCAAATAATAAGCCGCAGCGGTAAAGCCGCCAAGGTAATTGCCAAAATAGAAAAGCCTGAAGCCATTGATAATATAGATGCTATTATAGCGGTTACTGATGGTATAATGGTAGCACGTGGCGACCTTGGTGTTGAAATGCCATTGGAAGAAGTGCCATTACTGCAAAAAATGATAGCGCGTAAATGCCGCGCCGCTTCAAAACCGGTTATTGTTGCTACACAGATGCTGGAATCAATGATAACTACACCGCGCCCTACCCGTGCAGAGGTTAACGACGTAGCTAACTCTGTATTAGATGGTGCGGATGCTGTGATGCTTAGCGGAGAAACGTCAGTAGGTGAGTTTCCGTTGATCGTTATAGAGACGATGTCAAAAATTATCAGGAATGTAGAAGAGGTGGGTTATCCGTTCAATACCGGTAAAGCCGATATTGATAATGCTAAATCAACCTATTTGGCCGATGCCATCTGCGGATCTGCGGTTTACCTGGCAGAGCAAACTGATGCACAGGGAATCATAGCCATGACTTCATCCGGCTATACCGCGTTTGAAATATCAAGCTACAGACCTGAAGCACCTACATATACCTTTACGGCCAACAAGCATTTATTAACTGCCCTTAGTTTAGTTTGGGGAGTACGTACGTTTTACTACGATAAAGTGGAAAGCACTGATCAAACTATTACGGATTGTAATAACATGCTGATAGCTGAAAATTTAATAGCTGCCGGAGATGTTATCATCAACACGGTATCAGCGCCTATAGCCCGCCAGGGACGTACCAATACCGTGAAGGTATCTGTTATAGAATAATAAAGTCTTATTTCATTATAGAACATAAAAGAGCCCCGCTATGCGGGGCTCTTTTGGTTTGATATCTGATCAAAAAAATCAAAAAATTTCAGCCGAACAAACCTCGTTGAGTAGTTTATGCGTATCGGCAAAACAATAATTCCAGCAAACTTTTAGCATTCCCATAGTATTATTCCTCCCTTTTTAGTGTTTGACGTTCTTAATTCGACCTCGTTACAATCCTATAGTTTAAAACGCACCGAAATTATCTGTTCGCAGCAATAATTATACTTTAAATTAAAACGACCGACTAAATTATTATTTTCCTGCAAAAAAAAAATTACTTATTTGTTTTATTTTACACTTCAATGACTATATTGCAATTCAATAAACCCTAAGTAAATTGATTAAATTCGTGTGGAAACTCGCCTGGACAGCGGGCGTGGTGCTGTTATGCACAGGGACAATTTTTGCTCAGGAGCGGCAGGATCCGCCTGAGGTTTTACAAAAGCAAACAGATGCGAAACAAGTACTGAGCAAATGGTTCAGTAAAAAAAAGGCCGCATCTTATACAAATACTACAAAACCTTCAACCATTTCTACGCTCCCTTCTGCCGGCTTTAACCCAAGTGTCGGGCTTTCGGCGGGTGTAACTTCTACGGCAGGTTTAATTTTTGGCGATCCAAAGATCACCACCATGTCTGTTTTAAATGCCAATGCCTACATATCAACCAAAGGCCTTTTACAGTTTGAAGTAAAAAACAACATTTTCACTAATGATGACCTGTATAATATCCAGGGCAATGTACAGTTTGGTAAAACCGTGGCGTTGGATTATGGTGTAGGAACAGGAAGCCGGGCCCGCGGCGAACAGGGTTTTTCGTTTGATGGTTTACCACTATCAAGCAACAGCGAAGTAATGACTATAAATTACTCGTACATCAAAATATCCGAAAGAGTATATCGCAGAGTGGCACCCCACCTGCTGCTGGGCGCAGGTGTTATTTTTAATATATACCAGGATATTGATAACGAACGAAAATTAGGGCGAAACATGAATGCGCATAATGTGAGATACAGCATGAATCATGGTTTCCCTTCAATGGGTTACAAAAATAACGGGCTGTTGTTGAATATAGAATATAACTCGCGCGACCATATTAACCGCCCCTACGAAGGAGTGTTCGCCGATGTAGTTTTGCGCACTAACGAAACCTGGATGGGCAGCAACAGGCGGGCAACACAATTGCGCACAGAATTCAGAAAGTACTGGGGCCTTTCAAAAATTAACCGCGAACATGTAATGGCGTTCTGGTTTTGGGGCAGCTTTCTGCTAAACGGCGATCTGCCTTACCTTGAACTGCCGGGCACCGGTAGCGACCAAACCAACCGTTTAGGTCGCGGATATACCATAGGCCGTTTTAAGGGGCAGTCATTCGCTTATACCGAAGCTGAATACCGCTTCCCTATCTCACAAAATAAATTATTTAGCGGCGTGGTGTTTGCCAATGCGCAAACTTCAAGCGCCCAGCGTACTATAAATGATGTTAATCTTGGCGAATTTATTGAACCCGGCGGCGGATTTGGCCTGCGTATATTATTCAACAAATATACCCGATCAAACCTATGTATTGATTACGGAGTAGGCACCTACGGCGCCAAGGGGATATTTATAGGCCTGAACGAAGTTTTCTGATCATCAGAAAAATGCGCATAAATAAAAAGGCGGTCTCTACGCATTGTAGAGACCGCCTTTTTTATGCTTTATGTAGTTTAGTTATTAACTACTTCGTGGTGTACGTCATCTGTTGTAAACGGAGAGCCGTGTGTAAAAACACCTGCTATTAAAAATGTACCGCCAATTAAAACATGCGGCAAACAAACCTTACCACAAAAACCGTATAAAAAAGGAGATGCCAATAAGATAAAGCCCGAAAATGCATCAAGCACATTATGCGTTGGCATAGGGAAGATCTTAATAAAACCGTGACTGTTATTGCTAAAAATAGCCATTATTAGTTGCACCCATCCTATAAGTATTGGTAGAAAAAGAGCAGCGCCGCCAAAATGGGCAAAATCAAATAACCATGGAGACGCCATTGATACTAAGGCGGCCACATAATTTATAACTCCGTAAAAGCTTCTTGAAATAAATGGGTTCATGTTTTTAATATTGCTTAACGCATCAAAAGTAATAATTAAACCTAAAAAAACTGCCATAACTACAGCAAAAAAGTTTATTTTATGTACAATTAAATTTGGTATCACATTAGCGTTTACCGCCGTCTCTCGCACAAAAAAGCCTCGCAGAAACATCCACGAGGCTAAACCGATAGAAAATTATTCGTCGTTTATACCTTTATTATTTACTGGTTGGCTTGTGTCTCATCAAAAGAAAGTGTAAAGTTAATAGGCACTGTATACTGCACCTTTACTTTGCGACCATTTTGAAAGCCGGGTATCCACTTTGGCGAGGTAGAAAGCACTCTTACAGCTTCCTCTTTAAACTCTTCGCTCGGGCCGCGCATAGCCTTTATGTCAGACAGCGAGCCGTCCATTCCTACAATAAATTGTACAAAAACTTTTCCTTGTATGCCCCTGCTCCTCATTTCATTGGGATACTTAAGGTTTTTTGATAAAAACTTAGTAAATCCGCTCATACCACCGGGGAAAACCGGATATGCCTCAACTGTTGAAAATACTTTATTATCATCGTTTGGACCAGGCGGCATATCATCCTCGTCGCCAAGTGTAAAATTAATAGGTACGGTATACTGCGTTCTCACTGCCCGGCCGTTTTGCACACCGGCTTGCCACCTGGGCGAGGTACTGAACACACGCACCGCCTCTGCATTTAGCTCTTCAGAGGGCCCGCGAACTGCGTGTACATCAGAGAGTGAACCATCGGCTTCAACAATAAATTGAACAAATACCTTACCCTGAATATTATTTTCCCTGGCTTGCGCAGGGTATCTTACATTGTGCTCTAAAAATTTAACAAAGGCGCTTGAGCCGCCCGGAAATTCCGGTGATTGCTCTACAGATACAAATACTTTTTTGTCGCCCAACAGGTCTTCTATTTCTGATCCATATGTGGGATGATCTTTGTACGGCGTGGTATAATATTGCCGGGCAGCATCAGAATAAACAACCGGTGTCGGAAATTTCACCCGTATCTCGTCCTCGGGTATTTCGGCGTGTTCTATTATTTCGTTAGTGATATTGTCAACCGGTGCCGCAAATACTTCCTTCACACCATCGTGCAGATTGTTAACCGCCGTACTGTTATTTACAGTTGCTGATGAGAGTATCATCATTAACACAAATAAGGGAGCAGACAGGCAGTATTTAAACAGCATTATGCGCTGTGATTTGCTTTTCTGCAACATCATTATACGCTTTTTAAGCATGCTGTGGCTGTAAAAAGGATTGGTTAATTTATGGGCAGGGACATGAAAGGTTTGGCTGAGTAGCAGCAGGGCATAGTCGGCCTTGTCCGTACCCGAACTTATTACCTGCATGTCGGCAATATACTCATGTATATATTTAATGGCAAAGCGGTACAGATAAACTACCGGGTTAAACCAGTTGATGATCATCACCGTTTCTATTATCATCACATCAACCGAGTGCCATTGGGTGGCGTGCACCTGCTCATGCCTGGCAATGGCATGATGGTGGGCAACGTCTTTGCCTAAACTTATTTTTTTGAAAAAGGAGTAAGCTGCAGAAGGAGATGGTTTCTCTATTTGTTTTTTAAGGACTATTAGCTGCCACATTAACCGCAAGGTTAAAAACATGGTAACTGCTATATAAACTAAAGTTAAAAGGTGGCCTATTGTTACAGATTGTTCTGCCTGCTTAAAGTTGTATGTAATTAATTCAACTCCGCCGCCATATAGCGTGCTTTGCACCTGCCTGGTTATAAACAGGTCCTTAACCCAATCTGCCTGTATCAATGGTATCGCAAACGAAAGTAACGACGCCGCCACAAGGTAAATGCGGTTAAGCTGAAAAAAGGTTTCGCGACGCAGCAGCAGCGCGTAAAAGGCAAAAAACAAAAGCAGGTAAAAGTTTACCAGCAATAAATAATGCCACCAGCTCATAACTTATTTGCTTTTAAGTTTCTCTATCAGTTTAAGTATTTCATCAGCCTCTTTCAGGTCAATTTTCTCCTTTTTTACAAAGTAAGAGAACATGTGCTGTACAGAGTTATCAAAGTAACCATTCATCAACTTATCGGTTGCAAAATTTTGGTATTGATCTTTGCTTATTACCGGGTAATACTCATGGCTTTTACCATAGGCATTATGGCTTACAAAGCCTTTTGTTTCCAATATCCTGATAATGGTTGATACGGTATTATAAGCGGGTTTCGGCTCAGGCAGTAATTCAATTACATCCTTAACAAAACCTTTTTTTAACTGCCATAATATCTGCATCAATTGTTCCTCAGCACGTGTTAATTCTTTAATTTCCATGATTTTTTAATTGTAGTTATCTGTTTTAGTACGGGGTATTATTTATGTTAACGAATTTATTAGTTTAAATTAACAAATGCAAACTAATTTTCATCAGCTTGCATTTGCGTTACTTAACTCTATTAATTTGTGGAGAAGTTTATAGGAACAGTGAACTTAGTGCGCACCACCTTACCATCCACTTGTCCCGGCATCCATTTAGGCGATTTCGCCACTACCCTTATAGCTTCTGCTTTTAACGTTTCTGATGGGCCGCTAATAGTGTTAAAATTCGATAAACTGCCATCCAACTCAACTATAAAAGTAACAAAAACCTTCCCGCCGATCTTTTTCTCCCTGTCTGCCGTCGGGTAGTTTATATTTTTACCCAGGTAACCGGCAAAAGCCGCTGGTCCTCCCGGAAAACCCGGCATTACATCTACTATAGTATAAACGGTAGTATCATTGCCTGCCGAATTGTAAGGTGTTATAAGCTTTCCATTGTTTTTTGTAAACAGGTCGGCATTCATCGCGCTGGCCGAGAATGACATAGCTGCGACTATTGCTGTTATTTTAAGTGCGTTTTTTAATACGCTCATGTTTATATTATTGGTATTATCTAAGTTATCAGTTAGCTTTTAAATAAAAAGCTAATTCATTAGGTATTTTAAATCAACATGATAGTGATTTAGGCCGGGAGCTTAAGATTCTGTTATTGTAAAGTTAATAGGAACTACATATTCAGTCCGTACTTTTTTACCTCCCTGTATTCCCGGCTTCCATTTAGGTGACATTTTCATTACTCTTACCGCCTCTGTTTTTAACGTTTCTGAAGGGCCGCGAACAGCGGTAACATCGGTTAATTTACCATCCGGCTCAACAACAAACTTAACAAACACTTTACCTTGTATGTTATTTTCCCTGTCTATTGCCGGGTATTTTACGTTCGTTTCTAAAAATTTCCAAAAAGCTTTCTTTCCGGCACCAAATTCGGGCAAGTGTTGTACCGAAACATAAATGTTTCCATTTTTCGGTTTTTTTGCAACCGGAGCGTTTGGTTTTTGTTGTGCGCCCGCAGCGAAAGAAATTGCAACAACAAATAAGGCTGCAATTTTAAGGGTGTTTTTTAATGTTCTCATGTCTGTTTTTATTTGGCTTATATACTATAACGAATTTATTAGTTTATTATTTAACTTGCAACTAATTTTTTAGTTATTTTCAATCAATACGTTGTAAAGCAATATCAATGCAAAAATTAACATTAGTAAATTACGCTAACTTCTTAAAGTAAAGTTAACCGGTACGGCATATTTAACACGTACCCTTTTGCCTCCTTGTGCGCCTGCTATCCATTTAGGCGAAAGTTTAATTATCCTAACTGCTTCGGCTTTCAAAGTTGCTGATGGCCCGCGCAAAGCGTTTACATCGGTCAACCTGCCATCGGGCTCAACAACAAAAGAGACAATTACTTTACCCTGTATATTGTTATTTCTATCTACTGCAGGGTATTTTATGTTTTTAGATAAGTAGGTTCCAAGGGCTTTTGTTCCCCCCGGAAAAGTGGGCGATTTTTCAACCACAACAAATACTCTATCGGGGTCCTCAATTACCCGGGTGGGTGCATTTGGTTTTTGTTGTGCGCCGGCACTCAAAGCAAATGCGATAATAAACAATACCGCTGTTGCGATGGTGTTTTTTAATGTTCTCATGTCTGTTTTTATTTGGCTTATATACTATAACGAATTTATTAGTTTATTGTTCAATATACAACTACTTTTTTAGTTATTTTTTTAATCAAACATTTAGCGTATGTTTCGGCTTATAAACCAAATTTTGTTTAATGGAAATTACTTTTCACGGCGCTGCCCGTAACGTTACAGGCAGCAAGCATTTAATACGGCTAAAAAATGGCACCACGATATTGCTTGATTGCGGGATGTTCCAGGGTTTAGGCGATGATACCGACGGACTGAATGAGCATTTTGGCTTTAATCCGCATAAGGTTGATTACTTAATATTATCGCACGCGCATATTGATCATTGCGGTTTAATACCACGACTTGTTGCGGAAGGCTTCACCGGCACCATATTTTGCACACCGGCTACCATGGATCTTGCCCGTATATTACTGATGGATTCGGCTAAAATACAAATGCAGGATGCCGAATACAGCAACAAAAAGCGCCTGCGCAAGGGCTTGCCTCTACTTGAGCCGCTATATAGCGATGACCAGGCAATGGAAGCGTTGCGCCTTTTTAAGATTGTTGACTACCATGAGCACTATGCCATAACGCCTGAAATAAAATTCCACTTTAGCGATGCCGGGCATATTTTAGGCAGCGCGGCCGTGCATTTGGCAATTACCGAAGATGGAAAAGAAACCCGGGTAACTTTTAGCGGCGACGTAGGGCGCTACGGCGACCTGCTTTTAAAAAGCCCGCAAAGATTTCCGCAGGCTGACTATATCTTACTGGAGTCTACCTATGGCGATTCTTTGCATAAAGATATAGGCCCTATTGAAGATGCCTTGTTAGACATTATTAAGCAAACCTGCCTGGTTAAAAAGGGCAAAGTAATTATACCCGCGTTTAGCGTGGGCCGCACCCAGGAGCTTTTGTATGCTTTAAATGCGCTTGAACTGCGTGGCCTATTGCCGGACGTGCCTTATTATGTGGACAGTCCATTATCAGAAAAAGCCACACAGGTAATAAAAAGCCATCCGGAAGTTTATAATAGTGGCGTTAAAGAAGTGATGAAGGTTGATGCCGATCCCTTCGCATTTAAAGGTTTAAGCTTTGTTCCGTCGACAGAGGCATCAATAGCGCTGAACAATAACCCCGAGCCTTGCGTAGTGATATCAGCATCGGGCATGGCTGAGGCTGGCAGGGTAAAGCACCATATAAAATATGCTATCAACAATGCTAAAAATACCATATTAATAGTAGGCTATTGCGAGCCTAATTCATTGGGCGGACGTTTAATGAGGGGCGAAAAAGTGGTTCATATTTTTGGAGATGAATATGATGTAAAAGCCGAAGTGGCAGAGATACGATCAATGAGCGCGCATGGCGATTATGAAGATCTGCTTCACTTTTTAAAATGCCAGGATCCGGCCAAGGTGCGTAAGCTATTTTTAGTGCACGGCGAATATGATGTGCAGCAACACTTCGCTCAAACACTTAAAGAGAATGGATTTGCCAATATAGAAATCCCGGCTCAGCATCAAAAAGTGGTGCTGGAATAGTTTACCTTTACCCTACTAAACATTATCGTTAATTGAGGCAGCTCATATTTAATTTTATTGATTTTTTTTACGGTCCGTTTAAAAAATGGATCCCGCTACATACGTTC
>CBFGNU010000010.1:0-28641 GCA_965650195.1 uncultured Mucilaginibacter sp. | reverse complement strand
AGTCATTGGTCATTTCGCTATGCTGTCATTAGTCATTGAATTAATGGGCAATTTCAGCTGGCAGTAGGCGAAGGTTAAAAAAACGAGGTGTTGCAGAAATATATACAACACTTTGCAACACTTGCAACAGAATTTTTTTGCAAGCGCTTGTTGATGAGTTGTTTATAAAATTTAGGGTTTAAACATGCAACACTTTGCAACAGACTTATAAGTCAGGAAGCGCAGCTGTGAAATCCATATAATTAATTGATTATAAACCGCTTGCAAAAAGCGTGAATTGACTCGCTGGTAGCGACAGCTTGCAACACTTTTCGCTTGTAAATATTGTTACTATCTCATCAAAAGTTAAAGATCCCCTTCAACATAATTACCCTTCCCGGTATCAAGAACGATGCTGTGGTGGATGAGTTGGCAGATATATCAAACGTATCAAATGTTTTTATATTGGTGAGATTGGTTCCGCTTAAAACAATGTCTGTGTTGATCTTTTTCAGCTTAAAGTTAATGTTCATATCAGCGAAAATATAATTCAGGTCCTGCCGACCGCGCTGCCTGGTAAACAGGTGCTCGCCTGAAATATTTACATAAACGTTCTTTACCGTAGTGAACGAAAATGTGGAGCGTTGCGTTAAACGCAGGTTGGTAATAACAAGGGCATCAGGCAGTGAGGCCTTACTGCGCATAACATCATAATTTGCTTTGTATTCCCAGTTGAGAAAGCGCGCCAAACGACCTATAACACCAGCCTTGTAGCTAATAGTTTGACTATTGGCGGTAAAAAACCGGCCATTCTGCAGTTGCTGCGACCAGCCCATCCTCATGCCTATGCCGCCATTAACTGTAGTGGCCAGCGCAAAAACATACTTGCTCCCGCTTGCCTCAAAAGTTAAGTTGCGGTTATGGTTGGGCATGTATACAAACACTCGCTGCTGTATATTATTGGTTAAAATAAATGATGCTATATTATTTAAACCCGCGTCAGAATAGTTAACCGTAAAATTGGCAAAAAGCATTTTTACAGCCTTTGTAAAGGTATAAACAGCCGACGCGGTATGCGTGCGGCTAAGCGAAACATCTGAATTGTTGGCCATTAACGACCGGTAATTGCTGGCTATGGCACCCCGGTAAACATCGTTAATAGTGCCAAGGTTATTGGTAAATCTATAATTAAGATCTATGGTGTGTTCCGCGCTTCTGGCGTACGTGAACCTAAAAGACGGATCAACGAACAGATTGCGCACTGTATTATTTAATGCAAACGCATCATCTCTATACTTAACCATATTAAAGCTTAGCGGAAGATCAAGTACAACTGTTAGCCATGGGTTTTTGTAGCTGTAATTGGCACTGGTGTAAACTTTGGTTTTTAACCAATCCAGATCGTTAATCATAGCAGGCGAAACCAGCTCCGTGGTCTGATCATTTTGAACACGGTAAAGTTCTGTGTTAAGTTCCTGGTGCTGTAGCTCTAACCCTGATCTGTAAGTTTGAGTAAGTTTATCGCCAATTATATTGATAAACGCAGAGTTACTGGTATACCATGTAGGCACTTTAACATATTGGTTTAACCCGCTGTAAGGCTGGTTGTTGTTAAACAGCGCCTCGTTTGGTCCGGGATTGATTGTCAACATCTCGGGTTTACTCACGTTACTTACCGTAGAGGATAAATTAACAATCCGCCCGGATTTGAGCATCAGCTTGTAATCAAGCACGTTGGTAATACTCGTAATTTTCTGGTCAAGCATTTGCTTTGCATCTATGCCGTTAGCCACTACCGATGAAGTTGTTTTGGTGGGTGATAGATCCAGCGTTAACCTGTCATTAAAATACCCCGTCTCGCTGTTGTGCACCAGGTTAAACTCGGTCCGCGTTTTCTGCAGGTTAGTGTAGTTATCCTGTTCTTCGGTATATTTTATGGTTTGCCCCGGTAAAAACGTTTCTAATGTTTTTTTATACTGCTGATGCCGTTCATCTATCAGATAAGAAACGTTTACTTTCAATTGCAAGTTCTTGTTAATATTCACCAGATCATTAAGATTGATAAGGCCGGCTTTGTTAAACAAATACCTGTTTTGAGGTAGTACAGAAATGCCGGCTGCGCCCACGGAAAGAAAGTTACTGCCCGTTGCATTGAGCGACGCATTATGGGCTATCAGGTCTATACCAGGGTCGATACCAATGTTATTACCCGTAATATTATTAATGAACTTCAATTTTTTATTGAGCAGCATAGCGGTGCTGTTGGCCGTAAACCTGTTGGGTACGCCCAGCCCAACCGAGGCTTCGCCTATTACGCGCAATTTTGCCTCATCCTTTATAATTAGGTTTAAAGCAACATCCTCGCTCGTGTTGTTTTTTTGCAGCATTTTAATGGGCTGGTCTTTTTGTATTACCTGTACCTCATCAACAGCGCCATGGGGTATGCTCCGGCTTGCAATGTTATACCTGTCGTCCAGTAAATTATCGCCATCAATACGTAAACTGGATATAGCTCTGCCATTGTAGCTTATTTTACCATCGTCGGCTACATCAATGCCGGGCATTTTTCTTAACACATCGCCTATGCTTCTATCTTGGTTACCTGCAAAATCGCTGGTACGATAGTTCAGCGTATCACCATTAACATTTATGCTGGGCTTATACTTTATCTTCACTTCTTGAAGCATTATTTCGCTTTCCGTAAGCACCAGATCATGGTCTTTACTTAAGTCTGTAATACTTATCGCGGCTTTATTATAACTCAGGCAAGTAGCTTCAATATTTAAGCCTGCGGTACTTTCATTGATTTGCAAGCTATACCGCCCGTCTTTATTGGTTTGGGTATACTTAATAATATTGCCGTCTGCATCTTTAAGCGTTACATTGGCAAATTCAACGGGCTTGCCTTTATTGTCTTTTACCATGCCCTTTACTTGTTTTTGTGCAATAGCCGATGCGGCACAAAACAGGAGCAGGAGTATTAGCAAATATTTTTTTTTCATGAGGATAGGTTTAAAGGGTTGCCCATGTTGCGCATAACCGTTTTGATTGGGTTATGCGCTTTAGGTGTGATAGGTTTAGGATATGCGGAGTGGTTCCCCTTTTGAGAGAGGGCGCGCCGGTCATGCGGCTGCGGGTACAAAGGAGTCCTTTGGACCAACACCCCCTCTCAAGAGCGGATCCGATAGCTATCGGATCGCACGGCCCGCCGCTTTTTCTGAGCCCCGGATCAAACTACTTTTTCTGGCTCAACTCAATAGGATTATTAAAAGGATTTTTAACGGGAACAGGCACCTTCTCATTCATTTGAGGGTTAGCAGCTCCGCTACTGTTGGCGCTGCCACCACCGCCACCACTGCCGCTGACAACGGCTTGAGCTGCCGCCGCGGGGTCCTTCCTCCCCATCGCTGCATACTGTGCTGTCAAAAAACCTACGGGGTCCTTCGCCTCCTCTGCTTTCAGTTTATCAAATTCTGCTTTAGTAATTTTTACCGGTCCGTTACGATTAATTGACTTGTCAGCCATTACGGTAAATTCACTAATGTTTAGATCCCGATTGCCTTTAATCATATTTTCCGGTAATTCACGCGCCTTATCAACTGCCAGATCACCGGGTTTAACTTTTTCAACGCCGGCAAATTTAAACTGTACGTCTTTTTTGTCATCGTACGCTTCTATAATAAGCCCTGGTAGTCCATTTAATTTCCACGGTCCGGTTGTAAATGGCAACTCCGGTGCAAACCATGCTATCCAGTTACGGCCCTTATAGGTAGTGGTAGCCTTTTGAGCGCGGAGGCCCGAAAAGTTGAGTGTATCCTTTAATATTTTCCAGTCGATCTTCTCAATTTCACCCTCTACTAAATAATTAAGTGCTCGTGTTTGCTCATAATTTATAAACTTATGTTGTTGTGGAAATAAGTAAAAATATCCGAAAGAGACCGACTTTAGCCCAGTGCTCGTGCTATTGAAAATACCGTTTTTCCTTTCCTCCATCCATTTTAAATTTATAATTACACCCTGTTCAATCCGGTCAAAACTGGTGTAAACAGAGGCCTCTTTACCTGCTAAAAGCATCATGGTTTCGGTATAAGGCTTATCGCGTTCGGTAGTATCCTGTACATGAATAAAATTGTACTGAACTTTAATAAGGGTTTGGTAAGATTGCTGTGCATATACTGTTATTGCAAGTATAAGGGCGCAAAAAGTGGTTAAAATACGTTTCATAATTTTTAAAATTTAGGTTAAAGTTTGTGGAATACTATAAACAGGTTACCTCTTCTGGCTTAACTCAATTGGGTTATTTACAGGGTTTTTAACGGTTGCGGGTGCTTTCTCAACTGTTTGAACTTTGCCTGATTCGTTACCACCGCCGCCACCGCCCCTGCCGCCGGTCCCATTGGCAACCGATTGAGCAATTGCACCGGGATCTTTCATTCCTATAGCAGCAAATTGCGCCGTCATAAAGCCTATGGGGTCTTTATCCTGCTGGGCTTTTAGCTTATCGTAATCGCTTTTAGCAATTTTTATCGGCCCGCCATGATTTACTGGTCCTTCAGGTAAGACAGTTATTTCGGCTACGTTTAGCCCGATGACGCTTTTTATGTAGGCCGGCGGCAGGCCCTTTGCATTATCTACGGCAAGGTCGCCTGGTTTTACCTTTTCAAGTCCGGCAAACTTAAATTGAACCTCTTTTTTATCATCATATGCCTCTACAATAAGGCCGGGTAAACCATTTAATTTCCATGGGCCATTTGTAAACGGCAGCTCCGGCGCAAACCATGCTATCCAGTTACGGCCCTTATAAGTGGCTGTCGCTTTTTGCGCACGTATCCCCGAAAAGTTTAGCGTATCTTTTAATATTTTCCAGTCTATTCTTTCAATTTCACCCTCTACCAGGTAATTAATGGTCAACGGCTCGAAGCTGATAAATTTGTTTTGTTTGGCAAACAGGTAGTAATGTCCGTTTGTAGTGATCCTGGAGAATGGATGATTGCCCCGAATACCGTTTTTTCTATCTTCCAGGTTTTTCAAACTCTGATTTGCGTGCTGTTCAATCCTGTCTAAACTGGTATAATAGGATGCGTCCTTCCCCATCACCAGCAGCATGGCTTCGGTATAAGGTTTATCGCGTTGGGTAGTATCCCGCACATGAATAAAGTTGTATTGAACTTTAATAAGGGTTGGATAAGACTGCTGTGCGTATGCCGACATTGTAAGCATACAGGCACACAAAATGGTTAATAAACGTTTCATAATTTTAAAAATTCAGGTTAAAGTTTGGGCAATACTATCCAAGTTGCAGCTGAATAGCTGTTAAAATATTGTGTCAGGAAAAATTTAAGATGATGTGGTTACTATAACCGCGCTAATGCGTTACGGCGAATCAGATCCTTGCGGGTCCTTCATTCCAAATGCAACGAACGCGTCGTATTTTGAGAGGTCGAGATCAGGAAAAAGTTTTTCTGCGTTGTATTTGCTACCGCTTATGCCTTGCCGCTTGCCCGCGTAATCATTAGCAGCAGCATCAAAAGTGTAAAGCTCGGCTTCGTCATGAAGCACTCCGTCCACAATAAAAGCCACTTTTGCATTGTGGGGAAGGGTTGCCATCATTTTTGAGCCCGAGCGGCTTAAAACCTGCATTATATCTTCGCCATTACCCAAACTTACACGCTGATAAAATTTATCATTACTTAAACCGGCTTTTGCAATAAGGGCCTGGATGTTTTCCGCAGAATTGGTATTGCCGGGAATGTTATTTGTTGCCAACGTTGCTGAATCTGCTAAGACACTGCTTTTAACGGGCGAAGTATTTATAGGCTCTTTCTTTTTAATGTCGATAGCATTAATTGTAAGTGGTTTGATCAGGGATAGCTCGTGGGGTTTATTCGCTGCAATTGGCAATTTTATATCATTATAGGGAATGCCATTTGTCGCAGCCATTTTTTGCGAACTTATATTCTTTTCCGGATAAAAAGTAAAAGCCATTAAAGTAACCATTGCAACCGCCGCTAAAAACACACTGCTCTCTTTAACGCTGAAAGTTTTATTCTCCTGATAAACAATGCGCATAACCCGGTTAAGCAAACTGCTTTTACGACCCGAAAAGGCGAGTGATCCAACAGGGTAGTTAACAGCATGTTCTTTAAAACTGATCAACGCTTTTACAAAATCTTCCTTACTGTTAGTTTGGGCTATGGCCATGTCATCGCAGCAATTCTCACGCTCTTCTCTTAGTAAGTGCGAGATCCACAGCAGTCCCGGGTTAAAGAAAAATACAGCCTCAGCCAAATGCTGTAAAAAGTTGACAAAATTATCGCTGCGTTTAATATGCGCCAGTTCGTGCAGTAATACCGCTTCAATCTGCGCAGGGGCAATGCCGGCCAACATGCCTACCGGTATTAAAATAACCGGCTTAAAATAACCTATTACCACCGGCACTTTCAGGTAGCCCGACTCGAGCAACTGCACAGCCTTTTTTATTTGTAGTTTTTCGCAAAGCGATGTTAGTTTGTCTTGCCAAACGGCCGAAGGTGTAAAAACGTTGTAACGCCTAACCCTTTGCATGTAAATTATATTACCTGCCATGTAAAGCGATTTCAGCAAAAACAAAACGAACCATATAGATACTATCAATATATAGTGCTTATTAAAATAGTTGCCAACTATATTAATAACGTCTTTAAAGCTGTTATAAAAAGAAGCGTTAGTTTTAGATAGATTAACAAGAGTAGATGTGCTTGCAGAAGAGTAAGATGAGATCACATTTTGGTTAATCGCTGGTTGCGGAGCATCTCCCAACACATAAACAAAGGTACCGGCCGTAGCCAAAAGGAACAGGCCAAACAGGCATAGCATCAGGTTATACCGTATAGCGGCGCTTGTTCTTTTGGTGGTCATTATTATAACACCTGCAATAACCGCCAGCAGCGCGCCCTGCCATAACGAATGCAAAAGCATCCTGCTTAATGCCTGTATTAATATCTCTGCCGATTGTGCGAATGTGTTCATAGCTCCCCGGTTTTAAATGATCATTTGCCTTTTTCCAGTTTTTGCAACAGTTCCTTCATTTTCTTCAGTTCCTCGTTGGATGTTTTATCGTTACCCAACAGGGCCACCATTAAATTACTCGCCGAGCCATTAAACATGGAGTCGACAAAGCGGCCCAGCATATTGCCTTTTACTTTATCCTCGGGCAATGCCGCGCTGTAGACGTGTTTCATTTGGCTATCGTCCCTGTCTAACATCCCTTTCTCGCGCATTACCTGCATCAGCTTTAAGGTAGATGTGTAGATAACCGCTTCTTTTTGCTCATTCAGTTTATCATGAACAAAGCGTACGGTTGAGGGGCCATGCTGCCATAATATCTGCAGCACATCCATTTCAGTTTTAGTAGGTACAATATCAGTATTGGTCATGGTAATAAATTATACAAACCAAAGGTATGCATTAAAAACGTACGTTTGCAATAGCAAGATTGTAACAAAGTTAAAATAAAGAGAAACCCTTATTAATAAAAGAGATAGTCAGAAATAAAAAAAGCCCCCCGGAGTATAACCGGCGAGCTTTTTATCAAGGGTATATCTTTAGCCTTTTTTAAGCAGGTCTTCTATAACAGCTATAAATTTTGCTTCAGTATCATCCCCATAGCCAAGGATAGTGCTCGCAATGTTACCTTTTGTGTCAATAAAGTAAAAAGTAGGGGAGCCGGTCACGTGGTAGGCTTTCACCGCTTCTGTCGCTTCTACATAACCCGGATAAGCTATATTATACTGCTTTTTAAAAGCCGTAACAGCTTGCTTGCTGTCTCTATCAGATAAACTTGCTATAATTAACTTGTCTTTATACTTCTTATATAAATTATTCAGCGGCTTTAATGATTGCATACATGGGCCGCAGCCAATAAAGTAAAAATCCATCAGCACTATCTTGCCTTTCATATCGCTTAACGACATTTTTTTTCCGTAAGTGTCAAACAGCGTCCACTCTGGGGCAATAGTCCCGGCCGCCAATAGCATAGGCGGTGCGGCTTGTTTTTTGGGTGGATGAAAGCCCTTAGGAATGGTGAACGACGCGATGGTGATGCCGGGGTCATTGATCTGATAATCATAAAAGTTTAGTTCGTTGTAAACACTTGTTATACCATCGCCATATCCGGCATGCCTGCCTTTAATTATCAGGGCCCTGGGTAGTCCGGTCTGCTTATCAACCAATAAGTGTTGATTAACTACAAGGCGTTCGTTATTAACTACCGTATCCTTGGTGGTAATAATCAAGTGATCATAAGCCACCGCACTAAGCACGGTGTCCTTAGCTTTAGCAATGCGCGAAGGATTCTTTTTTACAAAATCAGCCAGCCATTCTAACTTAAAAAGCAATGTAGCTTTAAACAGCATTGTGTGTAGGTTTTTCCTGGTATTGTAAACACTATCTGCGGGCAAAAGCGTTATAAAGTTCTCGCCATAATACATATCCGTAGTAAAAAACTTCCAGCTGGGGTCTTTGTACCTGTTTAAAAAGTAGTAGCCCAGGTCTTTTTCCTCGGGAACCTTTAAAAGCACATCTTCATTTTGCCTGAATAAGGTATCGCCGGTTTCGTCCTTTTGTTTATAGAATGACTTATAACTTAGGCTTTTATACTGCTTAAGCTTAGCCGCCATGTTTTGAACGATAGATGCTTGCCCCTTTACGTCAGCACCAAAAAGTAATGGTGCTACGCACAGGCCTGCTACAATAAATTTTTTAATAATGTGGTTCATAATGCTAAATTTTAGGTTAGGATATTTTATCTACGATTTCTTCGTAAATCTACGAACGTTTCGTAAAAAATAAAATACTTTAACAAATTTTCACACTTTTACCCGTGCGTGGATAATTGGGAGTGGGGCTGTTGCCGGGTATTTGTTGCTGTTGATCTAGCAAGTGCTACGCTACAAACTAAATAGTTATAGCGGCTTTTACCAGATAAGGCAGTACATCTTTTTGGAAGGATACAAAGTTTTTGCGCACGTCGCTATCGCTTACCGATGTGAATGCAAAGCTGAACACAATGCTTTTGCTGCAGGTAATGAGGAAACGCAGGCGCTGCATATAGTTGCCATCCCTGCGTATGTGGGGTATACGGGCGAAGGACGACATCAGCATATCCTCCAGCTCGTTACTCAAATTCTTTAAAAACTCTTGTGAGTTGGTTGATTCGCGGATGAAATCCCATCCTATAAATTCATTACAAACGGTATAACTCAGGCGGCAGGTTTTCATGATGAGTCCACTCAGATGTTTTTCTTCATCCTCCTCGGGATTGCTTTTGCTGATCAGGTCATCAACGCTAACGCGGATATAATCCATTAGCAAGGTATGCAGCAGCTCTTCCTTGCTTTCAAAATATTTGTAGATGGTGGCTTTAGCTATACGTGCGCGTTTGGCAATCTCGTTAACGCTGGTTTTATGGTACCCAAATTTCCGAAAAAGCTCCTGCGCGGCCCGCTTTATGCTGTCTTTTATTTTTTCGGCTTCCATCCAGATCAGTTAGACACGGTTAAGTAATTGCGTGACGCGTCAATATACACATTATATGCTTTTAGTGAACGCACGGCGGGCGCTTTATTGGGTGTACCATCCTGCAATAGCCATTTAGAGCCGCTGCATGGGTCGGTAACCAATAGTTTGTTGTCGTCAATAGTTAGTGCGCAGCGTTTTTCGGGCTCGTAAGCGCTACACCTATCGTAAGCTACGTAACCATTAACCGTGTTGGCCACTATTACTCCTGCAACGCCATAACCGTCAATAGCAACCGCGCTTCCTATTGAGCGCAGCGGACTGTATTTAGGATCGTTTAACTGTAATTGAAAGTTCACAGCCACGTTAGGCACAACATTGCCCTGTTTGCCACACGCCGAAATAGCGAGCAACAAAATCAAAGCTATGCCCAAGCGCCTCATTATATAATTTCGGATTGAAATTGCTTAAGGAAACGCACATCGTTTTCAGAGAACAGGCGCAGGTCCTTAATTACATATTTAAGGTTGGTTATGCGCTCTATACCCATACCAAAGGCAAACCCGGTATATTTTTTACTGTCGATGCCGCAGTTCTCCAAAACATTTGGGTCAACCATGCCGCAGCCCAGTATCTCCACCCAGCCACTGTATTTACACATGTTACAGCCACTGCCTTTGCAGATAGTGCATGATACATCCATCTCGGCAGAGGGTTCTGTGAACGGAAAGTAAGAAGGACGGAAACGAACTTTTGTGCCTTCGCCATACAGCTCCTGCACAAAATGGTAAAGGGTTTGCTTCAAATCGGCAAATGATACATTCTCATCAACATACAAACCCTCAACCTGGTGGAAGAAGCAATGTGCGCGGGCAGATATAGCCTCGTTACGATAAACACGGCCCGGCATAATAGCGCGGAACGGCGGTTTACCATTCTCCATCATACGTACCTGTACCGATGATGTATGGGTACGCAAAGCGATATCATCAGTACCACTATTCTTTTTGATAAAGAAAGTATCCTGCATATCACGCGCGGGATGTTCCTCAGGAAAGTTAAGCGCAGAGAAGTTATGCCAGTCATCCTCTATCTCCGGACCTTCCGCGACAACAAAGCCTAAACGCTTAAATACATCTATTATCTCGTTGCGCACCAGCGTCAGCGGATGCCGCGAACCTAACTCAAAACCATCGCCCGGAAGGGTTTTATCAATATCGGATACTGATGTTTCGGCGGTTGCTGGAGAGCTTTCCTTCAGTTCATTATACCTTTCCTCGGCTAATTGCTTAAACTGGTTAAGTACCTTACCAAAGGTGCGTTTCTCTTCGGGACCAACAGTTTTAAATTGATCGAACAGATCTTTAATGATGCCTTTGGTCCCTAAAAACTTGATCCGGAAAGTTTCCAGTTCATCTGCTTTAGTAGCCGCGAATGCCTTTATCTCGGCGGTATATTTATCAATAGTTTCCTGCATTATAATAGGATTTCGAGCGCAAATTTAACAAACTAAAGCCATTATTTAAGTACACCCAATTCCTTGCCCACTTTAGTGAACGCTGCAATGGCTTTATCCAGGTGTTCCGGCTGGTGCGCGGCAGATAATTGCACCCTTATACGCGCCTTGTCTTGTGGCACAACAGGATAGTAAAAGCCTATAACATAAATGCCTTCATCCAGCATTTTCGCGGCAAACTCCTGCGCAAGCTTGGCATCATATAACATAACCGGAACAATCGGGTGAATGCCTGGCTTAATATCAAACCCTGCTTCTGTCATTGCTTTGCGAAAGTATTGGGTGTTCTGTTCCAGCTTGTCGCGTAGCTCTGTTGTTTCGCTCAACATGTTCAGTACTGCTATAGATGCGCCTGTAATTGCGGGAGCAAGCGTGTTACTAAACAAATACGGCCTGGAACGCTGGCGCAGCATGTCAATAATTTCTTTACGGCCCGACGTAAAGCCACCCGACGCGCCGCCCAACGCTTTACCAAGTGTCCCTGTGATGATGTCAATCTTATCCATCACATTATGGTGCTCATGGGTGCCTCGTCCTGTTTTACCCATAAACCCGCTGCAATGGCTCTCATCTATCATTACCAAAGCTTTGTACTGCTCAGATAGCGCGCATATTTTATCCAACTGGGCAATGGTGCCATCCATGCTAAAAGCACCATCAGTAACAATAATTCTGTGGCGGCAATTCATCGTTGCTTTCAATTTTTCTTCCAGATCAGCCATATCATCGTGTTTATAACGCAGGCGCTGGGCCTTGCACAGGCGCACACCGTCTATAATGGATGCATGGTTCAGCTCGTCGGATATTATGGCGTCCTGCTCATTAAACAGTGGTTCAAACACCCCTCCGTTGGCATCAAAGGCAGCGGCGTAAAGTATAGTATCCTCCGTCCCCAAAAATTCAGCTATCTTTTTTTCAAGCTCTTTGTGGATATCCTGCGTACCACAAATAAAGCGTACCGACGATAACCCGTAACCACGACTATCCATAGCAGCTTTAGCCGCTTCAACAACCTTCGCATTACCTGATAATCCCAGATAATTATTAGCGCAAAAATTGATCACTTCCTTTCCGCCTTGAACGGTTATCTCCGCGCCTTGGGCAGATGTGATGATCCTTTCCCTTTTATATAATCCGGCTTTTTCAATTTCAGCAAGCTCCTGCTGCAATACCGGTTGTAATGTGTTGTACATGGTTATCAGTTAAGGTTACAAATTTAGCTATTACAGGCATTAATGTCAGCTAATTACATGTTGTAAATTATATTAGCAGTGTATGCAAACATTTGTTCATAAAATATCATTAATAGGATGATTTATATGATGATACGTTTACTTATAGTTTCCTTTTTTTTAACAGCATTCCTATTTAAAGCGGAAGCGCAGCAATTTGTTTTATCGGGACGTATTGTTGACGAGCAAAACAAGCCCGTTCCTTTCGTTTCTATCTACATCCGCAACTCTACCTATGGTACAACCAGTAATGAGGACGGCTATTATCAGTTTAAACTTACCGAAGGCACTTACAAAATAATGTACCGCTTTGTGAGCTTTAAAGAGCAGGTAGAAAATATTACCATAACCAACCACGACGAGCAACTCAACATTCGGTTAGAAAAAGAAATATATCAGCCCCGCTCAATTGACCGCCAGGCGCGAAATGGGCGCGATACATCCGCTGCCAATATTATGCAAAGGGTTATCGACAAGCGCCAGTATTACTTGAACGAGGTTAATTCTTACTCCTGCTCGGTGTATATTAAAGGGGTACAAAAGCTACTTGATGCGCCCAATTCGCTAATGCGCGGCGGGGTGGCTGGTGTACTGTCGTTAGATAGCAATGGCAAGGGGGTGCTGTATCAGTCAGAGATGCTTTCTAACTTCACCTCTGCAAGGCCAAATAAAATAAAGGAAGAAACCATTGCACAGCGTAGCGCGGGTATTACGCCGGCATTCAGCTATTCAAAGGCTTCTGATCTATCCGCCAATTTTTATGATAACATTTTTTCCATACAGGGATTAAGCAGCCGTGGGTTTGTTTCGCCTATAGCATCAAACGCATTTTCGTACTACAACTATAAGTTGGTAGGCACTACGGTTAGTAATGGCAAAACCATCGACAAAATTGAACTGATACCCAAACATGCTTACGATCCGGTATTTCGGGGCCATATTTATATAGTTGAGGGCGACTGGCGATTGTACAGCGTTGATCTAATGCTGACCAATCAAAACAACTTCCTTAATTTGGTGGATACCATGCGGATAAGTCAACAATATGTGCCTATTCGTGATAGTACCTGGATGCCGGCCTCGATAGAATACGATTATCGTGGTAATGTTTTTGGGTTTAAATTTGAAGGGTACTACATCGCTCTTTATAACAATTACAAGTTTGACCTTACCATTCCGGAGGGATATTTTACAGGGGAGATCTTGCGAATAGATACTGCTGCAAACGTTAAATCGCCAACCTACTGGACCAACCAGCGACCTGTGCCACTCACCCGGGAAGAAGCAGCCGATTATAAAAAGCGCGATAGCTTGGCGGTGATTCAAAGCACCGAGGCTTATAAAGATTCCGTTCAGCGAAGTGACAATCAACTTTCCCCGCTACCTTACCTTGTAAACGGCCATACCATTGTTAACCGCCAGGCTAAGGACAGTTTGTATATCTATCCGTTTTTGCAGACCTTTTTTTACAATACAGTTGAGGGTTGGGGAGTTAACGCAAGGGTGAGATACTCGAAACTTTTTGATGATTATCGATCATACAGCATATCACCAACAATAAGATATGGCACAGCCAATAAACTGTTCAGTGCGAATGTTCGGTCATCTTATACCTACGATTTATTCAATGCCGGGATGTTTACGTTTGATGGCGGCAGCGATGTACTCGACCTTAATAACCAAGGCACGCGGTCGCTTTACTTTAATACGCTGAGCACCTTGCTGAGCGAGCGAAACTTCGTTAAATACTACCGTTCTGTGTTCGCCAACGCGGGTTTTCAGCGCGAGGTGAGGAACGGTATCAGGCTGAATGTAAATTTAGGTTACTCAGACCGTACCCAGCTTTTTAACAACTCTTACAATCACATATTTGATAACAAGAACCGGGAATTCACCTCCAACAACCCGTTAGCACCTGTAACCGCGCCTGCGGATGATCGTTCCATACTGTTTCCGCAGCACCAGGCCCTTACATTGAACGCCTCAGTAAGGTTCACTTTTGCGCAGCCTTTTATTACCCGGCCCACCGGGAGAATTTTTCTCCAGTCGGCTTACCCGGTACTGACCGTTAACTACCGAAAAGGCATTAGCGGAGTATTCGGCTCTGATGTGAATTATGATTTTGCATCAGTAACTATAACGCAGGACAGGATACGGTTAGGGTTATCTGGCTATTCGTCTTTCAAACTGGCTGCCGGTACTTTCCTGAATAAAAAGACATTGTACTTCCCCGACTTTTACCACTTTATAGGTAACCAGGGCACTACCTTTGACCCTACCGACGTGGGCAGCTTCCATTTTTTACCGTTCTATCAGTATAGTGCCAACAGCTCGTTTGTAGAGGCGCATTATCAGCATAATTTCTCGGGTTCTATTTTAAGGCGGATACCTTTTGTGCGCAAGCTTAAACTGGAAGAAATAGTGGGTGCCAATTACCTAACCATGAGAAATAACCCCAACTACTCCGAGTTCTATGTGGGCATACAACGCCTAATTTTTAGGGTTGACTATGGTATCTCATTCACTGGGAATTCGCGCTATATTCAGGGATTCAGGATATTTTACGGTATAAGGTAGTTAGAATAGCTCTAACAATTTCTCCAGTGCCATACCTCTTGATCCCTTTATCAGTATAGTGCTGTTTACTATTGGTTGCTCTTTCAAAGCTATAGCGGCATCATCGCGGGTTTCGTAAAACTCTGCCGAAGCATTATCTGTCTTCAGCTTATAGAACTCCTTACCTATTATTATGCGCCTGTCTACAGGGGTTTCCAAGGCTTTTTCGAGGATGGCTTTATGCTCGGTAGCGGCCTCGGCACCCATCTCAAACATATCGCCCAAAACCAATGCTTTGTGCGCTGCGGTTAGCTTGCCGATATTATCAATGGCAACGGCCATGCTGCTTGGGTTGGCATTGTAGTAATCGCAAATAAGAGTGTTGGTGGCGGTTTGTACCACTTGCGAGCGGTTGTTTTTGGGCTGATAGTTGGCAATGCCCCTATTTATTTGCTCTGCCGATAGTTTGAATTTTAAACCAATGGAAATAGCCGCCAATATATTGTCCAAATTATACGCGCCGGTCATTTGCGTATTTACCTCATGGCTTTCGCCGGATGTATTATTGGTCCAGCTTAGCGAGAGATAGGGTGCGTTCCCGGTTATCTCGCCGCTTATAAGGTCATCAATGGCATCGCCATAAAAAACAGGCGGGGTTTGAAACTTGCGCGCCGACTGCATTTCCATTAAAATGGGGTTATTGCTGTTGATGAATACCTGGCCATTGCTGTTACTCAAAAAATCATACAACTCGCCTTTGGCTATTTTAACACCCTCCAGACTGCCAAAACCCTCTAAATGCGCCTTTCCTACGTTGGTAATAAGCCCATGGCTTGGTTGCGAGATACTGCTTAACAGAGCTATCTCGCCCACATGGTTGGCTCCCATCTCAATTACAGCAGCTTCGTGCGAGGCATTGATGTTAAGTATAGTTAAGGGTACCCCAATATGGTTATTCAGATTACCCTGTGTGGCAAGCGTGTTAAACTGTTCAGACAATACCGCATTTATTAATTCCTTGGTAGTGGTTTTACCGTTGGTGCCGGTTAGGCCAACCACCGGGATGGATAGCTGCCTGCGGTGATGCCGGGCCAGATCCTGTAAAGCCGCAAGCACATCATCTACCAAAATAAATTTAGGCCCTGCCTGGTATTCTGCATTATCTATAACAGCATAGGCCGCGCCTGCTTCAATAGCTTTTGCAGCGAAGGTGTTGGCATCAAAGTTTTCGCCTTTTAGGGCAAAGAACAAGCTGCCAGCGTCTATTTTGCGGGTATCGGTAGCAATAACCGGGTGTTGCAGGTATATTTTGTAAAGTTCTTCAGTATTCATAAGCAATTCCCGTAAAGTTATTGATTTACGGGAATGTAAAGAAAAAGAAAACCGCTTTACTTTCACAGCAAAGCGGCGGCTCAAGGGGGTGGCTCAGAGCCGGGTGAGCCCTGTGAGCCCCTGTGAGCCACCCCCTCATTTCCATTTTAACAAGTGTTCCAAAAAATATAAAGCATGATGATACCGTGGAACACTTTTTACAAAATTCGCACTGACTATCAAGCATTTAAGTCCATCAGGGTGAAACTACTTATAAGTCAGTAAAATTAGCTGTAAAACCATTGTAAATAACTCATTATCAATAGTTTGAAAACATGAATTTCGCAGGTTTTTTCCTTTGATTTTTGGAACAGTTTGGAACAGTTGGAACATCTGTTTTTGTGTGACCCGTCCTAAAAAACATTATGGGCAACTCGCCCCATAAGGGCACGAGGTTAAACCATGATTGTTAATTGCTAGAATTAAAAACCTGAAATCATGCCATATAAGTATAGTCAAAACGGAACAAAACAGGTACGAAAGGACAGTTCCAATTCCGAATCTTTTCGGCCTTAGCCACATATATATTAAATAAGTAAGGAATAAACCCGACGAAAATAAGAACATTCCTATAGCGTACCCGTATTCTCCTGTCATCCAATGGATTGCTAACAGGAATGGAAAAATTACGATATTTATAATCGGCGTGACTATTAAAAAATCGGTAAGGTTTCGTTTTACCAATAAGTTCGCTTTGATTAATAGTCGTTGCATGGGTATTCTTTGATCGCCTATTTTTTTATAAATCTTCATTTCCCGAACAGCTTCCAAATTAATAATTCGCATTATATCCAAAGCGGCGCAACATTACCTGTTACTGTTTTAATGGTTTTAACATATTTTAGTTCCATCTTTTTGCGATAGGTGGCAAATGTATTTCCACCGGCTTTAAATAACCGGCGGTGGGCGAACCATACCAAGCTTGATGTCGCGATAAAAAAATACTTGTAAGCCGCCACCCGCCACCAACGGGAAAATTCACTTTTGTTATTGAAAATTATCGCAAGCCGCTCGGTCTGGAAGGTAATATGGTACGCTTCGTCTATCAATATATCTGTACAGATCTGCTTAAGCAATGTGCATTCGGTAGCATCCTTAAGCGCCTGGTAAAATATCTGCGCGGTGCTTTCTACCACAATTACAGCCAGTGTCCACAACTCCATGCTGGTGTTATAATAGCGTACTCTTCTAAACAGCGAATCGCCCCAATCTTTTTTAATACGTGGTACATTGATGGCATCCAGATAGGTTCCCAAATTATTGCCGTGTTTTTGTTCTTCCTTTATAAAAAGCTTAACAGCGTCTATATACGCCAGGTCGCCAATTTTGTGGGCGTATTTGGTTGCAGCGGCAATCAGGTGTTTCCCTTCCGAGGTTTCGCCTAATTGCCAGGCCTGTAAAGATGCGGTAATCGTATCTATCTCTGTAGTAGTTAATAACGGTTTAACGTCCCAGTTAACTCGTAGTTCCAACGCGTTTGCCTTAAAATGGTTTATCCAATATTGGCTGGTGAAATAAGTGTTCATCGTTTTATGTGATAAGGTTTAGTGTTTGTCCCAGTTGATTCTTCTCGAAAAGTACATCAGTAATGATATGATGACGAACAAGGCGATACTGCCAATAAGCAAGGCCAGATCCTCCAATTGTATAATAACATAAATAAAAGCGTAAAATATGGCCAGTATTATGCAGAACATAATAGCCGCACCTTTGCTTTTTAATAAGGATGCTACGAAAACTGACACCAGCGTAATTGTTGCTACCGAAGCGATCAGATAGGCAATATTGTATCCTAATTGCTCGGAGAATGACAACAATAGGGTGTAATATATTACCATAGCCGCACCTATCAATACATAATTAAATGAGTGGATGCGCTGCTTCCTTATCATTTCAGTAAGGAACAGCGACACAAACGTGAGCAGGATGACGAGTACACTATATTTGGCCGTGCGCGTCACTTTTTGATACTGGTCAACCGGCAATTTTAAGGTTACGCCAAATATGGCATCCTGCTGTTTCGCCATTGCGTTAAGCAACATGTCGTTGCCCGCCCATTGTTGGGCAAAGGGTCGGTTAAAATAAAGCATGCGCCATTTAGCTGCAAATCCCGCGGTATCAACTTTTCTCTCATCGGGCAAATACCGCCCGCTGAAGCTCGGTGTTTGCCAATCGCCGCTTACAGCCACATCTGTGGTTTTACCGGTATGTAAAAAGTTAAGGTCCTGGCTGCCTTTCAGGTCAAGTGTCATTTCAAACGGAATAGTCTGCTCTCCCTGTGCGGCAATGCTGATAGCTGCTTTTAAGCCATTAGGAAACAATCCGGCGTCGCTAAAAACAGGTTCGGCCAGTGCTTTTTGCGACCCCGATAAAACTACCGGATTGGTTTTTAAGCCTTTAAGATCAGATATTTTAAACGTGAGCGTGGCTTTTTCAGTAAGCAATTGTTCTGGGGCAATATTTAAAGCTGCAAGCTGTGGTTTAAAATCACCTGATATTTTAACTCGGGTATTGTATACAACACTTTCAAATATGCCCCGGTGCAATATCTGCGAAGTAACGGCGGCTTTCATTTGCAGCTCGTTCGGTAAAATATAAACCCTGGCAATCGTTTCCTTTACAGTTTCTTTGTTACCAATGTCTTTGGTTTTGATTAGCTTTTTGTAGGGGATAACCAGTACCGGGCCCTGTATAAGCTGGCTGCCAGACCAGGTATCAGATATTTCTTTATTTACTTCGTCCTGCCTGCCCGAGCGTTCAAATATCAGATCCTGTATCATTGCCGACGGGATAAGCAATACTAAAATTAAAATGCCGATAAACATCAGCTTTAAGGTTACCGACTCCTTGAGCCAGGTTAAAAATCCTTGTGGTTGGGTTGGTTCTATCATGTGGTTGAGTTTTCTTGATGGTAAATTTGAGACTGAGGTATATCATAAAGCTGCATACATGCTGCAGTGGTGAATAAATAACAAGTAGTAAATGTCCAAAAGGGGTAGTCTAACAACGCTATCAGGCCATCAAGGACAAAAAGTGTAACCAAAACCAGCAATAGTCCTGTTGCTTGGACTGAGAGCTTAAAAAGGTTTTGTGGTATATTGATTTTTAGCAGTTGATAAGTACAAACAAAGAATAGCAGCCATGTAAACACTGAGATGAAAAAGCTCATAACAATTATAAAACAGCACATAAATACAACCTGATCAAAAGTGGAGGCCTCGTTTGCAGAGTTGGTTAAATAGTCAGTAACCTGCAAAACAAGGGGGCTTATACATATTGATGTGAGCCATACTTTAAGTGTATAATTGAAGGGTGTTATCATTTTAAAAGTACTTTCAATTTCAAAGTAAATGGATAAAAAAATATTATTTAATGTTTTGCTGAAAAAAAATAAGCTTCTCTAAAGCGTCCAAATGCTTTTTAAAAGCCTGCTTGCCGGCATCAGTAGCTTCGTAATTGGTATTGGGTTTACGGCCCAAAAACGATTTATTCACCATAATATACTCTTCTTTTTCTAATGCCTTAAGGTGCGATGCCAGGTTACCATCCGTAACTTCCAGCAGCTCTTTCAGCGAATTAAAATCATAGCGCTGGTTAGCCACCAGCACACTCATTATCTGTAGGCGCACCCGGTTCTCAAAAGCTTTATCTAATTTATCAAATGGTATCTTCACCTGTCGTACTTAAAATACATTACGCTGCCATACACAATATGCAGCACACCAAAACCAAGCGCCCAAAATACTAAACCATAGCCGGGTAAACAAGCGGCTATCAGGCCGAGCGCAACATCGCACAAACCCAAAAAGCGAACGTCGGTAAAGGTAAAGTTACTTGCCCCAATAAGTGCAAGCCCATAAAAAATAAGCGATGCTGGGGCCACTACACCATAATAACCTCTGTATAAAAGGATCATTATTAACAGTCCCCCGCTTAAAAGCGGCACCAGCATGCTGTATAAAAGGTCCTTACTGGCCTTTCCCCATATCGGTTGATTTTTTCGCCGTGCCTTTTGATAAGTTAATATCATGCCTGTGGCTACAGAAAAAATCAACACAATAGCAGCTGTTGTAATCAGCTTAACCAAAATTACGTCTTCAAAAATGGCTGTTGTCGGGTTTTCATGTATGCTATACAACCTGCTGCCGTCATTGTAGAGCATAAAATAAGCTATAGCCGCGCCTATTAAGGCATATATACCGGCCAATACGCCCGAAAATCCGCTGAGCGAAATAAACTTTGATGATCGCTCCATAAGGCTGCGTATGGAGGCCAGGTCATGCTGAATGTCGTTTTCCTTCATTTAAAAAGCACTTTGTTTATCAAAGTAACAATTTGTTTTTCTTATTGTCAATAGTTTACGCGATTATTTTTGCTCTTTGTTTTGTTAGCCCTGCCGAAACGTTTTTTTTACCTGCAAACAACATTTTTTTATTTAAACTTGTGCGGCAATGGTATAACCCACAAAATGAACGAAGATTTTTACCGGCAAATTTTAGATAAACAACAGCAAGCCGCAGCTTTACCCTCTAATAAAGAGATAACAGCGTGGGGCCTGCAGGTTATCCGTTTGCTGTACCCGGAGCAGTCGAAAAAGGTGTTTTTTACCCTGCCGCAACTACAGGAAGAGTTTGACAGGCTTAAAAACGAGCTGTGCCATATAATGGACGCTACACGCGAGTGCAGCGACTGCGATAACAGCAAAGTGGCCCAGTCTTTTTTTGACGGATTACCCGCTCTTTACAACATTTTAAATACAGACATACAGGCAATTTTTAATGGCGACCCGGCTGCCCGCAGCGAGTTTGAGGTGGTGCGTACGTATCCTGGGTTTTATGCCATTTCTTTTTATCGACTGGCGCATTGCCTGGTTAAATTGAATGTGCCTTTGCTGCCGCGGATATTAACTGAGCATGCCCACTCAAAAACAGGGATTGATATACACCCGGGTGCGGAAATTGGCGAATACTTCCATATTGACCACGGCACAGGCATAGTTATTGGCGAAACCAGTGAGATAGGCAAGCACGTAAAACTTTACCAGGGCGTAACGCTTGGCGCACTTAGCGTTGCCAAGAATATGGCAGATACCAAACGCCACCCAACGGTTGAAGATAACGTAGTGATCTATTCGGGCGCTACTATACTGGGCGGGAACACCGTTATAGGGCACGACAGTGTTATTGGCGGTAACGTTTGGATAACCGCCAGCGTTGAGCCGCACTCTACTGTTTATCATACCCCTATGATAAAAGTTTCTAAAAACACCGAAAAAACAGAATAAAATGGCAGGAATGCTTGATCTGATAGGCAACACGCCCCTGGTGGAGATCACCCGGCTTAACCCTAACCCCAAAGTAAAACTTTTTGGCAAGCTGGAAGGCAACAATCCCGGCGGAAGTGTTAAAGACCGTGCCGCTTACAGCATGATAAAGAACGCGCTGCAGCGTGGCGATATAAAAAAAGGCACCAAGTTGATTGAAGCCACCAGTGGCAACACCGGGATTGCTTTGGCTATGATAGCGGGTTTGTATGGTATTGAGATTGAGTTGGTGTTGCCATCAAACTCAACCCGCGAGCGTACGCTTACCATGGAAGCTTTTGGTGCAAAAGTAACGTTACTGGAAGGCATAGAAGCCTGCCGCGATTATGCCGAAGAAAAAGGCGCCACGGGTGAGTATTTCTTACTTAATCAGTTTGCCAATGCCGATAACTACATGGCCCATTACCATACTACCGGCCCGGAAATATGGCGCGATACTAACCAGGGCATTACGCATTTTGTAAGCGCTATGGGCACCACCGGCACCATTATGGGCTGCTCTAAGTTTTTAAAGGAAGTGAACCCGGATATACAGATAGTGGGTTGCCAGCCAACAGAAGGGTCATCTATACCCGGTATACGCCGCTGGCCGGAAGAATATTTACCTAAAATATTTGACCCTACTCGTGTTGACAGGGTGATGGACATAGCAGAAGCTGATGCTGTACAAATGACCCGCAAAATGGCTCGCGAAGAGGGTGTTTTTGCCGGCATGAGCAGTGGTGGGGCACTATCAGCGGCCATTAAACTCGCCGAAGAATTAGAACAAGGCGTTATCGTTTTCATCTGCTGCGATAGGGGGGATAGATATTTGAGCAGCGAGTTGTTTGGGTAGGATAACGACCCTGTCATTGCGAGGCACGAAGCAATCGCGAACTTTACCTGACGACGACTTGTCTCCTTGCGATTGCCACGCTTTCGCTCGCAATGACAATTTTTTCTATATTTATGAATGCCTAAAACCCATCTCTATTACGTTTACATGCTTACCAATAAGGGCAACACCGTGATCTATATCGGCGTAACCAATGATGTACAACGGCGAGTTTGGGAACATAAGCAAGGTGTTTACAACGGTTTCGCTAAGAAATATGCGTGTAATAATCTGGTTTATTACGAAGAATATCAATGGATACAAGATGCCATCGCGCGAGAAAAGCAGCTAAAAGCAGGGTCGAGACAAAACAAAGTGGATCTAATCAATTTGGAAAACCCCAATTGGAACGATCTAAGTTTAGATTGGTATATGGGTTGGGAGTGATGGCTGTACCGGAGAAACAATAAACGAATTTGTCATTGCGAGGTACGAAGCAATCGCACGGAGAAAAGCGGACTATGCTAGTTCGCGATTGCTTCGTTCCTCGCAATGACAAAGACAACGAACTTTAACTCTTATTCCCGCTAGGTTTCCTATTCCCCTTAAAAGGCTTTCTACGATTATTGTTGCCCCTGTTAGGTTTGGCCTCGTGCGAGGTTTTTGTTTCGGCAATGCTTAAAAGATGCTCGGGTATGGGGTGTTCCGTAATTTTGCGCTCCATCAGCTCCTCTATACTTTTTAGCCTGCGCTCATCACGATGGTTTACAAAAGTTATAGCGGTACCGGTAGTTTCGGCACGGGCCGTACGGCCAATGCGGTGTATATAATCCTCAGCATCGCCGGGTACGTCAAAGTTCACCACCAGATCTATTCCCTCCACATCAATACCCCGCGAAAGCGCGTCGGTACCTATGATAACGGGTAGCTGGCGGTTTTTAAATTGCAGCAAGATCTCTTCGCGTTCGCGCTGCTCCAGGTCGGAGTGAAAAGCTTCCACTTTTATGCCTGCTGCCTTCAATTCTTTAGCCAGAGAGCGCACTATTTCCTTCCGCGAAGCGAAAACTATGGTACTCACATAATTGCCTTCCTTTAAAATATGCCTTAATAAAGGCACCTTTTGGGCATCATGCGGGCGGTAGATCTGTTGATCTATACCCACCGCAGGCTGAGAAATAGCTATGTTAATCTGCTCCGGATCGTTCAATATTTTTTTAGCCAGCGTACGGATGCGCCCGGGCATGGTGGCAGAGAAAAGCAGCGTCTGCCTTTCTTTGGGCAGATAGCTGATGATGCGCATAATGTCATCGCTAAAGCCCATATCCAACATACGGTCGGCTTCGTCTAATATTAAATATTTTATCTGGTTAAGCTTTAACACACCCGATGTAAGGTGGGCTATTAACCTGCCCGGCGTTGCTATAATAATATTTACATTATTTTGGATACCACGGCGTTGCTGTTCGTAAACACTGCCATCGCCGCCACCAAATACGGCGATTGAGGTTACGCCTGTAAAATAAGCCAAACCTTCGGCCTGCTGATCTATCTGTTGGGCCAGTTCGCGCGTTGGGGTAAGTACCAAAGCTGATGTTTGGTCCATCTCGGTACGACTCAGTAATTCCATTACCGGCAGTAAAAACGATGCTGTTTTACCCGTACCTGTTTGCGCGCAGGCAATCAGGTCTTTACCTTGTAATATCGCGGGAATGGCCATCGCCTGGATGGGTGTGGCCTGGGTAAACCCCATGCTGCTGATGCCGTCTGCTAGCTGCTCGTTAAAATTAAATTCCTTAAAAGTCACTCTTTATCTGTAAAAGTGCCAAGTTAGATAAAATTAAGCGCATTCCGTTTATCGTTAGGAATGGATGTAACTCTGCAGGTGCTCAATGGTCTGCTCGTGGAACAGGATGGTCTCGGTCACCACATCGTTAATAGATATAATTCCGATCTGGTTGCCATTATCAAAAACCGGCAGATACCTTACATTTCCCTCGCTCATCAGGTGCATACATTTTTCAATGGAATCGCCGGGCGCTATAAGCGGCAGATCAGTGCTCATTATATCGCGTACAATAGTATGATCTGACGAACGGCCCATCAAAACAACCTTACGTGCATAATCGCGTTCGGTTATAAGGCCCATATAATTACCATCTTCAGTAATAACTACTGATCCGATATTTTTATCAGCCATTAATTTTAACGCATCTAAAACGGAAGTGGAGGCATCAATGCTGATCACATTCTGCCCTTTGCGACGGAGGATATCTGCAACTTTTCTCATAAGCGGTTGGTTTTTATTGGTATACTATATTACAATAAACAATTTAAATAAAAAAGGTTTAAATCTTTTATTTTTAATTGCTTACGATAACAGAGCCCGCCCGTAAAATTGCTTAATCCCTGTCGCGGCTTAGCTTAGTAATGGTTAATGGATTTTCTGCCAGTTCTAAACCCTCTTTACGCCTGCCGGCAATATGTATGGCGCTAAACAACGCTTCGCGAAAGGAAATCTCTGAGGCCTGGTTTTTTCCGGCGATATCATAAGCCGTACCATGATCAGGCGATGTGCGCACAAATTTTAATCCGGCGGTAAAGTTTACACCCGATTCAAACGCGATCTGTTTAAAAGGAATAAGACCCTGGTCGTGGTACATGGCTAACACACCATCAAATTGCAGATATGTTCCGTTGGCAAAAAAGCCATCAGCCGGGTACGGACCAAAGGCCAGTATATCCGCAGCGCGGGCCTCTTCAATGGCGGGGATAATAATATCCAGCTCTTCGTGGCCCAATAAGCCGTTATCACCCGCGTGTGGATTAAGTCCCAGTACGGCTATTTTAGGTTTGCGGATCCAAAAATCCTGCTTTAGGCTGGAGTTCATCAGCTTAATTTTAGCCAGTATCTTTTCGGTAGAAATATTAGGAGCGATGTGCGATACAGGGATATGCCCGGTAACCACACCAACACGCAAAGTGTCGCTAACCAAAAACATCAGCGAATCAGCCGCTTCACCTTTTTCCTGCAAATATTCTGTATGACCGGGGAAATTAAAGTCCTCGCTTTGTATGGTATCTTTATTAATAGGCGCGGTAACAAGCGCTGCTATCTCGCCTGATAACAGGTCGGCAGTAGCTTTTTCCAACGACGCAAAAGCATATTTTCCGGTCTCTTTATTGGGGATGCCGGGTTCTATCTTCACTTCTTCTTCCCAGCAGGTAAGCAGATTAGCGCGCTTAGGCAGCGCCTGTGAGGCATCGGTAATAATATTAAAATTAAGCTCGGTTGCTTCAATTGCTTTTTTGTAAAAAGACGCCACCTTTATATGTCCGTAAACAATAGGAGTACAATAATTCAATATTTTGCTGTCTGCAAGTGTTTTGATGATGATCTCGAGGCCAATGCCATTTACATCACCTATGCTTATCCCTACCTTAGGTTTTTCGCTCATGTTGTTATTTATTCCTTGTAAAAGAACAAATATGACGTAATTTGTTCAAATATTTACACAGCACTATGTCATTAGTACGGGCGAAGAAACATTTAGGTCAGCATTTTCTTACAGATAAAAACATCGCCACAAAAATTGTGGACAGCCTGCGCCCCGAAGGAAAGTACACCCAGGTGCTTGAGGTTGGCCCGGGAATGGGCATCCTGTCAGACATATTACTACAACGCGAAGGTTATGAGGTGCACCTGATAGATATTGATACCGAATCGTACGAGTTTTTGCAGAAAAAGTATCCTGAGCTAGGCCCCCGACTTATCAATGCCGATTTTTTGGCGATGGATTTTGCGGCTGCTTTTACCGGGCCGTTGGGTATCATCGGCAATTTCCCTTATAATATATCCTCGCAGATCCTTTTTAAGATTCTGGATAACCGGCACCAGGTAGTTGAGGTAGTGGGTATGTTTCAAAAAGAAGTTGCCGAACGCTGCGCATCCAAGCCCGGCAGCAAGGAGTACGGCATTTTGAGTGTTTTTTTGCAGGCTTATTATAAGGTAGAATATCTTTTTACCGTGAAGGCAGGCGTTTTTAATCCCCCACCGAAGGTATTGTCTGCCGTTATAAGGCTAACCCGCAACAGTAATGTAGCTTTAGATTGTGATGAAAAATTGTTTTGGCAGATAGTTAAAGCTGGTTTCAATCAGCGCAGAAAAACATTGAGGAATGCGCTATCATCGCTAATTAATAAAGAGAAGATGGGAGAAGATGCAACGCTTGATCTACGAGCCGAACGCTTAAGTGTTGATGATTTTGTTGGGCTTACCCAACGGATAATGGCGGCGAGGTAGCTTATTATTCAGCAAACATCTCTTTTATCTTATCCACACTAAGTGGTTTCGAGATAAAATTCTTTACCAGCGGATAGGATTTGGCTTTGTTAATGTCGTTACTGAAAACCGACGAAGAGATAATAAATATTTTGGTTTTTCCTAAAGGATCAATATTAAGGCGCCTGTATTCATCTAAAAACTCCCATCCATTCATTATAGGCATGTTGATATCCAGCAGAATAAAGTCGGGCAGCTCGTTGGGATCCCTTTTTTGTATCTGAAGCAACTCATCAATTGCAAACCTGCCGTTAAGGCACGCCGATATCTCAGTGCTCTCAATTGCCTTCTTTATTAGCTTGATAGAAATGAAGTTATTAATCTCATCATCATCAACTAACAGGATGCTTACAGGTTTACTATCGGCGCTCATACAAAGTTTATACGTAGGGATTTTAAAAAGGTTATATTCCTGTTAGTTGTATACGAAAAAAAAATTCAGATGGTTTCTATCTCAAACAAATATAGTTTTAAGTGCAATATTAAGTAGTGTCATATCAATATAATGATGAAAAAATAAAACGCAATGTAGTTGCATTTATATTATCTTTGTGCCGTGAAATCGAAAAGGCGTCATTCAAGACTTGACCACATAGGTATGACAGCGTCTACGCTTTGCGCGGTGCATTGCGCTATAGTGCCGCTGATGCTTACCTTTTTACCACTTGCCGGCTTTGGTTTTTTAACGAATCCGCTGTTTGAGTGGGGCATGATATCATTGGCTTTACTGTTGGGGGTGTCTTCAATTTTTATGGCTTATTTTCGTACACACCGCCGGGCGCTGCCGCTGTTGCTGCTTTTAGCTGGCTTTGCAATGATCATATTAGGACATATTTATCTGCTAACCTGGGCCGAGGCCATTGTGGTACCTGCAGGGGGCCTCATTATTGCACTGGCTCACTTTTTGAACTATAAATATGTTGACAAGTGCAGCACCGAGTCGCATTTTTTTCATTTAAACCACAACAGGCGGGCGGGACATATACACGATTGAAAATTCATTGTTTTTAATCCGGTGTTATTGTTAGTAAATTTGCTGCTCTGTTTATTATTCCTACAACAATGGCACATACACATAATAGTGAACAACATTTTGAGCATTTGCTAAAAAGGCATAATCTTAAACGTACCGAACCACGGTTAAGGGTACTTTCTATGCTATCGGCAAAAAATGTGGCTACGTCGCAGCCTGATCTGGAAGGCGTTATTGGCGATGTGGACCGGGTAACTTTATACAGAATTTTAAGCGCCTTTGAAGAAAAAGGCATTATCCATAAGGTTTTTGACCTTAACGGCACGGCAAACTACGCGCTGTGTTCTTCTGACTGTGATGAGCACGATCACCGAGATGAACACCTGCATTTTAACTGCACGGCATGTAATAATGTTTACTGCCTTGATGACCATGATTTCCCCCAAATAACGCTTCCTCCAGGCTTTAAACTGGAAAGCTTTAATTTCACCGCAACCGGTTTATGCCCCAAATGCAGCTAAACCATTGTAAGTTTTTTCGGTCATATTCGTAGCCAAAGCAAACCCATTAATGCATAAACACCATACGCGCTTTAGATCAGGATTAATAAGTTTAGCGCTATTTGCAGGATATCTGTCTTTAAGTTCTTTTACTATAAATGCAGATACCACAAAAACTACATTTAAGTTTAAAACCATTGTGATTGATGCCGGGCACGGCGGAAAAGACCCAGGTGCGCACGGAGAGTTTGCGCGCGAAAAAACGGTGGCCCTATCTATCGCCAAAAAACTCCGGGAGGCGCTAAAGGCCCAGATTCCGGGTTTAAATATTGTGATGACCCGCAGCGACGATACTTTTATTGAGTTGAACCGCCGATCCCAAATAGCCAACAAAGCAAACGGAAACTTATTTATATCCATACACTGCAACTCGTCGCCCGAAAGACCGGGCCGTACCAAAGGGGTGATGTTATTGGTGTATAAGTACAGTAAGGTTGCGTACCAGGCAGAGGCAATACGCGAAAACGCTTCTATCTATCTGGA
>CBFGNU010000009.1:0-29169 GCA_965650195.1 uncultured Mucilaginibacter sp. | reverse complement strand
CGAAAGATGTCATCAGGATAGGGCGTAATCGCGATGCCGCCCCGTCGACTGCTGACTGGAGTATGGTAGCGCCTTCACGTTGCCGCTGCACCGCAAACTCGATGATCAGAATGGCATTTTTACCTAATAAGCCTATTAACATTACCAAGGCTACCTGGGCGTAAATGTTATTCTCCAGCCCTAAAATCTTCAAAAAAAAGAATGCTCCGAAAATACCTGTAGGTAAAGAGAGTATTACTGGAAGCGGTAGCAGGAAGCTTTCATACTGAGCACAAAGCAACAGGTAAACAAACACCAAACAAAGAGCGAAAATATACAGTGTCTGGTCTCCTGAGAGGATTTGCTCTCGTGTCATGCCTGACCATTGGAAAATGTATCCACGCGGTAATTCCGCCGCTTTTTCCTCAATAGTCTTTATAGCGTCGCCGCTACTAAAACCAGGTTCCGAATCGCCCGTAACCATCGCTGATGTGTACATGTTAAAGCGCGTTACCTGTTCAGGGCCTAGCACACGTTTAATGGTGATAAACGTTGAAAACGGAACCATTTCGCCTTTTTTATTCTTTATCATAAGGCCTAGCAGGTCCTCAGGTTTACCCCTGTATTCGGGCGAGGCTTGAACCATAACTTTGTACATTTGACCGAACCGAATAAAATTAGAAGCGTAATAGCTACCCATCAAAGTCTGAAGTGTCGACATAGCCTGATCTGTTGTGATACCTTTTTGCGCAGCCACAGCATGATCAATAGAAATAAGGTACTGAGGAAAAGTTGCATTGAAGTTGCTTGATGTGCCTGATATTTGTGGCGTTTCATTAAGTTTATTTACAAATGCGTTGGTTACCTCAGCTTCCTTAAGCAGGTTTCCGGTACCGCTTTTGTCTAAAACCCTAAATTCAAAACCACTTGTATTACCGAAGCCTTGTACGGTTGGAGGAGGTAGAAATTGAATGTCAGCGTCCGAGATTCCCTTCGTCTTTTTTTCAAGAATTGCTATGATATCTTTAACGGTCTCCTTTCTGTCATCCCATGGTTTAAGGTTTATCATGCCCATACCGTAAGATGCGCCCGCTGTGTTGTTAACTAAGCTGAAACCAGCCAAAGTGGATATTGATTCTACCGCTTCCAGTGATTTAGTTTGTTCATAAATGGCCGACAAAATATTTTCGGTACGTTCTACAGTCGCTCCCGGTGGCGTGGTAACATTAACGTAAATTACACCCTGGTCTTCGGTTGGGATAAAGCCTGTTGGTAATATCGCGTTAAAGCCCCATGTAGCAATAAAAAAGAATGCTAAAACCCCAATTGTTAAGGCTTTCCGCCCGGCTATTTTCGCTGTAAGGCCTGCGTACTTATCGGCCAAAGCATTATAGCCTGTATTAAATTTATCGAAGAACTTTGCTAAAGCTCCTTTATGTGCTTCGGGGTTATGGGGCTTAAGCAATAGTGCACATAAGGCAGGGGTTAGGGTGACGGCATTTATACCGGATATCACAATAGCGAATGCCAAGGTTAACGAGAACTGACGGTAAAATACGCCAACCGGCCCCGTCATAAATGCCACAGGAACAAATACGGCCGACATTACCAGTGTTATGGCAATAATAGCGCCGCTAATATCTTTCATTGCAGCGATGGTGGCGTCCATTGGAGACAAATGTTCTTCCGCCATTTTTACGTGTACAGCCTCAACTACTACTATGGCATTATCCACCACAATACCTATGGCCAGTACCAGTGCAAATAGAGTAAGCAGGTTAATAGAGAAACCTAATGCCTGCATACATGCTAAAGTTCCTATCAGTGCAACAGGAACAGCAAGGCCGGATATTAGTGTTGAGCGGAAATCCTGTAGGAACAGATATACAACTAGAAATACCAGTGTAAACGCTTCGATTAATGTGCGTAAAACTTCGTGAATAGAAGCATCCAGAAAGCGCGAAACATCATAGTTTACATTATACCCCATCCCTTTTGGAAATTGCGTTGCTTTAAGTTCAGACATGCGCTGCTTAATGTTTGTAATAACTTCGCGAGCGTTTGAGCCGGGGCGTTGTTTGATCATGATAGAGGCTGATGGGCGCCCATCAGTTTTCGAAACCATGCCATAGTTCAACGAACCAAATTCTACGTCAGCAATTTCGCGCAGTTTTAAAACGGAGCCATTATCGTCAGCGCGAACAACAATGTTTTTGTATTCTTCCGGCTCAAAGAACTTGCCCGGATATCTTAAGACATATTGCAGCAGTTGGGGCGATTTATCAGAGCTTACACCGGTTTTACCCGGCGCGGCTTCCACATTTTGGGCACGGATAGCTTCTATAACATCGTCGGTAGATACCTTGTAAGCAGTCATACGATCTGGTTTTAGCCATACACGCATAGCATACTCTTTGGCCCCTAAAATTTCAGCATAGCCAACGCCGTCAATGCGTTTAAGTTCCTGCAATACGTTGATGTCAGCAAAATTGTAGATGAATTTTTCATCCAGTTTGTCGTCCTCACTAATGATATTGAGGTACATGAGCATGCTGTTTACCTCTTTTTCTGTTTGAACGCCGGCTTTAGTTACCTCTTCGGGTAATTCATCAAGTGTTTTTGCAACTCGGCCCTGCACAATAACAGCGGCCTGGTCGGGATCGGTACCCACATTAAAATTTACTTCAATAACGGTCAATCCGTCGTTGGTACATACGGTTGACATATAGGTCATCCCGGGCACACCATTGATAGAACGCTCAAGCGGAGTGGCTACCGCTTTGGCACAAACTTCGGCATTCGCGCCGGTATAATTGGCTGTAACTGTTACAGTCGGGGGGGCTATATCCGGGAATTGTGTTATGGGCAGCTGCAGCAAAGCCAATACTCCCACCAACACAATAAGCAGGGAAATAACAAGCGACAATATAGGTCGCCTGATGAACATTTCGAACATAAGGTAGTAGTTAGATAAAAAAATAAAGAATAACAGTCTTAAAGAGCTGTATCTATTTCATAGCCAGTTTTTTTCCGGCTGACGCATTGGTCGGTTGTATTACCATACCATCGCGCGCGTTTTGTGTGCCTTCATACACGATTTTGTCACCGTGTTTAAGCCCGTCTTTCACTACATAATAATGGGCAAGGCGGGTAACAGGTGCAATACTCTGCATGTGCAGCATGTTATTTTTATCTACTACATACACGTAGCTCTTGTCTTGTACATCAAATACAGACTGTTGCGGAACTAATATTACGGAATCAACGTTTGATGAAATATACAGCTTGCCGGTAGCGCCATGGCGTAGCAACCTGTTCGGGTTGGGGAATTTTGCTCTGAAATCAATAGATCCGGTTGATTGCTCAATTTGTCCTTCAACAGTTTCTATCTTTCCGGGTTGCTGGTATGCACTGCCGTCAGAAAGCACCAGTTTTACATTAGTATCCGACACCTTTTTTCTTTCAGCACGCTGATATCTCAGGTATTCATTCTCCGGGAAACTGAAGTAAGCATACATTGCAGAAATGTCAGAAACGTCTGTAAGTAATGTTCCTTCGTCTATTAAACTTCCTGCTTTAAGCGGTATTCTATCTACTATACCATCAAAAGGCGCGCGGATATTGGTATAAGCCAAATGGTTTTCGGCACTCTGTACAGATGATCTAGCCTCTTCAATTGTCGCTTTGTCAGCACTTAATCTGGCAAGAGCCACTTCAAGCTCCGACTTAGAAATAACCTTTTTATCAACCAGTAATTTAATGCGTTCAGCGTCTACTTCTGTTGCCCGGGCGGCAGCTATGGCGTTGCTTAATGCAGCTTTTGCCTTGCTTAGCATAACGCGGTATTCCTCGTCGCTTATTTTAAAAAGGAGCTGACCTTTTGTAACAGATTTGCCCTCGTCTACATAAATCTTTTCAAGAAAGCCTTTAACGCGGGCTCTTATTTCTACGTTACGAATGGCTTGTATGTCTGCCACATATGGGGTTTCTAAAACGGTATCACGGGCGGTTAGGGTAACCACCGGTAGCTGTTTAATTGTTTGTGTTTGTTCCTTATTGTCCTGACTATTAGCCGTGCACCCCGTTATGTAAACCGGTACAGTTATAACTAATAGCCATCTATATACTGATCTTATCGTTGCCATGATGTTGTGATATTAAGCTATGTAATTTGATATCAGCTACGTGCAGATATCACGAATAAAAAAACGCGTAATGCGTTAGCGAAATAAATTGCTAAATCAGAACGGACTTAGCCTGAACAAAAAGTTGTAGTAACTTGGCAAAAAGTGGCTTACCGTATGGTATTTACTACGGTAAAGCTTTATAGTAGTAGGTATAGTATTACAAAAAGAAAATAGCTGTTGAGTAGGAACCAATATAGCCGAGGATGTGATCCGGTTAAATACAAAGTGGTTGTGGTATTTTATTTTGTGGGAATGGTTGCCTTCCTCTTCGGTAAGGTCGTCGTAAAAATGGACTGCTGTGCTTAACAGCGAACTCATTTCTAACAAACATTGTTCTGATGTATCGGTACATGATGAATTAAGTTCTACAAGACTTGTAGGCACTTGAAACCAAATAACTGAGTTGATCAGCCATGCAGAAAGAAATATGATGCTCCATCTTTTCAGCATACTGCGAATTTAGCAATAAAAAAGCAACAAAATCAATCATTTTTAAATAAATTCATATCATTTTGGCCTTTGTAATAAGAATATTATAATTAAATGAGATTAATATGATCTATTTAATAAATGTGTGGCAAAAAAATGTTTAATAAACCGTATTGTTTTTAAAAAAACTATTTTCATATTTGTGACGGTTTAAAAATGAAGGTTACGAATTTAAATATTAACTGGTGGTGGCTTAACGAGAGATCGTAGGGCAAATCCGTGTTATATATAAATATATTGTGAGGGTTGCCAGTTTGGTAACCCTTTTTTTGTTTAAAGGTCATTTTTAAATCTATACCCCTAAAAGTTAACAATGAAACAGATATTAAACTATCTTTTTGAAAATAAGGCTTTCAGTAAAGAGCAAGCGCGCGAGATATTGACAGCCATATCAATGGGTAAATACAATAACTCGCAAATTACCGCCTTTATGACGGCCTATTGCATGCGTAACATCACCGTTAATGAGTTAGAAGGTTTCCGTGATGCTATGTTGGATCTTTGTCTGCCCGTGGATATGGGCGGACTGGAAATGATAGATCTTTGCGGCACAGGCGGCGACGGGAAGGACACATTTAATATTTCAACCCTTGCTTCGTTTATTGTGGCAGGGGCGGGTTATAAGGTGGCTAAACATGGTAACTATGGTGTGTCATCTGGCTGTGGTTCGTCCAATGTTATGGAATACCTGGGGTACACATTTACCAATGATATTGATACGCTTAAAAGAAATGCTGACAGAGCAAATATCTGTTTTTTACATGCGCCGCTTTTTCACCCGGCCATGAAAACTGTAGCCCCCATCAGGCGCGAGTTAGGCGTAAAAACGTTTTTTAATATGCTCGGGCCAATGGTTAATCCTGCCATGCCGAAAAACCAGTTGGTTGGGGTGTATAACCTGGAACTTGCGCGTATGTATGCCTACCTCTATCAGCGTTCTGACAGGAGTTATACCATATTGAACGCTATAGATGGTTACGATGAGGTATCGCTCACTTGCGATTTTAAAACTTTTTCGCCGGAAGGAGAGAAGATTTTCTCGCCTGAGAGTTTAGGTTTCGTCCGTTTAGATCCCGCTCAAATTGCAGGAGGCAGCGATGTGCCTGAATCGGCAGAGATATTTACTAAAGTATTAAAAGGCGAAGGAACCGAAGCGCAAAACAATGTTGTTCTGGTAAATGCGGCACTTGCAATTAAAACTATTAAACCGTTAAGTTCCTTCGGCGATTGCTTTTACGAGGCTGAGCAGTCGCTTATGCAACACAAGGCACTTAAAAGCTTCAAAACACTAATTGGCAGCTAAATGAAAATTAAGGTTTGTGGCTTACGCGATGCGGAAAATATAAAAGCGGTAGCAGCTTTAGGTCCGGATTATATCGGGCTTATACGATATGATCGCTCACCGCGCTATGTGGGTAACCTTGATGAAGCCGGTTTGGAAGCCCTGCCCAAAGCGATTTTAATGACAGGGGTTTTTGTTAATGAGAGCGCGGAAAACATACAGCAGGTTATAGAGAAATATGGCTTAAACGCCATTCAATTACACGGTAATGAAAGTGCCGATTTTGCTGCAGCATTCAAAAACAAAGTTGTAGTTTTAAAGGCGCTCGGAGTGGATGAAAATTTTGATTTTAAACAGCTTGAAAACTACGTTGGAAGCGTTGATTTTTTCCTGTTTGATACCAAAACAGCGGCGCATGGCGGCTCCGGCGAAACTTTTAATTGGAGCATTTTAAACAGTTACAAGTTAGATGTTCCCTTTTTTTTAAGTGGGGGTCTTAGCCTTGATAATTTGGAGGAAATAAGGAATATAAAACATCCGCAGTTTTATGGAGTTGACCTCAATAGTCGTTTTGAAACATCGCCGGGAATGAAAGATATAGAGAAACTAAAGAAGGCATTTGCCCTAATAAAACAATATACCACTAATGAAATACGGAGTTAACGAGCAGGGCTACTACGGCGATTTTGGCGGGGCCTATGTGCCCGAAATGCTTTACCCCAACGTAGAAGAACTACGGCAGCGATATTTATCTATTATTAGCGAACCTGCCTTTAGAACGGAGTTTGACCAGTTGCTAAAGGACTATGTAGGCAGGCCGTCGCCTTTGTATTTTGCAAAGCGGTATTCAGAGAAGTATGGTGCCAATATCTTTCTAAAAAGAGAAGACTTAAACCATACCGGCTCACATAAGATAAACAATGCCATCGGGCAAATACTTTTGGCTAAACGCCTCGGTAAAACACGTATTATAGCTGAGACCGGCGCAGGCCAGCATGGTGTGGCAACTGCCACTGTCTGCGCATTGATGGGGCTGGAATGCATTGTGTACATGGGCGAGATAGACATGGCAAGGCAGGCACCTAATGTGTCTCGTATGAAGATGTTGGGCGCTACGGTTGTACCCGCTACATCAGGCAGCAAAACGCTTAAGGATGCCACTAATGAGGCCCTGCGCGACTGGATTGCTAACCCGGTTGATACTCATTATATCATTGGGTCTGTGGTGGGCCCATACCCTTACCCTGATATGGTGGCGCGCTTTCAGTCTATCATATCTTTTGAAACCAAAAAACAGTTGCTTGAACATACAGGTAGTGAATTACCCCACTATGTTATGGCTTGCGTTGGCGGCGGCAGTAATGCTATGGGTATGTTCTACCATTTTTTGGATGATGATAATGTGCAACTGATTGCTGTTGAAGCTGCCGGCAAAGGAGTAGACAGCGGCCACTCAGCAGCTACAACATTTTTGGGCCGCGAGGGCGTTTTACACGGCAGCCGCACCATTTTAATGCAAACCGACGACGGGCAGGTAGTTGAACCTTATTCTATATCAGCGGGTTTGGATTACCCCGGTATTGGTCCGCAGCACGCTCATTTGTATAAGATAAAACGTGCGCAATACGCCAGTGTAACCGACGACGAAGCTTTGCAGGCCGGCTTGTTGTGCTGCCAGTTGGAAGGAATTATACCCGCTATAGAGTCTGCACACGCGCTGGCGCAGCTGGAGAAGATGCATTTTAAGGCAAACGATAATGTGGTGATCTGCCTGTCGGGCAGGGGAGATAAGGACCTGGACACATATATTAAACATTTTGGATATTAGGTTGGTGGTTCATGGTTCATGGTTAATAGTTCATAGTAAAATGCACAGCAACCAATAACCATGAACTATTAACCATGAACTATGAACTAACAATGAACCGCTTAAACCAACTCTTTAAAGAGAAAAACAATAACCTTTTATCCATCTATTTCACGGCGGGTTACCCTGAACTTAATTCAACCCTTGATATTGCCGAGGCCCTGGAAAAAGCTGGTGCCGACTTTTTAGAGATAGGTTTTCCATACTCTGACCCCGTTGCTGATGGGCCAACCATTCAGCATAGTTCAGAACGTGCATTAGAGAATGGCATGACCCTTAATGTATTGTTTGAGCAGCTAAAGGATCTGCGCAAGCGGGTTACTATGCCGATATTGTTAATGGGTTATGTAAACCCTATTGTGCAATATGGTGTAGAACGCTTTTGCAAGAAAGCAGCCGAGGTAGGCGTAGACGGCGTAATTGTACCCGACCTGCCTATGTACGAATACGAAAACATGTACGCCCGGTTTTTTAAAGATAATAACCTAAGCAATATCTTCCTGGTAACGCCGCAAACTTCGGCTGAGCGCATCCGTAAGATAGACGAGTTGAGCAACAGCTTTATCTACCTGCTATCGTCATCATCAATAACAGGGGGTAACCTGAATGTATCTGTTAATATAGAGGATTATTACAAGCGCGTAAAGGCTATGGGACTCAACAATCCAACCATTATAGGCTTTGGTATTACCGACAAGGCATCGTTTGATAAAGCCTGCGAATACGCCAACGGGGCCATTGTAGGCAGTAAGTTTGTTAAGCTGTTAGGGGAGGAGAACTACCTCGACAAGATACCCGCTTTTATAGCATCTATAAAGAAATAGGCAATTTGCGTGGTGATCCACAAAATCGATTTAATAGATAAAATAAGTAAAACGGATATATTTGTAATATATTGATTGTTAATATGTTACATATAACGTATGAAACAGTTGAAACAATACTATATTCACATTTTATAATATTATGTTCGCAAGTATTTAGGTAATTTACTGTTAATTAAGCGTTTAAGTAAGAAGATTAGCGCTGCTAATTTTAAACAAAAATGGATCACCCACGAAATAGTTAACTAATTGTATTTCAGCTATTTAAAAAATAGCTAATTTGCCATTGGATCACTTTGGATCGCTTTTGCAACACTTTGGATCGCCTCGGATTTGATCCGTCCTGATATATTTAGCTACTCACTAACCGTATACCTAAACACCTGCCTTGCAATTCTGCCATAATCATCAATTCCCTCAATTGTTACCCGGTAAGTGCCTGGTACGCCGTTGGTAAAGTAGCTTAACTGCGCTGTGCCGTTGCTGCCGGTAACAACATTAGGGTTCCAGTAAATTGTTGGTCGCCATTTATCAATGATGCTTCCCAGTATCGCGTTATAATCGGGCGCGTAAAAATCCTTTGCTATATCAAATCCATTTTCAAACCTGTAAAGTTTAACCGGCGCTGTTTTGGTTGAGCCCGGTACATAATGCTCCTGTTCATACGCCCAATAATCAATCCCACCCTTTTTCGTAGTAATTACAACCACGCCATTACCACTGCTTAACCCATAAGCCGCGGCATTGGCTCCTTTTAATACTTCAATGCTTTCAATTTCAGAGGGCGCTACAGTATTAAGAGCGTCCGGCCGCTCTATTCCATTAACAAAAACAGCCATTGGATTGGTAGACCTTCCTCTGGCAATTAGCCTCTTTCTGCCACTATTATCAGTTGTGACGGCCACATTATTTAATTTCATTGCCAGGCAGTCACCCAATGTTGGCGCCACGCAATCTAACAGGTCAATAAAGGTTATTACCTGATCGGGAGTTAAGCCGATGCTTGATGATGATCGCCGAACCAAATCTTTTACAGAAGGCTCCGTCTTTTTCTTATCTTTTATCAACACCTCGCTAAGCTCGGTACCAAGTATATTGCCGGTTTTTAAATCCTCTATCCTTTTAGCAACATATTCCGCGTATTCGTTAGCATTGCTAACCATAAGTGTGTCGGCCATTATTTCATCGGTAATAGGTGGCGGTGTAAATTTATCAACGGTAACATTTAGTTCTTTGCCGTTCTTTTCCTTTGCAACAATATAAAATGGCTCACCTCTTTTAACCGGAATGTTGTCGAATTTAAACTTGCCCTTATTGTCTGAAACTGTTGTTAGAACGGGGCCTCCTGCCGGAAAATAAATACCAATTACGCTTGGCTCTGCGGGCTTGCCTTTGCTTGTGTAAACCCGGCCCTGCAAAACAGCGGAAGTATCTGATGGAGGACTGGTTGCCTGTTGCTGAGGTATTGATACTTTGTAATCAGTTTGCGCTCTTAGCGTTAGTAACATATCATTAAGTTCTCTATAACGCTCAGTATCTGATTTGCCTGTATCATAAATTAACTTGTTATTTAACAGCAAGTCGCTGTATATGCTATTGTGATCAACCAGAGGTTCATCAGCTTCATTATTTACCGAAACCGAAAAATTTCCGCTAATTGGTATACTGTCGGCATCCATAACAGCAATGCTTATGTCAACTTTGTCATGTGGCTTATAGGTCGCTTTGTTAGCAGCTACCTTTACTTTAAGTTGCCGGCTGTTCACCCCGTTGTAAACCATTCTATCCGCAACAAGTATATTATTAGTTGTATACAGACTAAATTGCAATATACCTTGTGGTAAAGACGACTTTGGTATTACTATGCTGTCGCCCGTTAACTCTACCTGTTTTTCCTGTTGAAATTGTATCTGGCCGTTTGCTTTGCCAACAAGCCTCAATTGCGTTTTGGTGGTTATATTGCTTGTGTTAAAACGAGCTACAATTTTATCCTCATTTTGCGTTATGGCCATCCCAATGCCGGGCTGTACCGATTGGGGTAGAGCAAAGCGTTTTTCGCCGCCGTTAGCCAGTTCAATTACCGCCTGGTATTTGCCCTTATTTAGTGGTTTTAAATTAAACGCGCTAATTCCATTATTATTTGTCTCAAATTTAGCTATATGGCTGCCATCCCCGTTAGTTATATATCCGTGTATTTTACTCACCGGTTTCCCCAGGGCCGTTGCTTTTAAAGCCAGCCGGGAGTTTACATCTGTTATCAGCGACCCTCCTTCCGGAAAAAATCGGATAGTTAAACTGTCAGAGCCGGTTTGCAATTGCTTCGTTGTTGCACTTCTGGTCTTTGCTGTTGCAATGTTAAGATCAGCTATACGGATGGTTTGGTAAAAAAAAGCATTGCCATTTTTTAACATGTTATTGGTGTAGGCCCTGAGCAAGTATGCCCCTTTTTTTAGCAGGCTATCGCTAAGTGCTAACTCTCCCCAGGCTGTGCCCATATTTAATGGCAAACGCAGATTTTTAATAATGCGTTTGTTAGCATCAATCAGCTCTATAAAGCAAACTTTACTATCGGTAGATGGTCTGTTATTTGCATCCACAACATATAACTTCAACCATGCTGTATCGCCTTTTAAATACCACGACCGGTCCATTTGTATGTGGATATTTTCAACGTTACCGGTTTGTGCTAAGGGGTAGGCCGCTAAAGGTTCTTTGTTTATCTGCATCTGTTCAATAAATTCTTCGGGCAACACATCACCAACCCGTTGCCAGGTCCAGAAGCCTTCATTTATTACATTTTGCTGCGGAGTTAAAGTGCCGTTTTTGTTTATTATTACATCATCATTCCCCAACTGGCGAAGCGATGAAATTTGCGCGTTTGGTACAGGGAGATTTAGATGCGCGCCCGAATTTAAAAACCTGGAAGGTTCGCCTTTACGGGTATAGCAAAAATAAAAGCGCGTGGTGTCTCCATCTTTTACCAATATTGGCAGCTGCAAAACCTTGTTTATATTCACTACTTTATATAGTGAATCAGGTTTTACAGGTTTAAGGCTTGCCAGGTTAATATTTACGCGATTGAGCATCAAACCTGCTATATACGCGTTGGCCTCGCGCGTGTTTAATTTTGTAGGCCGACCTAACTCTGAGTCGGCAAGTTTATAGATCTTAAATCCTTCAGCATCAGTAGTGCCTTCATACAAGGCCTTAAAAAAATGGCGCATTGAACCATAATACGCAGCAGAACGATTTTGGCTCCATTCCTTTTGCTTTTTGTCGTCGCCTTTTAGTTCTTCAAAAAATACCTTCCCGTCAAACGCGAAGGATGACGATATTTGTTGATGGTTAATTGCAGAAGAGTTTAGCAGGTAATACACATTATAACCTAACCCGAGGTTTTCTATTTTGATGAGATCTGTTGAGCGGGCTGTTAGTGTATTAGTCGCCTCATTGTTTTTAAACCTTATTACATCACTGTTAATAATTCTGCTTTTTCTGCCATTGTCAGACTGGCCAATAAACGCCTCTGTAAATATTTTCAAATAACGCGCTCGGTTGCCGTCGGGTTTGGCAACTATCTTTGCTTCGCTCAATGCAATTGCATCTTGATTTAGCGTTACGTTTATAGTAACTGATCTGTCTGTTATGCTGAATGCTTTTGTAAAGGTTACAAAACCCATCATGCGCACCAGCACTTCATAAGTACCCGGTGAAATGCCGGAAAGTTTAAACATACCTTCACTGTTTGCACTTGCAGCCCATTTGGTATTAGTGATAAAAATTGTTGCCCCTGGCATAGGCTCGCCTTTCTCATCTATCACCCGGCCCGTAAAGCTAAAACGTGTACTGTCGGCCTGTATCTTTTCAGCCGGACCTTGCTTCATTGGCAGGTCTGTATTCTTTGCCAGTGTCTTTTGTGTATTTACCCCCGCAGGAGGTATAAACTCCTCCGGTAAAACATCGCCAACCCGGTGCCAACCCCAAAAGCCTTCAAGCAACACATTTTTTTGAGGGTTTAATGTGCCGTTTTTGTTTAATATGATATTGTCAGTCAACTGAAAAACTCTTGAAACTTGCCCGTTTTGTATTGGTATATTTAAATGCGCGCCCGAGCTAACAAACCTTGTGGGCTCCCTTTGGTTCATATAACAAACGTAAAAACGGGTAGTGTCGTCGTTTTTTACAAGCAACGGTATTTTTAAAACCTTGTTAAAACCAACAGTTTTAAACAGCGAATCGGGTTTTATAGGTTTTAGGTTAGATCGGTCAATGTTTATACGGTTTATAGCTATGTTACCCGTCCGGGCCGAGCCTGAACTGTTATAATTTGGAGTTTGACCTAACTCGGCATCGGCAATTTTGTAAACCTTAAATCCTTCTGCATCTGTGGTTCCGGCAGAAAGAGCCCTGAAAAAATGCTGCATTGAGCCATAGTAAGCAAGTGAACGATTTTTGCTCCACTCAGTTTGTTTTTTTTCATCACCGGTTAGCTCTTCAAAAAATATCTTACCATCGTAAGCAAAGGTTTGATCGCGTTGGTTAAAAGCAAAGGAATTTAAGAGGTAATATATATTGTAACCCAACCCCGCGTTTTCTACTTTGATAAAGTCTGTGGAGCGGGCAGTTAATGTACCTGTAGCTTTTATGTACTGAAACCTGATCACGTCGCTATTAAGTATTTTACTCTTTTTAGCGTTATCAGATTGGCCTATAAATACTTCTGTAAATGTTTTCAAATACCGCGCTCTGTTTCCGTCGGGTTTGGCAACTATCTTTGCTTCGCTTAATGCAATTGCATCCGGATTTAGCGTTACGTTTATAGTAACTGATCTGTTTGTTATGCTGAATACTTTCGTAAAAGTTGAAAAGCCCATCATACGCACCAGTACTTCGTAATTTCCGGCCGGAATTTCTGTGATTTTAAACATCCCCTTATTGTCGGTACTTGCGGCCCATTTTGAGTTACTGATAAAAACCGTAGCGCCGGGTAGGGGTTCACCGGTCTCATCAAGTACCCTTCCGCTAATATTAAACCGGGTACTATCGGCCCGCATTTGATGGGGCGCTTTATCAACTATTAATTCATTTGCAAATGAAGGGCTGGCACAGAGTATAAAGCAAATAAACCAAAACGCTACAATAACCGGCCCACGCAAATAATTAACGGTATTAGTATACTGAATGCTCATTTTTACAAGGATTGTGGCGGTTTAGTGGGTTTATTTAGGTTTAGATAAACTTACAATTTAACCACTAATAATTAAAATAGATAAGTTTTGTCTAATGATAGGAGCATTGTAGACGTACTAAACCCTAGTAAAAATGAAAATTAAAATTTTAGTTGATCGGGCGCTTGAGAGATATTGCTTGATTTACAGAGCTTTTACCGCATCTATTAGCAGCTCTGCCGTAGCTTGAATGGTTTGATGAATAATATCCTCGCGCGAGCCGGAAAATACTTTCCTGAAGCTACAGGGCTTCCCCTTAACCACTGCAAAAACAAACATGGTACCCACAGGCTTTTCGGCTGTCTCGCTGCCACCGGGTGCGGTTAGGCCGGTAACACCCACCTGGATATCTGATGGTATCTTTGAGTCTAATCGTTCTGCCAGGTCCCGCGTTACTTCCATTGACTCGGGCGTAAACTTGTCAAATAATTCGCGCGGAACACCTAATAATGACACTTTCAGATCGGCATCATAGCAAACAATGCCGCCTTTTAAAACTTTGCCTGAGTGTTCTGATGCAAATTCTGAACAGAGCCATCCCGCTGTAGCGCTTTCTGCAAAAGAAATAGTGAGGCCTTTTTGAGCCATTAACCTGCTTAATTCTGCTATTTTACTTTCTGCCATAAATGCTTGTCTTAATTAATCTTTAAACAACAAAAGCTAAACGCGGTTTTGGCTATCATTATAACTACCGAATTATCTATATTCTGCTAAAAAAATCGCGAAAAACAATAAGTGTTTTAAAAACAATTATACATTTGCTATAAGTTGTCAAAACCATTATAACACCAATACATTATTTATGAAATTTTTTAGTTCCACGCTGCTTGCGGTATGTTTAGGCGCTTTAACGCTTAATAGTTATGCGCAGGATATCTCGGTTGTTAGCCCGGATAAACAATTAAGTGTAGGCATTACCGATACCGACGGAAAGCCCGCTTACACGGTTACCTACAAGGGTAAAACCATGATAGATAAGTCGCCTTTAGGGCTTACCACTAACGAGGGCGATTTTAGCACCGGCATGAAGTATTTAAGCAACACACAGGGTGTGGTCGACAAAAATTACACACAGGATAAGATAAAGCGCTCTAAGATCCATTATGTGGCCAATAAACTTATCTATGTGTTGGAGAACGCTAAGCAACGTAAGTTGAATGTGGAGTTCCAGGTAAGCAATAATAACATCGCGTTCCGTTATCAAATAGAGCCAATGGGCGAGCGCATGTCATGCGTGGTTGAGAAGGAGGCCACAGGCTTTAAGTTCCCCGCAGCAACAACTACATTCCTTTCTAACAACATGGCGGCTATGACAGGTTTCGCCCGCACGGCACCGAGTTACGAAAGCGCCTATGTAGCCGATGCGCCGATGGTAAAACCACGCCCGGCAGCAGATGGTTATGTTTTCCCGGGTCTGTTCCATGTTGGTACTGATGGATGGGTTTTAATATCAGAAACCGGCTTAAGCAGTTTATACTGCGCATCACACTTAAGCGAGATATCGGCAGATGGCGTTTATTCAATTGAGTATCCAAGTGTTAAGCAAAATAACGGATTTGGATCAACGGGGGCCGCAATATCATTGCCGGGCCATACGCCGTGGAGAACCATTACTGTGGGCGACAATTTAAAGCCTATTGTAGAGACTACAATTCCTTATGATGTAGTTGATCCATTATACAAAGCATCAAAAGTTTATAAATACGGCAAAGGCACCTGGAGCTGGATATTATGGCAGGATAACAGCATGAACTATGCAGATCAGGTTAAGTATATTGACCTGGCTGCCGCGCTTAAGTACGATTTTATATTGATGGATGCTTTGTGGGACAAAAATGTTGGTAAGGAGAAAATGACGCGGTTGGTTAAATACGCAGCGTCAAAAAAAGTAGGCGTGTTTTTATGGTACAACTCAAACGGTCAGTTTAATGACGCTCCGCAGGGCCCGCGCGATAAGATGAATACTTCTATTGAACGGAAAAAAGAAATGAAATGGCTGCGCGATATTGGTGTGGTAGGCCTTAAAGTTGACTTTTGGGGTGGCGATAAACAAGAAACTATCCGACTATATGAGGATATCTTCTCAGATGGTAATGATTATGGACTGATGATAGATGTTCACGGTGCAACCTTGCCACGCGGCTGGGAGCGTATGTATCCTAACTATGTAGGCAGCGAGGCTGTTTTGGCATCAGAAATGGTTTATTTTAACCAAGGTAATCGCCAAACAGAGGCGGTTTATGCTACTTTCCATCCATTTATCCGTAATGCTGTTGGAAACATGGAGTTTGGTGGCGTATTCTTAAATAAGTTCCTTACCAAAACAAACCAGGGCCGTAGCCCGCGTTTAACAACGGATGCATTTCAGTTGGCAACAGCTGTTTTGTTTCAAAATTCAGTGCAGTTTTTCGCGCTTGCACCTAATAACTTAACAGACGTGCCTGCCTTTGAAATTGATTTTATGAAAACTGTTCCAACTACATGGGATGAAACAGTTTACATTGATGGATACCCTGGTAAAAGCGCGGTAATAGCCCGCAGGCATTTGGATAGATGGTACATAGCAGGTGCCAATGCTAATAAAGAGGTTTTGAAGCTTAAACTTAAGTTACCTATGATAGCCGGTAAAAAGGTGCAGCTTTATAATGATGACAGCGCTAAAGCTACCTTCACCAAGCAAATAGATATCGCCAAAAACGGTGAATTGGAAATCGAAATTCAGCCTAATGGTGGGTTTGTGATAAAGTAATAATTAGAGTTTATATTTAACGAAGCCTTGCATTATGCAGGGCTTTGTTGTTTTGTAAATTAACATATATATTTAAATATATTTTAACCTTAACCATATTTGTATGAAGAAATTAGCAAAAGTATTAGCATTAAGCATTATCGTTTCTGTATGCTTAAATGCATGCACAAAAGAAACTGTTGCACCTAAGAAACCTGTACAATCGAACGTTAAAACGCTTGAAACAGAGGCTGGTGATGGAAATGATTATTTGGGCATAATGTAACGGTGAAAGTTGTAAGCCCTGGCGTTACTCCGCCAGGGCTTTTTTTTAAAATATCTGTAAAAATGCAGAGAGTAGTACAAACAAAAAAAGGCCGTCCTTTCGGAGCGGCCTTTCATCATCAATTGTATTAACCTATAAAGAATATCTTAATGTTACTCCAAGTGTTCTTTGGTCGCCCAATACACCTGCGTAGTGACCCGCGTTACCACCTGCCGGTAGTAACTGCTCAAAATAGTTTTGGTTAAGCAGGTTACGAGCCCATACATACGCGCTGATACCACGTGTAGCTTTAAAGCCTAAACGGCCGTTAACCAATCCGTAACCGGCTATGTTTAAATAAGCTGATGGTGATGCACTTGATGAGAACGATGAACGGAATGAACCATCTACCGCTAAAAAGAACTGTGAGGTCGTATTGGTCAGGAAATTAGCCTTGGTAGCAAATTCGCCACCTATTGCACCTGCCCATTTTGACACACCCGGAAGTGCACCGCCTGATATATCTTTAAACGGAGGCAATAAACCTGTTTCTTCTAATGGAAGTGGGGCGTTAGTGAACTTAACGTATTTAGCGTCGGTCCAGGCAGCGTTACCGTAGAATGAGAAATGTTGATCTACCTTGATGTTGGCATCTAACTCAACACCTTTTACATTTACTTTCTCGGCATTGGCTATGTAACCACGGTTAACCGTTAGATCTGCAGATTGCACGTTGGTTTGGTAGTTATCAATATCTGAATTATGGAAAGTCAGATTCACAATAAAGTTGTCCAATGGCGTGCTTTTGAAGCCAATTTCATAGTGACGTGTTTTTTCAGGTTTGATCACAGCGTAATCTAATATTGTTTTACCTGCTTCAGGTGATGGCAAGCCGGCTACGTTAACACCCACAGGCTTGTAGCTTGTTGAGTAAGTAGCAAAAGCGTTAAATCTTGTGCCCGGTCTGTAAGCCGCGGTTAACGAGAAGGTGAAATTGTTCTCATCAACAGTTGTCGCGTAGTTTTGGCTGCTATATACGCCGTTTTTAATTTTTTGAAGTTCAGTTTTTATTGCAGCACTGTAACCGCTGTTAGCTATATCAAGGCCGCCTCTTGCCTGGCGATCATAGAAAACATCCTTTTTGTCGTAATTTATACGTGCACCGGGTATAATGTGGAAGTTTTTAGCAAATTCATAGTCAATACTACCAAATGCCGCGGCGCTTTTTGATTTGATGGAAGCGTTTGTATAAATGCCATAACCTTCTAACAAACCTGGTGTTGCCCATAATTGATCGTTAGTGGTACCTGGAGTGTTGGCATTGTTACCGGTTGAGCTTTTAGAAAAGCGCCATTGAGCCGCGCCAGACTCTTCAGTACCGGTAATTTTAACTTCCTGATCCAGATAAAACACACCAACAACACCGCTTAAGTTTTTAGCGAAGTCGCCCGCATAACGTATTTCCTGAGACCAGTTATGGTGTTTAGCCGGGTTTTGAGATTTTTGTAATACAGGCAGGCCTGTAAAGTCACGGTCGTTTGATGGATCCCAGTCCCAATAGCGGTATGCAGTGGTGGAGGTTAAAGTACCCGGGCCAATTTTAAAGTCGCCGTTTAATGATACACCGCCTAATTTGTTACCTGATCTCCATGGAGTATCATGGTCTATCACACGGTCAAAAGCGTTTAAACTTGGTAGTTTGTAACCCAGATCGTTCACGATAGCATTAAATTGGCGATACGCCGCACGTTTTGTAGGAGCCACGCCTGCAACAACTTGCGCATAACCCTCGGGTTTTTGATCAGACGCGTCGCCTGCTAAGGTGATAGAGACGTTATCAGAAGGTTTGTATAGGAACTGTAAACGCGCACCTAAGTTGTTAAGATCATTAACAGATCTACCGGTGCGAACATTTTGAACTAAACCGTCGCGTTGAGTGCCCGAGAATGATAAACGTGCAGCAATAGTTTTGCTTAACGGACCGGTTATAGCGGCTTTACCTTGTATGTAACCAAAGTTACCAAAGCTGGTCTCGAAGGTATAACCGGGCGTAAAGCTTGGCTTGCGGGTAGTAATGTTGAATGCACCCGCAGCGGTATTTTTACCGAATAAGGTTCCTTGCGGGCCGCGCAATACCTCAATGTTCTCTACGTCAATAAAGTCGAACGTAGCAACTGCAGGGCGGGCGTAATACACACCATCAACATAAACACCAACACCCGGATCCAGGCCGTCGTTTGTTAAACCGAACGGTGAACCAATACCACGAATGTTGATACCGGTATTACGCGGGTTTGAAGTATATAACTGTAAAGATGGTACAAATTGTTTAACGTAATTAACATTAAATGCACCGGCCTGATCTATCTGTGTACCACCTACAACAGAAACAGGAATAGGAACATCCTGTAAAAGCTCTCTGCGACGACGGGATGTTACAACTATTTCGCTTAGCAGATCGTCTTCAACTAAGGTTAATTCTAATGGAGTGGTTTGGAAAGACAAAACCTGGAAATCCTGTGGTTTAAAACCAACTGATTTTACCTGGAGATAAAAAGGAGTTTCCACTTTCGGCGTAATGGAGAATACACCCTGTTCGTCAGCAGCTACTGCTGTAGTTGTACCTCTAATGGTAACGGTTGCGCCGGGCACTACCACGCCCTTAGAGTTTTTTACTACCCCTGTTACTACATTTTGGGCAAAGGCTGCCGGCGATGAGTAAACCAAAAATGTTAACAGTAAAAATTTTACTGTGTTGCTAATAAATTTCATTTGTTTGTTATTGTGTGCTAAGAATGAGTTGTTGATGTAATTGCTTGGTTTTATTGAAATATCAATCAGCAACAGCAACGAACTACAGCGATTTGAAAGGGGTAAAGTTTGATCATAAAATGTTAAAGTATATTAATTATGTATATCCTATAGATTTGGTAGACAAAAGTATTAATTAAAATTATCTTGTCAAGAATTTTTGTTAATTTTTTATTTTCTGGTCTTGATTTTTGGAAGGCGATGTTTCCTACACGAGTACTTTTAACAACATTTAATTTTAATACTATACCTGTTTGGGTTCAAATGCTTATTTTGCAAAATGCAATCTTTTGAAGTGGATAAGAAGGACCTGAGCCGTGTTAAAGCGGCCCTTGAGGGTGATGATGCAACATTATCCGAAGTACTGAAGGACTATCATGCCTCAGAGATAGCTATTCTTTTTGAAAAATTACCTTCCGATGCCCAGGAGCGTATCATTAATATACTCCCAACTGACATCGCTTCAGAAGTTATTGCTGAAATGGATGAAGAGGCGCATCCCGGCGAACTGCTCATCACCCTTGATCCTGAAAAACGCTCTGAAATTGTAAGCGAGCTGGATTATGACGACGCGACCGACCTTATAGCCCAACTTGAAGAGCACGAGCAGGAAGACCTGCTTGAAAGTATGGACGAGGAGGATGCTTCCAGTATTCGGGCTTTATTAAGCTATGGCGAGAACACCGCGGGCGGCTTGATGAACTCCTCACTGATAAAGGTTAACATCAGGCAGGATAAAAAAGGCGCGCTTGACGATATCATCCGCCAATCTGAAGAGATGGAGGAGTTTTATACCATTTATGTGGTTGAAGACGATGATACCTTGCGAGGAGTAGTATCTATAAAAAATATTATAAAGGCGCATGCCGATGCTAAAATAAGCGATCTGCTAAAAGCCGATCCGGTGTTTGTTAAAGCCGATGTTGACCAGGAAGAGGTGGCAAGGCTGATATCCCAATACAACCTTACTACTATCCCCGTTGTTGACGATCACATGAAGTTGTTAGGACGCATTACTGTTGATGATATTATCGACGTAATGGAAGAAGAGAGTACCGAGGATATACTAAAGTTCTCCGGCGTATCAGAAGACGAAGAGCTGAGTGGTAGCTGGCAGGACGCTGTAAAAAGCCGTTTGCCGTGGTTGGTTGTCAATTTGGGCACTGCGTTTTTGGCTTCATCAGTAATAAGGCATTACACATACGTTGAAGACCAGGTGCCGGTAATAGTAGCTTATTTAACCATAGTAGGGGGCATGGGCGGTAATGCGGCTACGCAGGCTTTGGCGGTAACGGTTAGGCGTATATCATTAACCGATCTTACCGATAACCAAGCGTACAGAACTGTTTTAAAAGAATTTTTAGTTGGCATGATAAACGGTGCCGCTAATGGACTGATAGTATTGTTGTTTGCCTTTTGGTATGATGCTAACCCTATGCTTGGTTTAGTATTGTTTTTGGCCATGACAGGTAATTTAATAGTGGCCGGCTTAACCGGAGCGTCTGTTCCACTGCTTTTAAAACGTTTTGGAATTGACCCCGCTGTAGGTTCGTCTATTATTATCACCACATTTACAGATTGTATTGGCTTTTTATTGCCGCTGTGGCTGGCCAGCAAGTTTTTGCTGTAAGCTTTAAATAGTTTTAAGGTTTTATCGTAATTTTGATCATAAATGCTTCACCCTATAATACAATCGCAACTGCCAACTATTGTGAACCTATTTAAGGTTTATCGGATAAAAAGCGCTTATGCTTTTGGATCTGTTGTTGGAGATAATTTTAACGAGAAGAGCGATATCGATTTGTTGATTGATTTTGAAGATGGTATAAATGCACTGGAGAGAGGGAAAATATGGTGGAATCTGCACGATGCATTGAGGCAGACTTTTAACAGGGAGGTTGATCTGCTTGTAAATGGAACAATAAAAAATCCATATTTGAGCGCAGATATTGACGAGAAGAAGCAGTTGATCTATGGGGCGTGAAATAAAGAAGTATTTGTTCGATATATTAAATTGCATCGAAAATATTGAACAATTTATGGGAGATAAAAATGATTTTGAAAGCTTCAAGCAGAATTTAATGCTTCAGCATGCGGTTGAACGCAACCTTGAAATAATTGGGGAGGCTGTAAATAACCTACTTAAATTATATCCCGAAATTAAAATCACTGATGCCCGCCGAATAGTAGATGCCAGAAATAAAATAATCCATAGTTATGACAACGTACACCCCGAAGTTATATGGAATATAATAGCCAACCATTTAACAGTTTTAAAGCAAGAAGCGAAAATGCTTCTTAATAATAATTGAAAATTTAATAGCTAAATAGAATGACCGAAGTAAGACATAACTGGACCCGCGAAGAAATTGCTGAAATATACCATACACCGTTGCTTGACCTTGTTTACAAAGCAGCTACTATACATCGTGAAAATAAAGATTATGCCGAAGTACAGATCAGTTCGCTGATCTCTATAAAAACAGGTGGGTGCCCCGAGGATTGCGCGTATTGCCCTCAGGCAGCCCGTTATAATACAGGTGTTGATGTACATGCCATAATGCCTAAGGAAGAAGTTATTGCTGTGGCAGAAAGAGCAAAAGCAGGGGGGGCGTCACGACTTTGCATGGGTGCGGCATGGCGCGAGGTGCGCGATAACCGCGATTTTGATAAAGTGATTGACATGGTGAAAGCTGTAAACGGTTTAGATATGGAGGTGTGCTGCACATTAGGCATGCTTACCGAGAGCCAGGCACAGCGTTTAGCTGATGCAGGTTTGTATGCTTATAACCATAATTTAGACACATCAGAAGACGATTATAAACGCATTATTACTACTCGCACTTACGATGATCGTTTGCAAACGTTGGCGCATGTGCGTAAGGCTAAAATATCAGTGTGCAGTGGCGGTATAATTGGCTTAGGAGAAACTGTTGAGGATCGCGTATCGATGATCAAAACGTTGTCTAACTTACCCCAACACCCGGAATCTGTACCAATTAATGCATTAGTACCTGTTAAAGGAACGCCATTAGCTGAACAACCGCGTGTTTCTATTTGGGAAATGGTACGGATGATAGCTACTACCCGTATTGTTATGCCAAAAACAGTTGTGCGCCTCTCAGCGGGTCGTACCGAAATGAGCACTGTTGAGCAGGCCTTCTGCTTTATGGCAGGTGCTAATTCTATTTTTGCTGGCGAAAAATTGCTTACTACACCAAACCCTTCATTTGATGAAGATATGGCCATGTTTGAATTGCTTGGTTTAACCCCACGCAAAGCCTTTAAAAATGGCAGGCCTGAAAGCAAGGAAATAAAGGAAATGAGTATTAACGAAGTGATATAAAAGAAAGGCCGGTTCATCCGGCCTTTCTTATGATTTAAACTTTTTCTCAAACTTTCAGTCTTTAATACAGTTCTGTAAAATTAACGTTTTAAGAAAATATTTTTACTTAATGATAATACTTTGACATGAATTGTACCTATTGTTAAGTATTATTGGTATATTTGTACTGTTCTTTAACTCACACCACATATTTTATTTTATAAACTGTAAAAGTGTAAATTATGAGAAAACATTTTTGGTGGATATGCTGCGTTTTTTTGATGTTATGTGTTACGGCAATTAGCTGGGCACCGGCAGAAGGAAAAAAAGTTGCGGCAATTACAAATAATAAGACTTCTTCGGCTAAGGAATTATTTAATGAATATGTTAGCACCGTTTATCAGGCTGCAAGCCTTAATCAATCAGGTCTTAGTCAGCAAGTATTTGAAAAAGCTTTAACCGGCTATTTTAATCTGAAAGCTGCCAATAAATTATCAAAAAACAGCTCTATAATAACTGTTGTTGATTTTACAAAATCAAGCCGCGAAAAACGTATGTGGATTGTCGATATCCTGAACAAGAAATTGTTGTTAAATACCTGGGTAGCCCATGGGCAGGGAAGTGGAGGTGATATGGCCGATCATTTTTCGAACACTAATGAGTCGCACCAAAGCAGTCTGGGTTTTTATATAACCGATGATGTTTATTTTGGTAAACATGGTCGGTCATTAAGATTAGATGGCATGGATGAAGGTTTTAACACTGCGGCCCGTAACCGCGCTATTGTTGTTCACGCTGCTGATTATGTTAGCCAGGGAGCAATAGCTCAATTGGGCCGCTTAGGCAGAAGCCACGGTTGCCCGGCAGTTTCTCCGGAAGTTAGTGATATGGTTATCAACACCATAAAAGGTAAAACATTGTTGTTCATTAACGGCAACGAGCGTAATTACACATCAAAGTATTTGAGTGATGCGTTCGAAAGTAATTTTGCTTTGAACGATGCGTCGACAGAAACGGATTCACTTCCAAAAATTTAAAAGATACATCCAATTATAAACTATAAAAAAGGCGCTTTGGTTAACCAAAGCGCCTTTTTTTATAGCCCTTGTTATTAATTAGGTTGATATCATTTTGTTCATGTGCGCGTAAAGCACAATATCCAATCCGTACACATCATTTCTAATCTGCAATGTACCGATTTCGTCTACCCAACAGGTTATGTATGTTATATAGACAGGTACCTTTTTAGGTAAACCTATGTCGGTTGACTCTGTATTATTGTTGCCCATTTCTTTCACTATTCTATCATATTTTTGTCCCGGGCCAAACAAAGCGAGCGCCAATTCCTGTGGTTTTTCTACACGTACACAGCCATGACTTATAGCACGGACTTCTTTGTTAAAAGCAAGTTTAGCCGGAGTATCGTGCAGGTAAACGCTGCTTCGGTTGTTAAACAGGAACTTTATTTTGCCTAACGCGTTACCATCGCCGGGGCGCTGTTTGAATGAATATTCATCGCCGCTTGCAGTAGACCAATCAATCATTTCAGGATTCTCCACCTTATTTCCACCTTGGTAAACATCTATGCCTTCGTTGTCCAGGTAATAGGGATCTTGAGCGGCTATTTTCATTATTTCTTTGGTGGCGATACTTTCGGGTATGTTCCAAACCGGATTAACCTGCACGCTGTGGATCATACTGTTTAATTGTGGGGTTTCGCGGGAGAACGGGCGATCAGTTTTATCACTTTCATCGTACTCAACCAGGTTGTCTAAATTATCAACGTTTCGTCCCTCACCAACGCAAACCTTCATATTCAGCGTTGATCTGCCATTTTCCATAACATCTAAACGATAATCCGGAATGTTAACCATAACATATTTACCATCGCCGATTGGTTTGTTCTTCCAACGTAATCGTTCCATGTTTACCGCAAGGGTACGTTCTGCTTCTTCGGTAGTCATACCAGGCACTTTAATGCCATTTACCAAAGCTTTTTGCAAAGCCAGGTATTGAGGGTCTTTGGGCTGTATACTATCCAAATAACCCTTTAAATTGGGTGTACGGAAAACCTGTAACATAGATACACTGTCGGGGCGTTTGGTGTCAGTAAAATAACGGGCGTATATACGGCGCGGACTTATTACGCCAAACTGCAGGGCATTTGAATAGTTTACCAAAGCATTTGCAGATAAAAGTTCTAACTCAGCAATATCATGATAAGCTTCATCCAATGTTTTGATAGCTTTTTTATCATGCAGTTTATTGATTAACTCGTTGATCCGGTCAGCTTGAAACATTTTGGGATTTAAGCCATGAACTTTTGCCTTTAAAAGGTATTCATTCGCCGGGTTAAATTGTTCTTTTATAATGTGATCCATTACAAAAACGGCGTCGTAGCCATTGTTTTCGTAGAAGGGAAGTATCACTTGCGATTGTTTTATTCTCGCTTTTTCATCTGCCAGTAACTTTTGAAAAACCGGTGCGAAACCTTCGGGAGTTACATCTTTAAAAACCTTATTTTTGGTTGCATCAAAAAGTTGTTTGCCCATATCAGACCGGCTTTTTTTACAGGCCTGAAAGGTTAATGTGACTGCTATTAACGCTAAAATGAAATAGCGGTTTATTAGTTTAAAATTTATCATAGGATCTGTATGTAATATATTTTACAAATGCAATACCTATACCATTAATGCTATTTAGCAGAATAATAATTAATCTACTTATAAAAATATATTAAATATTTATGGCAGAACAGCACCAGCGCGAAGTTTGGTTAAGAGGGCCGCTGCAAGGCGTGCCGGCGTTATTGCAACCCGTTGCACATGCTTTGTTGCAGGCAAAGGAAGAAGTTAACAGGCTGATGGTTGATTTTCCGGAAATACTGTTGTGGATAAAGCCTATAAATATGGCCTCGCCGGGATTCCATATCCAGCATATGACGGGCGTAATAAACCGCTTATTTACTTATGCTGATGATAGGGCGCTGACGCAGCAACAACTTGATTTTTTGCATAAGGAAGGTGAACCGCCCCAAAAAGAGGACAGCGTTGCAGCAATATTAGATGCGTTTAGTGTGCAGATTGATAAAGCCGTTGCCAAATTAAGCACCGTTGATGAGGCTACGCTTACCGAAGTGAGGGGTGTGGGCAGGGCGCGAATTCCATCAACAGTAATAGGTTTGTATGTGCATACAGCCGAGCATATTATGCGCCATTCAGGGCAGCTTTTGGTTACTGCCCGAATTTTAAAAGGCGGCTGATGTCGTCATAATTTATTTAGTATAACCTGCCGAAGTTTTTAGTGCCTCAATGGCATTTGCTAAATAAGCAAATGGCGCATTCCAGTTAATTGCTATTTCGTTAGAAGCGTAAGCCTCGTCATTATCAGATAATGCGCGGTTAGGTATTTTTGTAGGTAAAGGTACCTTATCTTGTTGGCTTGGGTTTGGTCCGCCGGATAAAAGGCCGGGTACAGGATCAATAATACCATCGGCAATAGATTGACGATGATGGGGGTGCATAATGGGTTTATGGCCAAATCCGGTAACCAGTGAGTAACTTGTGCCATTACGGCCTAGTATATAATCTAAATTGGCTAAAGCAGCGTTTAGATATTGCTTGTTTTTTGTTAATAAATAAGCGTTGATTAAAACTATTCCCTGATTGGCAGCAACCGAACTACTTCCCCAAACAAAATCACGATTTGATCGCCCCATAGCCGTTTGATAAGCTGATAGGGTGGCAGGATTTGATAAGCTATCGGCAAAAGCAGTGAGTTTATTGGTTAATATTGGTATAATAGGTTTTAAAGAAGGAGTTAAGCTATTGCGATTACGTAATAAACTGTAGTAAGCCAGCATACGTACCCGCGACCATGTTGGTATTGATAAGCGAATATTATCCATTGCAAAATTTTTAAGATAACCCTCATCTTTAGTAGTGATATACAATTCACCGGCGGCCCAATCAAATTCATCATCAAATCTGCTATCGCCATAAGCACCTGTAACTACCTTTGGTTCAAATTGTTTATTCATGGCATTCTGGTTGTAGGCCATTTTGGGATTGGCCAATGCCCATTTCCATGCATTTAATGCCGCTTTAAGGCACGAATCTGCTAAACCGGGTGCTTGTTTTTCAAAATGTTTTAAAATTCTACTGGCCTGTGCCATTACAGCTGCAAAATCAAGTGTGGCTGCGGTACCTTTTTGTACTACATAACGCGGCGTAGTAGCCTTATCGGGCATTATCATGTCATCAAATGACGCATTGGTTAATTTATTATATACACCACCATCATTTGGGTCCTGCATGGCTAACATCCAGCGCAAGTTCCATAAACATTCATCCAGTACGTCAGGTAATTGGTTGTTGCTTTCGGGGATATTTAAATAAACGGTTTTCATGTGTGTCGGGAAATCCTCATACAATGAAAACAGCGTACCCATGGTAATACCGCTATTAACTATATAGCTATTATAATCACCCGCATCATACCATCCGCGGGGAACAGAAATTATACTTCCTGCAGGCCGCTTTTCACTCGCGGCTGATGGGTGTATTAATACATTATTGCCCATGTGCCCGGCTGGTCTATTCCATTTGCCTGCATATTTTTCATGTAACGGGATAGAAGCTCTTTGATAATAAAACCCTTTTATGGATGCCGCTGCTACTTTTTGATGAATATCAATATTAATAGTAAACGGATAACTATAATTTGCATCACGTACATTTAAAATATAATTCCCCGCTTGCTGTAATGTTGAGAAATCAGCCAGATAAATAGTTCTGCCAGACAGATCCGGTTTTGCCGATGGTGTCAGTGTACCGCTAAACACTGTTTTATGATCAGCTGATTGTATGGTAAATTTTTGAGTATGATCTGTAAGGACTATTGCTATTTTTGGTGCTTTTGGATAAAATCCCAGCTGGTTTAGGCGAATGCTATCTGATGCAGGTAAGCCAGATTGAGCGTTTGCAGATGCTCCGGCAAAGATGCAGGTGCTAAATAGTACACCCGCAAGGATGTTGAAGTGATTTTTCATGGTTTATAATGGGCGTACTAATATACTAAAGCAACTTAATAGTTGGTATTTAGTTATTCATACCGTCTAACACGTTATGGCGCATTCCGGACAACTACTGGTAACCGCGAGGATTTTAAATAGCTGCCTTGATCATTATCCTATAGAGATAATAATAACCAATTGCAGCAGCGAAACTTACTCCGCCAAAAATCCACCATAATAAATTAAATCCGCCATAGGCTATTACATTACTCCCAAAAAATGGTGCTACGATTTGAGCAGCCGACCACGACATGCTGTAAAGTGCCGCATATTCGCCGCGATTGTGAGGCGTTGTACGGCTGATCCAAAACGAATTCATGAAAGGCATGGCAAACATCTCACTAAAGGTGATGAGTATAATTATGATTATCGCTGCCGCAGCACCAGCCGGTAATATATTCAATAGCATATACGAAACACCCCCTAATGCCACGCCGCTGATAATATAAACCATGCGATTACGCCGTCCTTCCAGCTTATGTATCATTACCATCTCTATCACTACTATCAAAAGGCCGTTCAGTGCCATCAGGAAGCCGATGAAACGCTCACTAAAATGCCATTCAATTTTGAAAAAAACGGGCTGCATTATCATAAACTGATAAAAGCAAATAGCAAACAGCGTGGCCAGTACAATAAAAGCCAGGTAAATTTTGTCTTTGTACGCTGACGTTTTGACGATTGCAGCGTCAGGCTTTTTTATTGTGTTAGCCACCGCTGCCCTGGGCATTAACAGCAAGAGGAGCGCTGCTGCCATTATATTGGTACAACCATCCACCCAAAACAATAAATGATAGTTGATCGACGCCAGAAAACCACCTAAGCCACCGCCAACTGCCCAGCCCAAATTTATAGCCAGCCGGTTTAAAGAGTACGATCGCGTTTTGTTGGAATCATTGCTATAATGGGCTATAGCCGCAGAGTTTGCGGGCCGAAAGGACTCATTACAAAGACTGAGTACAAATGAACCTATAGCTAAAGCAGTAAAGTTTTGGAGGAAGCCCAACAGGATAAAAAACAATCCTCCGCTTATCAGCGCACCCACCTGCATATCATAAAAGCCAATTTTGTCAACCAGTTTACCACCTATAAAGGCACCGGCCAAAGCGC
>CBFGNU010000008.1:0-30343 GCA_965650195.1 uncultured Mucilaginibacter sp. | reverse complement strand
GGTCAAAATAGTACCGTTCATATATTCAGTATAAGTGCCCGGTAGCCCAATATTATATCCTATCCACTCAAAAAACCATACGATAGCGTTCCAGATATCATTAAAAAAAGAAGCCAGGCTATTAATTTTAATACTTTTACTATTATTAGAAAGCGAAATAGGTGTAATGCTGCCTTTTGATGTTACATAACTTTTGTCAAGATCCTGATAATATACATTATCTGACTCGAGAGACCATTCAAGTAATTTACCGGTCCATATGTTGTTCTCTCCATTCTCATGGTTACTGTCTGCAGGTACAAAGTTTAAAAGTACCGCTTTTAAACTATCGCCAGGGTTCAACTTGTTTTTAAAAAAGTAAAGGGTTGGAGGATGATTTGGGTCAAAATTGTTTAGCGTCCCCTGTGTCGTGGTGTTTCCAGATGACATCACTTGTTTCCCCCCGCTATTCAGCGGCCCAGAAACATTTGTAATGGCTTTAATAGGTATTTTTACGACTGCAACGCCGCCAACACTCGCTTGCATTGCTTTTGTCCAATCAGGAGTTAAATAACGGCCAACGGGATTTTTTGCAAACCAAGTATTAAGCGCTGCGGTGCTTATTTTTACGTTGGCACTTCCTGTTTTTGATACAACTTCGGATCCATCGTCCAAAGAACTGGTAGAAACATAATGGCTAAGTTGATTTTCTTTTTTGCATGAGCCAAATAGAAATACTACGAGCAGAAAATACGCGATTGTTTTTTTCATTTTTGTGGGATTAGGTAAGGGTTTTTACGGCAGTATGTAAAAAAAGTTACATTTTTTTACATATAATATTTCTCACCGTGCTGGAGCAAGAATGTGGCGGACTGATGGATTGTTTTTGTTTGTAACTACCCGTTAAATACCTATTTTAGTAAACCCCTAATCACACTGTGCGCGAACTAGCATTATTTTAAGCGGGTAAATAAAACCACTGTTAAGATAAAAACAGCTATTCTATATTTATTATCCGTACATATGGCCGAACCTACTATTCCCGCAAGCAAATCGAAGATAGCCTATATTGACTATCTAAAAGTTATCCTCACCATTTTGGTTATTGTGCACCATGCGGCGGTTACCTACGGCGCTCCCGGCAGCTGGTATTATTCTGAAAAGACCACGCTACTTGGGGTCAGTCTTTCCCTTACAACGCTGGTAGCCGTTAACCAGAGTTTTTTTATGGGATTTTTTTTCTTCCTGTCCGCTCTTTTTATTCCTTCGTCCTACGACAAAAAGGGGCCGGTAAAATTTATCACCGACAGGTTGTTGAGATTAGGTCTGCCGTTACTTTTTTATTCTCTTATTTTATCACCCTTTTTAAGCTTTATTCCCTATAACTATACCGGTACGCATCCAAAGATAACTTACCTCCAATATCTAAGCGGTTTTGACAGTTGGATCAGCTTTGGTGTGCTTTGGTTTGTTGCAGCCTTACTTATATTCACGCTGTTGTATGTGCTTTTCCGGCTGATAGCTAAGAAATATGAATTGAATTTACCTGCGCCCACATCAACACAGATATTCCTTTTTGCAGGAGTTATTGGCCTTGTAAGCTATGTTGTACGCTTGTTTTTTCCCGTAGGTTGGGTACTTGAGCCTTTAGGATTCCAATTGGGGCATTTTCCGCAATATATTGTCCTATTTATATTGGGCCTTATAGCCTCGCGCAGCAAATGGCTTGAGAAAATGGAGTTAAAAACCGGTAAGCAAATGCGACGAACGGCTATTTACCTGGTCGCAATCGGGTTCCCCCTGTTTTTTGTTGTACAACAATTGCTTAATTTTCCCCTAAGCGAATTCACCATAGGCGGTCACTGGCCATCGCTATGGTATGCACTTTGGGAGCAGTTTACCGGTTTCAGCATTGCTGCCGCATTACTTATAATCGGCAGGTCACGCCTGAACAATCCCGGTGCATGGTTGACAAGCATTTCGCGTACAACATTCGCCATGTATATATTTCATCCCCTGGTGCTTATTGCATTAAGCGTAGCCCTACATAACCTGGCAATAGAACCGGGGTTAAAGTTTTTGATAGTTGCACCTTTGGCCGTAATTGGTACGTTTTTGCTGGCGAAACTTTTGGTTAATGTGCCGGGTTTAAAAAAGATAATTTAATAGGTACGCAGTTCCCGCGCTTGTTGGTGATAACACGCAACAACGCCTGTATTAACATAGGTGCACAAGGCACTAAGTTCCTTTTGTTTATCGATTTATTATATTTGCCTTATCTAAATTTTATCAATATGAATATTAAAACACTTATCCTCGCACTGTTGATTGCCACCTCTATTCAAAGTTGTTCAAACCGTAATACCGACGATTCAAATTCTAAGCCCATTGCCAGTGATGCAGGTGGTAAAAAATACACTCTTTTCTTATACCAAGATAATTACGACGATCCGAGCGGCAAAATTACACTTGATAGTACGGCTACTCCTCTAACTGCCGACAATGATACAGTAGCCTATCTTACTGCTTTAAAAAAATTCTACAATCAGAAAGTTGTCGAAAGAAAAAACGCTCATTTTGGTCAACCAAGATCTTTCATGATAACCGATAAAAATGGAATAGATTTAAAAATTATATTGCCCGGCAATTTAACTCAAGGATTAAAAACTCAAGTGGAAAACATACCGGACGTAAGGAATATGATAGAGGAGTATAAAAGAGACAGTCTGTAATGCATCACAAAACATAAGACGTCCCTAATCAACTCGCCCAACGCTGCATTCTTGCGCCAACCTTAGGTTAGTTCAGAAAAAGTCATAACGCAAAAAAGGCCTTCCAAATCCTCGGAAAGCCTTTTAATCTGTGAAATCACCAACGAATCGGTGAAATCTTATAATGTTATTTTACTGCGTCAACAACTGCTTTAAAAGCGTCAGGGTTGTTCATCGCTAAATCGGCCAATACCTTACGGTTTAAGCCAATGCTTTTAGCGTTTAATTTACCCATTAAAACGGAGTAAGAGATACCGTACTGACGCGCACCTGCGTTGATACGTTGGATCCAAAGAGCGCGGAATTCGCGTTTTTTGGTCTTACGGTCGCGGTAAGCGTATTGTAAACCTTTTTCTACTGTGTTTTTAGCAACGGTATAAACCTTGCTGCGTGAACCCCAATAACCTTTGGCGAGGTTCATGATCCTTTTCCTGCGTCTTCTCGACGCTACGGCGTTAACTGAACGTGGCATTTTTTGTTGTTTTTGGTAGTGAGTGCCGTTTTACGGACTTTAATACTCTAATACCTGGTTAATTAATTTGTTAATTACTTTCCGATTGCAAGCATACGCTTAACGTTACCCATATCAGCATCAGATACTAAAGTGCTGCGGGTAAGATTACGCTTACGTTTAGTGCTCATCTTGGTTAAGATGTGGCTTTTGAAAGCGCTCTTTCTTGCAATTTTACCGGTTCCAGTAAGCTTAAAACGCTTTTTAGCACTGGAATTGGTTTTCATTTTTGGCATGTCGTTATTTATTTTTGTTAGTTACAGGCGTTTCTCAACGCTTTATCTTCATCTGCACATCTGCTAAAGCATCTGCACATCTTTAATTCTTAATAAACAAACCTCATCTGCACATCCGCACATCTGAAATCTGCACATCCTTATTTTTTACCTACTTTTGGAGCAACGGTTAAAAACATCCGTTTTCCTTCCAGCTTTGGCAATTGCTCTACCTTACCTACCTCCTCTAATGCCTGTGCAAAACGCAGCAGCAATATTTCGCCCTGCTCTTTGTATACAATTGCACGACCTTTAAAGTGTACGTAGGCCCTCACCTTCTCGCCTGCTTCTAAAAACTTGGTGGCATGTTTCAATTTAAAATCGAAGTCATGGTCATCAGTGTTCGGTCCGAAGCGTATTTCTTTAATAACCGTTTGTTTGGCGTTGCTTTTTATCTCTTTAAGCTTCTTCTTCTGTTCGTAAATAAACTTGTTATAGTCTGTTACTTTACAAACCGGCGGAACAGCGTTAGGCGATATCTCAACCAGATCCAACTCTTGCTCTTCAGCTATCGCTAAAGCATCTTTTAACGCATAAACACCCGTTTCTACATTATCGCCTACCAAACGAACTTCGGCAGCTCTGATGAATTGATTAATGTTGTGTTCAGCTTCTTTCTTCTTGAAAGGAAGCCTTGGTCCTCTGTTGAATGGTTTGTTTAATGCCAAGTTATACGGTTATTTCTTTTATTATTTGTTTTTTTAAATCTTCAATACTCATGCTACCCAGATCCCCTTGCCCATGTCTGCGAACGGAAACCTCATTTTGTTCAGTCTCTTTTTCGCCAACTATCAGCATATATGGGATCTTTTTAACTTCAGCGTCGCGTATCTTCCGCCCTATCTTCTCGTCCCTGAAGTCAATTAGCCCGCAAATATCGGAATCTTTTAACTCATCTGAAAGTTTTTTTGCATAATCTTCATACTTTTCTGAGATAGGCAATATAATAAACTGTTCAGGCGATAGCCATAGCGGGAAATTACCCGCGCAATGCTCAATTAACACGGCAACAAAGCGCTCCATTGAGCCAAATGGCGCACGGTGGATCATAACCGGGCGATGCTTCTGGTTATCGCTGCCTGTATACTCCAGTTCAAAGCGCTCAGGCAGGTTATAATCTACCTGTATGGTACCCAATTGCCATTTACGGCCAATGGCATCCTTCACCATAAAGTCGAGCTTAGGGCCGTAAAATGCGGCTTCACCCAACTCAACAACAGTGTTTAAACCTTTTTCTGCAGCAGCTTCAATAATAGCTGATTCTGCTAAAGCCCAGTTCTCGTCAGTACCGATGTATTTAGCTTTATTTTCAGGATCACGTAGCGATATTTGAGCGGTATAATCCTCAAAACCTAAAGCACCAAAAACATATAATACCAGGTCGATTACTTTCTTAAACTCTTCTTTCACCTGGTCAGGACGGCAAAACAAATGCGCGTCATCCTGAGTAAAGCCACGTACACGGGTTAAACCGTGCAGCTCGCCGCTTTGTTCGTAACGGTAAACGGTACCAAACTCTGCCAAACGCACCGGAAGGTCCTTATAAGAGCGTGGTTTTGTTTTATAGATCTCGCAATGGTGCGGGCAGTTCATCGGTTTTAAAAAGAACTCCTCGCCTTCCTGCGGTGTTTTTATGGGCTGAAAAGAATCGGCCCCATATTTTTCATAGTGACCCGAAGTAACATACAAGTTTTTATGCCCGATGTGCGGTGTAATAACCTGCTCGTAACCAGCTTTAACCTGTGCCTTTTGCAAAAAGTTAGTTAAACGCTCACGCAAAGCAGTGCCTTTTGGCAACCACAAAGGCAGGCCCATACCTACTTTTTCAGAGAAAGCAAACAGCTCCAGTTCCTTACCTAATTTACGGTGATCGCGTTTTTTGGCTTCTTCCAGAATGCGCAGATATTCAGTCAGTTCGCTCGCTTTAGGGAAAGTAACAGCATAGATACGGGTAAGCTGCTTACGGGTTTCGTCGCCGCGCCAGTAGGCACCGGCAACACTCATCAATTTAACAGCTTTTACAAAGCCGGTATTAGGGATGTGCGGCCCGCGGCACAGATCAGTAAAGTTACCTTGTGTATAAAAAGTGATGGCACCATCAGGCAGGTCCTTTATCAGGTCCAGTTTGTACTCATCGCCTTTTTCGGTGAAATAAGCTATCGCATCGGCTTTGCTAACAGGTTTACGGGTAAACTCCTCTTTAGCCTTAGCCAGCTCCAGCATCTTGTCTTCTATCTTCTTAAACTCTTCTGATGAAAAAGGTTTATCGCCAAAGTCAACATCATAGTAAAAACCGGTCTCAATTGCCGGACCGATACCAAATTTGGTACCCGGATAAAGTGCCTCCAGCGCCTCGGCCATCATGTGGGCCGATGAGTGCCAGAATGTTGCTTTGCCTTTAACATCGTTCCAGGTCAATAATTTAACCTGCGAGTCTTTTTCGATAGCGCGGTTGGCATCCCAAACCTCGCCATCAACTTCAGCAGCTAATACGTTTCGTGCTAAACCTTCAGAGATAGACAGCGCTATCTGCATAGAAGTAGTTCCCTGTTCGTACTCACGAACGGAACCGTCGGGTAGTGTAATCTTGATCATCTACAAACATGATTTGGCCTCACCCTAAGTCCCTCTCCTTTAGGAGAGGGACTTCATTTGAAGTCCGGTTTTTAAATTTTACTTTTAGTCGATCGCCTACTAACGCGATCTTAATTTTGTGTTGCGAATTTAGGAATTTTATCGGTTATAAAAAACCGATAGCGCTATGGTTGGTTAAAATTACATGAGCAAGATTGAATTGATTCAGGGCGATATCACCAAAATAAAAGCCGATGCCATTGTTAACGCGGCCAACACCAGTTTATTAGGTGGTGGCGGAGTTGATGGTGCTATTCATCGCGCGGGTGGAAAAGCTATTTTAGAGGATTGTTACAAAATACGCGAACGCCAGGGTGGCTGTAAAACCGGCGAGGCCGTAATAACTACAGGCGGTAATCTCCCCGCAAAATATGTTATACACACTGTTGGCCCGGTTTGGAGCAAAAGCAGTACTCAAAAAGCTGAACAATTATTGACTAACGCTTATAGAAATAGCTTAAAGGTAGCGATAGATAACGGCGTGGAAACTATTGCCTTCCCTAATATAAGTACAGGTGTGTATCATTTCCCGAAGCCTGATGCGGCAGAAATTGCAGTAAAGACAGTAAATGATTTTTTGGCTGATAACGAGCAGATCAAAAAAGTAATATTTGTTTGTTTTGACGCGGAGAATTACCGGCTATACCAAACGCTTTTAGGTTAATACCGTTCAAGCTTCTTTCTTTTCCATTTAAAGGACACCTTATGGCGCTTTAACCTGCTTGTCCAGTTATCAAATTTGCCGCCAACCATGGCTGCGCCACCAAACGCGAAAATGTAGATAACTAATACTACAAAAATTCCAACTACATAATGTTCCCAATTTCCCATCGCTTCAAATCTTAATGTAAACGCATAAGTCAAGCATCATGCCAGTAACGGCTAAATGAGCAGATATTGCGTTAATTCAGCTTTTCCTGGTAGTTTTCTCGTACATGCTGGTTAATATAGGTGGTAAGCCCCGCTCCTTCCCGGGCTAAACGTTGCATTTGAGTAATATGCGTTTTGCCGGTGCTTTGAATAGTATACAGATATACCGAGCCATCCCTGAATTTTATACTGATGCCATCTGGGACGATCTCATAAGCTATAACGCCGGTGTTTTTTTCTGCTGATTGGTAGCGTTGCATGTTGAAAACAAAGCAAAACAGCTGCCAACAAATAAAAATCCGAAATCGAACATTCGAAATTCAAAATCACACTCAAACATTCCCCCAACCATGCGTCAGCACATCGGCTAAGTGCATGGTTTTAATAGAGAGGTTGTTTTTATCGATATAGCTTTGCAAGTGCAGCAGACAGGAAGCATCAGTAGAGATAATATAATCAGCGCCGGCTTCCATGGCAAAATCAACTTTTTGCTGAGCCATTGCGGCTGATATAGCGTCGAACTTAACCGCGAAGGTACCGCCGAAGCCGCAGCAGGTATCGCCTTGTTGCAGTTCAAGCAATTCTAATCCCAATACGTTTGATAAAAGTTGACGCGGCTCTTCCTTGATCTTGCACTCGCGCAGGGCGCTGCAGCTATCGTGGTAAACAGCGCGACCTTCCAACTCGGCGCCAAATTTGTCAAACTGAATAACATTCACCAAAAAATCTGACAACTCAAAGATATTGCCTTGCACATTTCTACAATGGTTATGCACCATGGTGTTGGTAAACAGATCGTTATAATAGTTCTTCACCATGCCGGTGCATGATGCTGATGGCGTAACGATCACGCTGTCATCTGAAAAACCATCCAGAAATTTGCGCCCCACCGTTTTGGCTTCGTCCCAAAAACCCGCGTTAAATGCCGGCTGTCCGCAGCAGGTTTGCTCAGGGTTATAGTGTACTTCGCAGCCCGCCTTTTCAAGCAGTTTTATGGTATTAAATGCGGTATCCGGAAAAAGCTGATCTATAAAGCAGGGAATAAACAATTCGGTTTTCATCGCCGGCTAATTTCAGAAAAACTTTTGAGTAAGCCATAAGGCAATGTGTTTAGATGCATCAACATTATTTTTGCAACACCATAACGCCATTCATTATAAGCGTACTACCCTTCTCAGCAACAATATTATACACCTTTTGAACACCTTCCGCATGTTCATTTTTCTTTAGAACCGTGTATGTTTCGTACTTACCGCTTGCTTCGTCAAGGCAAAGCACCTGCTCTCCTAACTGAATGTCGCCTATTTTGCTGTTGCCGGTTTTAGTAAGCATGGGGTGATTAGGCGTTGCCTTAACCACTTTTGCAGATAAATTAACATTCAGGCCAGTAGCAGCCTTATGCTCTTTTGCCAGCACCAATACCAATTGCGTAAGCGCATAATTTTCAGGCTCGTGTTCTGTAAGTTCATTAACAACGGTAGCAGACGATTGATGTGTAACCGGGTCAATGGTGATCACCTTATCGCCGCTTTTTACGTCTTTTAATTGTTTTTTTGAGCCGTTACTCATTGTAACCAATTCATCCCCCGGGAAACAGATAGCTGTGCCGTATTTAGCAGACTCCTCTTTAGAAACCTTACCGCCATTTATCACTTTATATTGCTGAAAACTCAACTCTTTTGATAGCACATAAGAAAGTTTGAGTATAAAGTTCTTCTCTACCTTGTTAATGTTATCAATATCATCAAAGTAAACCTCCCAAACTGCGGCATCGGCAGTAAAATTAGGTACAAGCGCCTGGTATCTTTTGCCGGTTTCGGATGTATAAAACACCATCAAGCCAATCTCCTGCATACCCTCACGGACGATGAATTTGTACAGGTCTATGCGCTTTTTAAGGCCGTCGCTACCGGTAATAAAATAAGCCGGCCGACCTTCATACCTATCCAAAACATAAGTGTTTTCAAACTTAACATAAGTATCTTTGTCCAGATCGGCAATGCTAAAGGTTTTACCTTTTTTATACTCAGCCATAGTTAAAGGCCGTGGATTAGGCGTTGCTGTTTGAGCAAGCGCAAGGTTCGCTGTAACAACAAAACAAATCATAATTAGTAAGCTGCGCATAGTAGTATTGTTATGATATCTGTTTAAAAGCCTCAGCAAAGATCTTCATTTCATCCATTGTACCGATGCTTACCCGGCAGTAATGTTGGTCTTTTATTTGCCAGATGCGAATACCAACACCACGTTTACCCATCTCTTCGGCAAACTTGCGTCCTTCCATCTTAATCGGAAACAGTACAAAGTTAGCAGATGATGGTATGTAAGTATACCCCTCTGCTTTTAATACACTGTACAGATACTCTTTTGAGGCGATGGTTTTTTTAAGCGCATCCTGCAAAAAGGCAGTTTCGTTATAGCCTGCTATAGCGCCCGCTACCGTTGTGGCCGACATATTAAACGCGCCGGATGTTAAGTTACTCAACATCTCGGTTGTTTTAGGCTGTGCAATTAAATAGCCACAGCGCAGGCCGGCAAAGCCATATAGTTTAGAGAATGTACGCGCTACGATAACATTTTGGCCGGCTAAAACGGCACTCATCATACTGGCGGCTTTTGGGTCGGGCAGGTAATCAATATAAGCCTCATCAACAAAAACAGTGGCTTTTTTAGATACCCGCTCAATAAAGGCTTTCAATTTTGCCGTATCTAAAACAGTGGCAGTTGGGTTGTTTGGATTGCAGATATAAACCAGGCCGGTATTGCCGTCCACTTTAGCTTCCATTGCATCCAGGTCGAGTTTAAACTCCGGCGTTAGCGGTACTTTGATCCATTTTCCTCCGAAACCTTCTGCTGTTGATGGAAGGTCTTCGTATGATGGATCGCCGGTAATGATACTTTTTCCGCCTTTGCTGTACTCCATAGCCGCAGCCAACAACAATGGCGATGAACCGGCATTCATCAGGATATTTTCGCGCTTTACACCTTCAAAGGCGGCAATTTTATCAACTAACTGCCCGTAAAGGTCCATCGGATATCTGAAACCAACATCTATCGTATCCTGAATAGCTTTTTTGACAGCCGGCGACGGACCGAAAGGGTTTTCGTTGGCGCTTAACCGGGCCTTTATCTCAGCCGGAATGCTCTCCAAAAACGTTTGCTCTTTTATAGCAGTGGTTTTTACTCTTTTCAATACCGGCATTGCCGATAATTTTTCTACGCCACCGCGCAGAAAAGCCGCGCCACCGGCCATTAAAGCGCTGGTTCTGATCCAGGTTCTGCGATTGATGTTTGCCATATCCTTAAATTTAATATTGTCTGTTAACCTTTAATGTTATTGGCCGGATAACTTACCCGCTGCTCTGTTACCCTTGCATGCACAGCCGCAACTACGCTGCGCGCCGACTCAAATGCGCCTGCCATCCAGGCGTTTAAATACGTTAGATGCTCGCCTGCAAAGTATACCTGCTTATCGGGCTTTAACAGTACCGGGTAATAATTTTTGCGTGTTTCGCTGTCGTACTCCGCCCAGCCACCCAAGCTGTATTTGGTGTTATGCCAGCTTACCGAGAACGACTTTTCGAACTCCTTATCATATTGTGGATGGATCAGCCTACCCTTTTGCAGCGCCAGTTTCTCGCGGTCGGCATAGCTTAGTTTGCCGGTGTTGTGGGCCTTTTCCTCAAAGTTATAGTAGCCTATTAGTATCCCTTTTTTACCCAAATAATCGTTGGATGGGTAAAATATCTGGGTGAGCTCATTATTGGTATGCGTTATTCCACCATAGATCTGGTCGTCCTCTTCCCAAAATCTACGTTTAAACTGCAGGCCTATCTTGCCTGTTTTTATATAAGCGATATAGTCTATCGCCCTGCTTACATCGCCTGAAAAATTAGTGTTGATATTACTTAGCACAGGCAGCGGTATGGTGCAGATACACAGGTCGCCCTGCAATTCGTGCGTACCTGTCGCATCCCTATAGATTACTTTAACGCCTTCGGGTAAGTTGGTTATAGCCGTAACCTCTGCGCCCAATTTTAGCATGGTAGCTACTTTGGCTTGCAAGGCTTTGGCAATATTATCCATGCCACCTACGGCCTGAAACATGGTCATTTGCAGCTCATAGGTATACTCGGCCACATTATAAAAATCCGGATCTAGCAAGCCTGAATGCAGTATATCAGCTAGTTTGTTCGCCTCTGCTACTTTGCCCGATTGTGCGCCTGCGCCAGGTGCTTCGGTATATCCACGCCTTGCGGATGCTTTATAAAGCTTGTCAATGTCCAAGCCACCCTCGGCAGCCAGGTACATCATTACTTTCTCTACATCCTCTTTGCTTAGGCTGGCATCCAATCCGCTTTTATCAATACTTTTTGACAGCAGTTCTGTCATGTAGCCACGCATATCGTTATGCACTTCGCGGGCACGTATTTTTTTGTTGGATAAAGGTCCCTTGCCTTCTGCAAAATAATAAGCGCCCTCGTTAACATTGTTATACACCTGGATAGGTACACCCAATTCCTTGCAATAATGCAGGGTAAGTTTGTGGTGATGCGGAATGCGTGAGGGACCGGCGTTGAAATACATACCCGGATCGAAAGTTGCAGTTGCAGTTGGCCTGTCAATTTCTGTGTTGGTGCTGCCGTTGCGGATGCTGAAACAGCGACCGCCTGCGCGTTTGCGGGCTTCTAAAATGGTGCAATTGTAGCCTAATTTGGTGAGCTCATAGGCGCAGGTCATACCTGCTAAACCTCCACCTAAAATGATGATTTTTTTACCATCGCCGCTGCCGGGTAGATCGAAAGCGTGTGCCTCGGATGACTTTAACATACCCAAAGCCAGCATGGCCGGATACGCCGCCCGCAAGCATAGCGCCTTTACCTAAAAAATTTCGCCTGGTAAATTTTTCCAAGTTAAACAGCTTTAAAACAGGAAGTTTCAGTCAATGAAAATGCTTTTGGCATTTATAGGCGGAATTTATGAAAAAAGAAAGATAAAGCGAAATAGTGCGGAACTATTATAATTAAATGAGGTTATAAGCTTGCGCGAATTTTACGGTCTCGAAATTGTTTTTTAACCTAAGCTTTGCTCGGATGTTCTTTCTGTGCGTGTTGGTGGTGGCAATTGAGATAAAAAGTTTATCAGCAATTTCTATCGAGCTTAAACCCAGCGCCATTAATGCAAGTATTTCTTTTTCGCGTTTGGTAAGACTTAAAAAAAGCCGATTGCTTTGGCGCAAGAAGGAAATTTCGTCAACCAGGCGGCCCACCTTGGCTGTAATATGATGCACAGGATCAAGTACGCTGGCGGTTGTTAGCAAATGGGTGGCATCTCCGTTTTCATCCCTGTTAAAAACACGGGTATTACTTACATACAACTGCCATTCGGTTGAATGGGCGGTACGCACCTGTTGAAAATACGATATCCTGTCCGCAGCGCCTTTGGCTTTAATAAATAGCATTACTTTAGGCACAACGTCCTCAGTGCCATCGCTATTAAAATATTTGAGGTAATATTCTTCGGGTTTTAGTTGCTCCAACTCCTGGTGACTGGTGCCTAATTCATTTAGCCCGGTACTATTCATGTAAACAATTTGCATGGTGTCAACCCGGTGAACAATAATGGCAACGGGTAACTCATCAGCAATTTTTTTTAGATCATCAAGTCGGCTTAAAAAAGTATCGTGTTGCGGCATAGAATCATACATTGCCCAAAATACCTATTGCTGCGTGTTATTTCAAGCTTTTTTGCATTTGATAACGTAGTTTTTACTAACTGTCTATTTTGCAATACAATATAAATTGAACGAATTTTAAAATATGTTTGTAAACAAATTCGTCTACATATATATGTATCCAACCTTATTAGCGCTACATTCTTTAACACGTTGGCTGGTATTGGGCAGCCTGATTTTTGCCATTTTCAATGCATATCAGGGATGGTTATTAAACAAACCTTATTTAAAGTTTGACAATTCGGTTAGGCACATTACGGCTACAATAGCACATGTGCAGTTGATACTTGGTATCAGTCTTTATTTTATAAGTCCTATAGTTTCTTACTTCTTACATAACTTCAGCACTGCCGTTCACGAGCGTATCATTCGCTTTTTTGGTATGGAGCATATTGCTATGATGCTGATAGGCATTACAGTTATCACTATTGGCTCCGTTAAAGCGAAACGAAAGGAAACCGATAAAGAGAAATATAAAACAATGGCGATCTGGTTTACGGTTGGTTTGCTGATTATTTTGAGCTCGGTGCCCTGGTCGTTTTCTCCGCTGATAAGCCGGCCTAATTTTAGAGGGTTTTAAAAATGGTAAATGCGTTATTTGAACAATACGATTAAACAAACTGCTGCAAATTCCCCATCCATATTAATCCAACAACTACCATTAACAAGCCCCAATAACGCACTTCGATCCACATCATACTGTTTCTGTTTTTTTCGCGGGGAAGTTTAATTTTCTTTTTGATGATGTCACCTTCAACAATTGTAGGTCTTTGATTATCGTAAAAAAACAACAATGTCCCTGAAATGGTGAGCGCGATCGCTCCTACAAAGTCTCTGTTGATGGGAAGAAATTCTGCCAATTGGAATAAGACAAAGGCGGATAACATAGGCAGCAATATTACCCAAAATCCCTTTCCTTTAAATTTAACTAAATGAAGCAGCATGGTTAAAGATATTAAAGGCTGTGGACTTTGCCTAACGTGATGATATAATATTTAATATTTTCGAGCTACCTTACGTTAAATATGAAAAAGCTTTTAACCCTTCTACTCCTCCATATAACTTTTACTACCACTTTCGCCCAAACTTTTAACAATCCCCTGCTGCCATCAGGCGCCGACCCATGGAATATTTACAAGGATGGCTATTATTATTACACCCAAACAACGGGCCGCAACCTAACAATATGGAAAACGAAGGACCTTACCGAATTAAAATCGGCAGAGAAAACAGTGGTATGGACACCACCTTCAGGTACCACCTATGGCAAAGAGATTTGGGCACCGGAACTTCATTACTTACAAAGCAAATGGTACATGTATTTTGCGGCTGATGACGGCGTTAACGATCATCACCGCATGTATGTGATTGAAAACCCTTCAGCCGATCCTACAAAGGGCGAATGGACCTTTAAGGGCCAGGTAAGCGATGCCGCAAATAAATGGGCCATTGACGCTACCGTGTTTGAGCAAAAAGGCAAAATGTATATGCTATGGTCTGGCTGGGAAGGCGATAAAAACGGGATGCAGAGTATCTATATAGCCCAAATGAGTAACCCATGGACGATAAGCAGCAAGCGGGTAGGATTATCAAGTCCGACTTATAGCTGGGAAAACAACAGCGGAATTGGAGTTTTGGTGAATGAAGGTCCGCAGATATTAAAGCGTGGCGATAAGATCTTCCTGATCTACTCCGCAAGCGGCTGCTGGACGGATTTTTATGCTTTGGGTATGTTAACAGCTTCGGCAAATGCTGATTTGTTAGACAGCCAATCATGGAAGAAATCGCCACAGCCGTTATTTTCGCAAAATCCGGCAAATAAGATCTATGCGCCGGGTCACAACTCCTTCTTTAAGTCGCCTGATGGTAAGGAGGATTGGATATTATACCATGCCAATGCCAACCCCGGCGATGGTTGCGGCGGCAAACGCGCACCACGTGCTCAAAAATTTACATGGAATAAGGATGGAACGCCTAACTTTGGGGTGCCGTTAAAAGATGGTGAAGCAATGAAAAAACCATCGGGAACGAAGTAAATGCTGTTGCAAAGTGTTGCATGTTTCAACATTTACTTTTCACAAGATTTTAATAATCAAGGTATTACAAAAAACGCTGTTGCAAGTGTTGCAAAGTGTTGTATATATTTCTGCAACACGCTGCTTTGCTATGAGGATTTGTCTTGATTTTTTAACCGGCCAAGAGCCAGCAGCCACGCCAATCCTATCACAAAGAAAAAGCCCAGGGCTAAGATGGAGTTACGCATACTGCCTGTAAGAACTTCTATCAAAGCAAAACTGAACATACCACCAACAATAGCCAGCTTCTCGGTAACATCGTAAAAACTGAAGAATGAGGCTGTATCAGTAGCATCCTGGGGCAGATACTTTGAATAGGTGGACCGGGACAACGACTGGATGCCTCCCATTACCAAACCAACAACAGCAGCCAACAGATAAAACTGTGTAGCGGTAGTAATAAAGTAAGCCAACATACAAATCAATATCCAGATCGTTACAACACCTGTTAGCACAGGCACATTACCATGTTTTGCTGATAATTTAGACATTAAATTGGCACCCAGTATGGCCACCAGTTGGATGATAAGGATAATGGTTATCAAACTGGTTGTTGGTAGATGTAACACCTTTGCCCCAAAGCCCGCCGCTGCCAGCATAATGGTTTGCACGCCCATGCTATAAAAAAAGAATGCCGGCAAATAGCGTTTAAGTAAAGGCATTTGTTTTACCTGTTGCCAGACCTTACCCAACTCAATAAAGCCGCCACGTAAAACGCTAACCTGTTTATTAACCATTTTTGCCGTTCCACCAGGTAATACTTTAAACGGAATTTGTGCAAAGCCGATCCACCACAACCCTACTAGCAAGAAGGACAGCCGGGCCGGAAAGCTTTTATCAGTTATCCCAAATGTCTCCGGAGCTAGTACAAACACAAAGCAGATCACTTGAATGATCATGCTGCCTATATATCCGTAGCTAAAGCCTTTGGCACTAACAGCATCCTGTTTATCAACAGTAGCTATCTCGGGTAAATAAGAGTTATAAAATACAAAACCGCCACTATATCCTATCGCTGCTAATGCGAAGCAAATAATACCAAGTTCTAAATTATCTAACTTAAAAAAGTAAAGGCAGCAGCATGCTGTAGCACCCAGCCATGTAAAAAACTGCATAAAGCTTTTCTTGCTGCCACGATAATCGGCAATCGAGGTCAATACCGGAAGCATCAGTACAATAACCAGGTAAGCTGCCGCCAAAGCATAATTTGATAACGCTGTGTTAACAAACCTATGACCGAAGAAGCTAACCCGATCGCCGTTTTCGGCGTTCTCTGTTATCGCCACATAATATGCCGGAAATACTGTGGAAGTAATTACGAGGTTATAAGCCGAATTGGCCCAATCAAACATAGCCCAGGCGCGGATGGTCTTTTTGTCGTTTTTAGCGGTCATGGTGGTTAAAGGTAAACAAATGTACTATTTGTACTTAAACAAAAAAGGCCCCCGATAAATCGGAAGCCTTAGTCTATGTAGTAAATAGAAATTACTTGGTAAAATGGCCGATGATCAAGCTGGCTAGCTCAACACCAATACGTTCCTGCGCCTCGTTAGTTGCCGCGCCAATGTGCGGGGTTAACGAGATTTTAGGGTGAGTGATGATCTCAGCACGTGGCGTAGGCTCGTTATCAAACACGTCTAACGCCGCGAAAGATATCTGACCGCTGTTTAAAGCATCAACTAAAGCTAACTCGTCAATAAGGCCACCGCGTGAGCAGTTAACCAGGCCAACGCCTTTTTTCAATTGCGCTAATTCTTCGGCACCTAAAAGGGCTTTGTCAACAAAAGGTGTGTGTAAAGTAATAAAGTCTGCTGTTTTGATGATCTCGTCTAAAGTGGCGGTTTTAACTGTTACGTTAACTTTAGTACCACCTGTACCTAATGTGATCTCAACTTCTGGATTGAAAGGGAAAAGGTCATAAGCAATTACATCCATACCTACGCCGATAGCTATTTTAGCTACCTCGCGACCGATACGGCCAAAACCAACTATACCTAAAGTACGACCACGCAGCTCAACACCTTTAGCATAAGCCTTTTTCAGGTCGTTAAATTTGGTATTGCCTTCAACCGGCATTTTGCGGTTGCTATCCTGTAAAAACCTAACACCCGTAAACAGGTGACTAAATACAAGTTCGGCCACTGATAAAGAAGATGAAGCTGGGGTATTGTAAACCCCAATGCCCTTTTCTTTAGCGTAGTCAACATCAATATTGTCTACACCTACCCCACCGCGACCAATCAATTTCAGATTTGGGCAGGCATCAATTAACGCTTTACGCACTTTAGTTGCGCTGCGCACGGTAATGGCATCGTAGTTTTGTAATTTAACAGGCAGTTCGTCCTGTGGAATGTTATTGGTATCCACTTCGAAACCTGCATCTTCTAACATTTTTTTGCCGATGGGATCAATTCCATCGTTAGCTAATATTCTGATCATTGTTGGGTTGATTGGGTTGTATTAAGTTGATTAGGTTGATTAAGTTGTTGTGGCAAACCACTCACTTAATCAACTTAATCAACCCAAAAACTAATTACTTATTCTTCTCAGCAAACTCCTGCATGACTTCTATCAGCACATAAACGCTATTGATAGAAAGCGCATTGTAAATTGATGCACGGAAACCACCTACGCTGCGGTGACCTTTAATGCCGATAATCCCTTTTTCGTCGCAAAGTTTAAGGAAAGGTTTTTCATGCTCAGCATTCTCCATTACAAAACACACGTTCATGTTTGAACGATCTTCGGTTGCGCAAACAGGTTTAAAGAATGGGTTACGCTCAATTTCCTCATAAAGAACGTTAGCCTTCGCTTCGTTTTCTTTTTGGATAGCAGCAACACCGCCTTTTGATTTAACCCAGTTTAAGGTTAACATGGAAACGTATATAGCAAATACCGGAGGGGTATTGTACATGGATCCATTGTCTATCTGTATTTTGTAATCCAGCATCGCAGGGATCTTGCGATCGGTTTTGCCTATAAGGTCATCTTTAACAATAACCAGCGTAGCACCGGCAGGACCCATATTTTTTTGAGCGCCCGCGTAGATCAACCCAAAATCGGCAACATTAATTTCGCGGCTGAAAATATCAGACGACATATCGCAAACTACAGGTATTGGTGATTTAGGGAAACTATGCAACTGAGTACCGTAAATTGTATTATTTGATGTAAGATGCAAATAAGCAGCATCAGCAGGTACTTCGAAATCCTTAGGGATATAAGTAAAGTTAGCTTCCTTAGAAGTAGCAATTACCTGTACCTCGCCAAAGTATTTTGCTTCTTTTAATGCTTTATTTGCCCACACACCCGATTCAACATAAGCTGCTTTTCCGTTACTTAGTAAAAGGTTGTAAGGCACCATTGCAAATTGTGTACTTGCACCGCCTTGTAAAAACAACACTGAATAACCTTCAGGAACATTTAACAATTCTTTAACCAATTTAACAGCCTCGTCAAGAACAGCCTCAAATTCGGCTGAACGGTGGGATATTTCTAAAATAGAAAGGCCTATGCCGTTAAAATCGATAACTGCCGCGGCAGCTTGTTTTAAAACTTCGTGTGGTAAAATGCCGGGACCGGCACCAAAATTATGTTTCATATGATTTGAAATTGGTATCTCAGCAAAATACAGAATTAACAACTTTGTATTTTGGTGAGGCAAAGGTAATTAATCTGACAAAATATATTGAGATTATTTACATTTATTTAAAAAAAATACAGCTTTATAATAATACAGGCTTTTATTGAAAATTTTTCAATATTACAATTTTGCTTACTAACAAGCATTATAAAGATTGTAACTTTTTGGGGTGTTTTAATGTTGAGATTATGGCCGCCGGATCGGCCGACGAGAACACCGCGCTGCCTGCAACCAGCACATTTGCACCGGCATCAATTAATTTTTGCGCATTGTTGTTGTCAACGCCACCATCTATCTCAATAAAAAGACCGGGATTGATAACCTGGCTTAAAGCTTTTACCTGCTTTATCTTTTTATAAGTGTTTTCAATAAAATGCTGACCGCCAAAACCGGGATTAACCGACATGATAAGCACCATGTCAACATCAGCAATAATATCTTCCAGTACACTTACCGGCGTATGAGGATTAATGGCCACCCCTGCCCTGCAGCCCAACTCTTTTATAACCTGAATGGTTCTGTGTAGATGCGGACAGGTTTCATAATGAACCGTTATTCCGGCTGCGCCCGCATCTTTAAAAGCTTTAAGATAGCGCTCGGGCTCAACTATCATTAAGTGAACATCCAGAGGCTTCCGCGCATGTTTTTTTACTGCTGATATTACCGGAAAACCAAAAGAGATATTAGGCACAAATTCACCATCCATCACATCCACATGAATCCAATCGGCTTCGCTGTTATTGATCAGCTCAATATCACGTTGAAGGTTGCCAAAATCGGCAGCGAGGATAGATGGAGATATTAGATGGTTATTAGTCATTGTGTCATTGGTCATTGATACCGTCGCAAATATATTAAATGCACGTCAATGATGAGAATAAATGAAAACTAATGACCGGTAACTTAATGACTAATGACAAATCAGTCACAATTCTGGAGTAATTCGTGGTATTTTTTCATCAGCACCATATCATAGCTAACCAATGAGTTGTAAGCTTCGTTAACCAGTTCGGTTAATATGGACGCACCGAGCTGCCCTCCTCCATTAGGAATAGATTCATAGTATGCAATCAATTCTTTAACCCGGATAATTTCATATAACAACAATTGCACAAGGTCCGCCTCAGGTCCTGCGGCTTTACCTGAACTATTGTTATTATTAAGAAAATCCAATGGATCAATTGGAGTAGAAGTCATTTTCAAATTCGGATCGGATTCAATATTGGCTTAAACAATTTAACTCTTAACTATACCAAAGTTTGAAAGGATCAGTTTTGTTTTAATTATTTTAAAAAAAAGTGTTTAAACAGTAAAAGCCCTATTGCTAAGGCTTTTTACTGAAATATAAAAATCACAAATTGTTAAAAATGTTATTGTTGAGGAGCTGGTTTAGGCAACAAAGCTTTACGGGAAAGCTTGAATTTACCTTGCTTGTCAATATCCAGCAATTTAACACGCACTTCATCACCTATCTCGAATATTCCATCCATCGTTTCAAAACGTTTGTGGTCAATTTCTGATATGTGAAGCAAACCATCTTTACCAGGCATAATTTCAACAAATGCACCAAACGGCATAATTGATTTTACTTTACCTTCATAGATCTCGCCTATTTCGGGTTTTGAAGCGATGGCTTTGATACGGCTAACAGCTTTATCAATGGCCTCTTTATTATCAGCGAAGATCTGAACGATACCCTGGTTGCCAACTTCTTCAATGTTGATGTTAGCACCGGTTTCGCGTTGCATTTCCTGGATAATCTTACCGCCGGGGCCTATTACTGCACCAATAAACTCTTTATCAATTTTAAGGGTGATAATACGTGGAGCATGTGGTTTGTAATCCTCGCGCGGAGTGGTAAGGGTTTTGGCCATTTCGCCAAGTATGTGTAAACGACCATCTTTAGCCTGGTTTAACGCGTTGGTTAAAACCTCGTATGATAAACCGTTTATTTTAAGGTCCATTTGTACAGCAACTATACCGTTTTTGGTACCTGTTACTTTAAAGTCCATATCACCTAAGTGATCCTCGTCACCAAGGATGTCAGAAAGGATAGCATATTTAGTACCCATTTCGTTAGTGATCAAACCCATTGCGATACCAGACACCGGATTGGTTATCTTAATACCTGCATCCATCAAAGCTAATGTACCGGCGCAAACCGTAGCCATTGATGAAGAACCGTTTGATTCAAGGATATCAGAAACGATACGGATAGTATAAGGGTTTTCGTCAGCCTCAGGCAATACTTGTTTCAATGAACGCATAGCCAGGTTACCGTGACCAATTTCGCGGCGACCAGCACCCCTGTTTGGACGAACCTCACCGGTTGAGAAACCTGGGAAGTTATAGTGCAACAGGAATTTTTGATAACCATTGATGAACGCGCCATCAATCATTTGCTCATCATCCTTAGCACCTAAAGTAACTGTGGTTAATGATTGTGTTTCGCCACGGGTAAATACTGCAGAACCGTGAGCAGATGGCAAATAACCAACTTCGCTCCATATTGGGCGTATTTGAGTGGTTGTACGACCATCTAAACGTTTGCCTTCATCTAATACAAGGTTACGGATAGCATCATACTCAACATCATGATAATATTTTTTAGCAAGGAATTTAGTGATATCATCTATCTCCCCTAAAGTTGCTATATACTCATCACGGATAGCTTTGAACTTAGCAGAACGCTCATCTTTACCGGAAGCTTCACCTGCAGTAGCGTAAACTTTGTCATAAGTAGCAGCGTAGATAGCTTTTTTTAGCTCTTCGTCGCTGTGCTCATGGCTGTAAGTACGTTTTTCGGTTTTACCGCATTCAATGGTCATCTCTTTTTGAGCTAAACATTGCAGTTTTATAGCAGTGTGGGCAAATTTAATAGCCTCAACCAATTCTTCTTCCTGTATCTCTTTTGATTCGCCTTCCACCATGTTGATGTCGTGCTCAGAACCAGCAACTATAAACTCTAAAGTAGCGTTAGCTAATTGGCTTAAAGTTGGGTTAATAACCAATTTACCATCAATTTTAGCTACGCGAACTTCTGATATAGGGCCATTAAAAGGAATATCAGAAACAGCAATAGCTGCTGATGCTGCTAAACCTGCAAGGCAATCAGGCATAATATCTTTATCAGCTGATATTAAGCTGATCATTACTTGTGTGTCAGCATGATAATCATCAGGGAACAAAGGACGTAAAGCGCGGTCAACCAAACGTGAGATCAAAACCTCATAATCTGATAAACGTGCCTCGCGGCGTAAAAATCCACCCGGGATACGGCCTGTAGCCGCGTATTTTTCCTGATAGTCAACAGAAAGCGGCAGGAAATCAACGCCTTCTTTAGCATCAGGTGATGATACTACTGTAGCCAATAACATGGTGTCACCCATTTTAATTACTACTGATCCATCAGCCTGTTTAGCCAGTTTGCCGGTCTCGATCTCAATGGTGCGTCCGTCGCCCAGATCAATAACCTTTTTAATTACTTTTAAACTCATCTTGTTTTCGTTGTGATACGCTTTTCATCTTTTAGAGCGTACCGGTTTTTATTGTGTGTAAATTATTTCATCAGAAAGTAAAAAAGCCATCCCCTAAATTTGAGACGGCTTTTTTTGAAAACATTTGAAGTTTACTTAATGATATCCCTAAGCTGTAAAGCTTTGATGATAGCACGGTATCTTGAAATATCTTTTTTGTATAAGTATGCCAGCAATCCGCGGCGTTTACCTACTAATTTTTGCAGTGATAACTGGGTTGAAAAATCATGTTTGTTCTTTTTCAAGTGACCGGTTAAATGTGCGATGCGGTAGGTGAATAATGCTACCTGACCTTCGGTTGAACCTGTGTCGGTTGCTCCCTTACCATGTTTTGCGAAAATCTCTGCTTTCGCTTCGTTACTTAAATACATTACCTGAATAATATTAAAGCTGTTAAATATTTTTGTTAATAGTGGGTGCAAAGGTAAGTTTAATAATGCATATATACAAGCGCTTCCTTTTATCAAAAAAAGGATTCTACAGCGGGAGTTTTACCAATACTTTGTATCATTATATGCTTTATGAAACTCATCAAGTACAAAGTCATAGTTAAATCCTGTGGGTAGATCCACTTTTTTAGTTTTAAGGTTAATCCTATAAATGTCATTTATAGGGTGGCGATTTTTTTGACTATCAAAGTACTCTCCAGAAAAGTAAATGAAATAATAATCAAGTTTAAAATTACTGACTTTAAAAAAATCGTGTATCATTTCCTTGGGTTTTGAGGAACTCAACTGCGGCATTGTTATCAAAGTATATGAATTAGACACTGGTTTATAAGTCATACCCTCTCGAACTAAAAAATAATACTTTATTTTCACGGAATATGCAATGTCTTTATCATTCTTGAAGCGCATAGTGAAGCGTCTTGTATCAAAAGGAAGTTCCTTTAAAAGTATAGTATCAATATAAACCTCGGGTGAGTATTTATTTGCACTCAACTTTTTTATAGAATCTTTTAACTGACTTATTCGTTGCGCCTGATCAGTAATTATATATTTACTATTTTCACTTAAAACCGCTCCAAAGTCTGATATAATTTCTTTTGTTCGAGCTCTAAGACTGTCGTTTGCGCTTTTATTTATTTTCTTGAGTGTATCTCTAAGTTCTCTATCTCTTTTTTTATTTATTGAAGATGAATTTCTATTTTCTGCGGCCAGAGCGTTTTCAGAAAGCTTGTTTTTGATTGTCGAAGCCATGTAACCTAGATTACATGCAATTATAATCAAGGCGAGTTTTAAAGTAGTCGCTTTCCAAAAAGTCATTCTAAACTGAGCACTAAAATCGTCTATCAGCGCAAAGACTATAAGAATGAATCCAGAAATCGCAAGCCATAAATCACAGTCCGCGGTAGTACGAAAAATTTTATGGGGCAGTTTACTTGTGTCAAACTCATAACAAAAAATAATAGTTAGTATAACTATCGATAGTGAGAATAAAGTCTGCAAATATTGAGTGCTCCCTTTTAAAAATAAATATCCTTTCTTTAAAATTTCTATCAATAAAAGGAAAACCTTATTAAATGCAGCTTTTATCTGCCTTAAAAATCTCATTTATAAATTCAAATTAAAATATCGGTTTGATAAATATACCTATATTTTAATGTTTAAATGTCGCTCTACTCCTTTTACTTTTAATAAACAGCATCGCCATCAACGCCCCTAAAAAACCAAGACCAGCCGAGATACGCATAATACCCACGTAGGCGTGGATAAAACTTTCTTTATAATACGTTTGTATTTCCTTTTTTTGCTTTGGTGGGATATCAGTCGGAACTTTAGCATCGCCAAGGTTAGCGGCTTGTGCCACAATCCGTTGCTTTTGTTGGTGGCTTAAGGATACCTGTTCTACCTGTTTGGTGAGCGTTGATGTAAAAAACAACACCGCCAGAGCACCAAATATCGCGTTAGCAAACACGCCCGAAATGCGCGTCATGGCATTATTAACGCCTGATGCTGTGCCCGAAAAGTGGTCGCTTACCGAACCCATTACTGTGGCAGTAAGCGGAGCTACCGTGAATGACATGCCGAATCCTAACACAAATACACCGGGAAAGAACGTTGTCCAGTACTCAGATGACCCATTGGTTTGCTTAACAAAGGATAGCATGAATAAACCAGCACCTGTTAATGCAGGTCCGCCGATTAAAAACCACTTGGGTCCGTATTTATCGGCCAGGCTGCCGGCATATCGGGCTATAGTTATCATCAGCACCGTAAATGGCAGAAAAGTTAAGCCTGATTGCAACTGGCTATATCCCTGCACCTGTACCAAATTAAGCGACAAAAAAAGCATTCCAGCGCCTAAACCTGCATACAAAAAGAAGGTGAGTAAGTTAACCCCCGTAAAAACGGCGTTATTAAACAGGTTGAGCGGCATCATGGGATGTTTACTCTTTTTTTCAATTACAACAAATATCAGTAGAAATAATAGTCCGGCAGCTAATGAACCGTACGACTGAAAATGGCTGAAACCAACAGCGGGTATTCTCAAAAAGCCGAAAGTAAGCAGTGCCAGCGCCAGTGCAATGGTAATAGCTCCGGGAAAATCAAGCGACTTATCGGCATCCTCGTCCTTGGTCTCATCTACACGAAAGGCCAGCATTATAAATGCAGCAATACCAATGGGAACGTTGATGAAAAATATGTAGCGCCATAAACCGGCGTCGGCCAAAGCGCCGCCCAATATGGGCCCGCCCATAGTTACCACCGTTGTAAAAGCCGACCAGGTGCCTATAGCTTTGCCCCGCTCCTTTGCGTTAATGGCTGATGATATCAGGGATAAGCTGCCCGGGATCATGAATGCGCCGCCTATGCCTTGTACAGCGCGGCAAATTATCAGCATAGTTACACTGCTTGAGATACCGCAAGCCGCCGAGCCAACAATGAACAAAATAATACCGCCCATAAAAACCTTTTTGCGACCCAGCTTATCGCCCATGGCACCTCCTATTAATATCAACGAGGCCAGCATTAGCAAATAAGAGTTAAGCACCCAGAAAAGATCTGCACCTGATGCGTTCAGGTTCTCCTGCAATGCGGGCAATACTACGTTTAAGGCAGTACCATCAATAAAAGCCATGGCAGATGCAAGTATGGTGGCTACCATTACCCATTTGCCTTTAGCGCTGCTTAACGAAACTGTAGCCATTGTTGATTAACCCTTAAACATAAAGGTATGTTTTAAAGCTTATAAACAACAAAAGCCATCTGCGTGGGGCAAATGGCTTTGCTTATAGTAGCACGGCGTATTACGCGTTGGCTTCGGCGTATTTTTTAAAGTTGTTCAAAATCATTTGCCAGCCGCCTTGCTGCATCTCAATTGGGTTTTGGCTTTCAGGCTCAAAAGTTTCCTCAATTTGGGTCGCATTTCCCTCGTTGGTAAATTTCACCCAAACTTTGCGGCCGTCGCCCATGGTGTAAGCTATATAAGCGTGCTCCTGAACATCGGTATATTCCCCGCCAAAATCAAAGCTAAAGCTGCCATCTTTTGCAGCCATAGTGGTTTTAAAAATACCGCCGATACGAACGTCATTATCTGAATAAGGTACATGCCAGTCGTCAGATGCGAATGCCCAACCTTTAATATGCTCGGGCTCGTTCCAAAATTGCCATACTTTTTTTACCGGCGCGTTAACTGTTGCAGTTACGGTGATTGTTTTTTGTGCAGTTTCCATTGTTATAAATTTATGTTGTGATTTTTGATTTGTATACCACAAAGATATACCGCTCAAAATAAAACAGGCATGGGGAAAAAGGACTATTAAGGGGGGATTTTTGTAAAAAGTATTACTTGATCCACTTGGGATACAGTTTATATATTGGCATAAATCGTTATATTTACTGAGTAAACCAACACAAAACCTAACAACTTACACATAACATGGAAATAACAACATTAGACAAAGCCGGAATTGATCTGATAGCAAAATTTGAAGGATGCGTATTGCATCCGTACAAAGACCAGGTAGGAATACCAACAATAGGGATAGGAATGACCTATTATCCTGAAACCGGAAAAAAAGTTAGCATGGCAGACCCGGCTTTTGCCAGCAAAGAAGAAGCTTATCGTCAATTTTCATTATTAGTAAAACCCTTTTGTTTGGCTGTTTATTCAACAACCAGGGATGATCTGAAACAACGCGAGTTTAACGCCCTGGTATCCTTAGCTTATAACATCGGCACGGCCGGTTTTAAAACATCCACGGTACATCGCCTTGTAAATGAAAACGTAACAGGGGAGCCGCTTAAAAAAGCATTTTTAATGTGGAATAAGGCCGGCGGAAAAGTGATAGCGGGATTAACTAAAAGAAGAGAACTGGAATATAATACTTACGCCGGTATAAAAACGCCGTAATATTTAAACAACGGCCTGATAGTGTTCAACCACAGGGAAAGGATCATAATAATGATGCAATAGCTTTTTCCATGGTTCGTATACGGCCGATTGCCTGAAACCGATAGTGTGGGCCTCCAAACTCTCCCATTCCACTAATAGCAGGTATTTACCGGCTTGCTCAAGACATTTTTGCAAACTGTGCTTTATATAGCCCGGGACAGAACTAATGAATTGTCCTGCTATTTTAAAGTCTTTCTCAAAATTGTCCTCCTTACCGGGCAGCACATATAGTACAGCCGCCTCAAGCACCATGGCCTATTGTCCCTTCAATCAATTCGCCATAAAAATCTGTTACACTCATCCCGGCAGCACGTACTTGTTGTGGTATCAGACTGTTTAATGACTGGCCCGGAGTGGTATTAACCTCGATAAAGTAGAAATCATTGGTCGCTTCCTCTAAAATAAAATCAACCCGTACCATGCCGCGGCAATTAAGGCGCTGGTAAACTTCGGTCACTATATTGACGATTTGCTCACGCTTCATAACCGGCAAGTCTGCCGGAGTTATTTCTTCTGATACGCCAGGCGTATATTTAGCTTCGTAATCAAAAAAGTCTTTTGAGCTTATTATTTCAGTAATAGGCAATACGGTTATCTTACCGTGCATATGTACAATCCCAACACTAAACTCGCGCCCTTTAATAAACTCTTCTACTAAAATCTGGTCATCTTCGTGGAATGCTTTATCAAGAGCATTGCTTAAGCCATTTGGCTTGTAAACCTTGCTCATGCCAACACTGCTACCGCCGTTGTTAGGTTTAACAAATAGGGGAAACTTTAAAGTAGCAACTACACCGGCAATATCATGCGGATCGCGTCTTTTCAATTTAACAGAACTGGCTATATGCAGATCATGTATACCGTGCACAATGGCTTTAGTATAAGCTTTGTTCATGCTAATGGCCGATGTGGTAACATCGCAGGTATTATAAGGCATGCCTATCAGGTCAAAATAACCCTGTAGTTTTCCGTCTTCGCCGGGTGTGCCGTGTATGGTGATAAAAGCAAAATCAAATTTTACTTTTTCGCTGTTTACACTTATGCTGAAATCATTCTTATCTACATCTACTCCGTTAGCGCCATCATCATAAAACCAACGATTGCGGTCAATTAAAATGGTATATACTTTATACTTAGCAGGATCAAGATTTGCCGCTATGTTTTTCGCGCTGTTTATTGAAACTTCGTATTCACCGGTAAACCCACCGGCCAGCAGAGCTATGTTTTTGGTTGCCATATAGCGCCAAATATAAATATTTTTAGAAGCCAACAGCTTAAAAATAATAGCTTTTGAGCCGTAGTTCTTTAGCCCTGATCTGTCTAATTTTCGCTGCCGCTGAATAGTAATTTCAAAAATTTACCTATGTTTGATAGCCCTTACAGGCAAAACAAACTCAATTGGCAAAATGAAGAAATTATTGGCCTATCTTAAAACCAGCTCCTTCCGTAAAACGGCGTTATTCGCTATAGGGTCGGTAATATCAGTGGTTTTAATAGCCTTTTTTAGTTTAAGTTATTATACAGATCATGGCTCGGGCGTGCCGGTTCCACAATTAACAAAACTTAGTATTGATCGTGCTATAGACATTTTAGAGCAACAGGGGTTTAATTATTATGTTGACACGATTTATGCAGGCGATGAAACTCCTGGCACTATTGTACAACAAGATCCTGATGCGGGAACGCTTGTGAAAAAAGGAAGAATAATCTACCTTACCATGGCCGCCTTACAGGCACCACCGGTAGCTATGCCGGATATTGAGCAAACACAATATATTCAGGCCGTTGCTACCCTGGCTAATCTGGGCTTAAAGGTCGGCGATACTACTTACCGCTCGGATATAGCCCGCGATATGGTACTTGAAGTTAAACTGAACGGCCAGACAATAAAATCGGGAACTAAAATTCCTAAAGGATCGCGCCTTGACCTGGTTTTAGGAGATGGAAACGGTGCAGGCGAATTGCCAATACCTGAAGTAGTTAATCTTGATCTGGATGAGGCCCGCGTAGCTATAAAAGGTGCCGGATTTACCTTAGGGAACATTACCTACCAGGGCGCCATTACCGACTCCAGCCGCCTTAAGGTGATAAGCCAATTCCCGGCTCCAACAGATTCTGCCAGCACCACAAGCATAGGCAGCCGTATAAACTTAACTGTTACACAAGGCACCGGCGATGGAAATTAACGCGGCAGATTTTAAGCAACGCTTAACACAACCGGATGGCATTAATATTCTGGATGTACGCGAGGTTATTGAGTTTCATACCTATAACATTGGCGGTAAGAATGTACCATTGTCTGCACTTATTGAAAATATTGAGTCCCTTCAGTATAACAAAACAGACGAGATAGTAGTTATCTGTAAGGCGGGCATCCGCAGTAAAACTGCGCAGGCAATTTTGCTTCAAAACGGATATCGAAATGTTAAAAACTTAACCGGCGGGCTTTTGGCAATGCAAAGATTACCGCAAACCACTACAATTTAAACAATGACAAAAAAAGCATCATCGGGTTCTTCAATAAAGAAGTTCATTATAGCGCTGGTAATTTTGATAGTTGTTGCCTTAGGCGGCACAATGCTGTTTTATTACCTCAAGTTTTTCGGCCCCAATGTAACCGGCAACGAGGAGTATTTGTATATCCACACCGGCGAAGATTTTGACAGCGTATATAAAACCATCCGTGATAAAAAAATTGTAAAAGACAGCACCAACTTTTTGTGGGCGGCGCAGAATATGAAATATCCCGGCCGGGTTAAACCGGGTAGATACCGCCTAAAGGAGGGAATGAGCAATCGTAAGTTGATCAACATGCTTGCATCAGGCGCTCAGGAGCCCGTTACATGCGATTTGCATAATAACAGGATTAAAGAACAGTTTGCCGCTTTTGCAGGTAATAAGCTAGAGCCGGATTCAACCGAGATCATTCGGCTATTGGATTCAACGGATTTTATTAAACAGTATGGCTTTACAACAGATAATGTGTATGTAGCTTTTATGCCTGATTCTTACGAGATATATTGGAACACCACGCCCGAAAAGTTCTTCAAGAAAATGTATACGCATTACCAGAATTTCTGGACAAAAGAGCGAAAGGCTAAAGCCGCCGAACTTAATTTGACACCTGTGCAGGTAAGCATACTGGCTTCGATAGTTGATGCGGAAGCTTTGGTTGATGCGGAAATGCCCACAATAGCCGGTTTGTACCTCAATCGCCTTAAAAAAGGCATGAAACTTGAATCTGATCCTACAGTTATATTCGCGATGAAGGATTTTACCATCAGGCGTGTGCTTAACCGTTACCTTTCAGTACCATCACCGTATAACACTTATGCCAATAAAGGCTTACCGCCGGGCCCTATTATGATGCCGTCGGTAAATGCGGTTAATGCGGTTTTAAATTATAAGCCAAGCAATTATATTTATATGTGTGCTAAGGAGGATTTTTCCGGCTACCACAATTTCGCTGATAATGTGAAAGATCATAATATAAATGCGCAAAAATTCAGAAAAGCGCTTAATGAGCGTAACATTAAAAAATAATGTTTGAGCATTCTACCAAAATAAGGGTTCGCTATGGCGAAACCGACCAAATGGGTTACATGTATTATGGTAACTATGCCGGGTTTTACGAGGTGGGCCGTGTAGAGATGCTGCGCAGCATGGGCCTTACCTATGCGGGCATGGAGGCATCGGGTATAATGATGCCGGTAATGGAAATGAGTTGTAAATACTTAAAGCCCGCCCGGTATGATGAAGAAATAACCGTAAGGGTTATGTTGGACAAGATGCCGGGAGTTACTATTCATTTTAACTACGAGCTATTCAACGAAAAACAGGAACTTATTCACGTGGGCGAAACACTGCTTTGCTTCGTAAAAATGGCTACACTGCGCCCTTGTTTACCCGATCGGGAA